>CBFIFN010000008.1:0-31789 GCA_965661885.1 uncultured Burkholderiales bacterium | reverse complement strand
CCAACTGAACTACCACTCCTTACATCGGTCTGGTGGGTGCTGAGAGGTTCGAACTCCCGACATTCGCCTTGTAAGGGCGACGCTCTACCAGCTGAGCTAAGCACCCGATGCAATTCTATTGTTGACTGTCGCCAAGCCGAAAAAATCGGCCGAGACGCAATCTCGAAAGCGCGCTAGTTTACTGCATCCTTGAGTGCTTTACCAGCACGAAATTTTGGTGACTTCGACGCCTTGATCTGAATACTCTCACCCGTCCTAGGGTTTCTACCCATTCGCGCCCCTCTCTCACCGACTAAGAAACTACCGAACCCTACTATAGTCACTTGATCACCACCCTTAAGAGCGCCAGTGATTGCTGATGTCGCTCCATCCAATGCACGTTCGGCAGCGGCTTTTGAAATATCTGCCGCAGCAGCCATTGCTTCAACTAATTCTGATTTATTCACGTCGAATCCTTTCGTATTAATAATTATATTTAAAAGTTTATTAGCGGGTTCACCCCCAAACCCGCAATGCTAAGTTCTTGAACAAGGGTAAAACAAAAATAATTTTTTTGCACTCGTATATGCTCATGCATGTTTATAGCAACTGTAAAAAGCGCATGTCAAGCATACTAAAAAAAAACTTTTTTAACATGCATAACATCCGTTCCTAATGTTTCACTCTCGTGGGTTTCGATTGGTTTTTGTCAACAGTGGAGATCGTGACCGCACTTGAGTCATCATCAACCATCGAAATAGGCGCACGTTCCAACGCCATGTCTAAAACCTCATCAATCCACTTGACAGGATGGACGTTCAATTTACCCTTGATGTTGTCGGGTATATCAGCCAGGTCTTTGACGTTTTCCTGCGGGATCAATACGGTCTTGATACCGCCTCTGTGCGCAGCTAATAGTTTCTCCTTTAAACCACCGATGGCTAGCACTTCACCTCTTAACGTAATTTCGCCAGTCATAGCGACGTCGCAGCGCACAGGAATTTTAGTAATCGAAGAAACTAACGCCGTGGTCATCGCAATCCCGGCCGAAGGTCCGTCCTTAGGTGTAGCGCCCTCCGGCACATGCACATGAATATCGTGCTTTTCGAACAAATCATCTTCAATCCCCAAAACATGAGATCGAGATCGAACGACCGACCGGGCAGCTTCCACCGATTCCTTCATCACGTCCCCCAGCGAACCGGTTCGCTGAATGTTCCCTTTGCCTTTGAGAATCACTGACTCTATGGTGAGAAGTTCACCACCTACTTCTGTCCAAGCCAAACCCGTAACCTGACCGACTTGGTTATTTTTTTCAGCCAAACCAAAACTAAACTTTCGTACACCTAAATATTTATCTATATTTTTCGAACTAACGTTTATCTTTTTAGTTATCTTATTCACAGAGATGTCGGTTACCACTTTGCGGCATATTTTAGAGATTTCTCGCTCCAAAGAACGCACACCGGCCTCACGTGTGTAATACCTCACGATATCCCGAATAGCCCCTTCTGAAACAGACATCTCCTTAGTTTCCACGCCGTTGTTTTTAAGTTGCTTCGGTAATAAATAGCGAAGTGCTATGTTAACTTTTTCATCTTCGGTATAGCCTGCTAAGCGAATAACCTCCATCCTATCAAGCAGTGGACCTGGGATGTTCATTGAATTCGCGGTCGCGACAAACATCACATCTGAGAGGTCATAATCTACCTCGATGTAATGATCTCCAAATTTATCGTTTTGTTCTGGATCTAGAACTTCCAGCAATGCGGATGATGGATCCCCCCGAAAGTCCGTTCCCATCTTATCGACTTCGTCGAGCAGAAACAGCGGATTCCGCACTTTAACTTTACTCATGTTTTGCAGAATCTTACCGGGCATGGAGCCGATATAGGTTCTTCTGTGCCCGCGAATCTCCGATTCATCCCTAACGCCGCCCAGCGACATCCTAGTGAAGTTTCTATTGGTTGCTTTTGCGATCGACTGCCCCAGCGACGTTTTACCGACTCCAGGAGGACCAACAAGGCAGAGTATCGGAGCTTTTAGTTTATCCACACGTTGCTGAACAGCAAGATACTCGATGATTCTTTCCTTCACTTTATCGAGCCCATAGTGATCTTCGTTGAGAATTTTCTCAGCAGCGTTCAGATCCGTAGAAACTTTGCTCTTCTTTCTCCAAGGTAGACCAACGAGCGTTTCGATGTAATTCCTCACAACCGAAGCCTCAGCCGACATTGGTGACATCAACTTAAGCTTTTTAAATTCTGCGTTAGCTTTATTTTTTGCCTCCTTTGGCAAACGCGCTGACTTAATTTTTTTCTCGAGCTCCTCCAGGTCGGCTCCGTCTTCAGAATCGCCCAACTCTTTTTGGATCGCTTTAACTTGCTCGTTCAAGTAGTACTCTCGCTGACTTTTTTCCATCTGTCGCTTCACGCGGCCTCGGATACGTCTCTCAACTTGCAGGATATCTAGTTCCGACTCGAGTAAAGCAAGGAGATGCTCCAAACGTGCCTTAACGTCTGACAACTCCAATATTTCCTGTTTCTGTTCAATTTTAAGAGGCAAGTGCGCAGCAACTGTATCCGCCAACCTACCAGCCTCATCGATTCCGGCTAATGAGGACAATACTTCGGGCGGAATTTTTTTGTTAACTTTAACGTACTGCTCAAACTGCGTGACTAACGCCCGTCTCATTCCTTCAAGCTTTGACGCGTCTCCAGGTTCGGGGGGCAATTCTAGAGTCACGCAAGTCAAATATGTTTCTTCATCAATTACCTCGCTCAAGCGAGCTCGATTCACCCCCTCAACCAGCACCTTAACTGTGCCGTCAGGTAGTTTTAACATTTGTAAAATATTGGCAACACTGCCAACCTCATAGAGATCTGAAGCGTCGGGGTCGTCCTTCGCAGCAGTTTTTTGTGCAACTAGCATCACTTGCTTGCCAGCCTCCATTGCAACCTCTAGAGCCTTGTTCGACTTAGCACGGCCCACAAACAACGGGATGACCATGTGCGGAAATACAACAACATCTCTAAGTGGAATGAGAGGAAAAGGATTGTTATTCACACTGGTCTCAACTTCATCGCTCATAATTCAACCTTTCATACAACACAATAAGATTCTTATATCAGGACTAATACCAAGAATTCAAGATCAAGCAAGTATTTCGGGATGAGAGAGACACATCACGCTGCAGAATCCTCTTGCTCAGAATAAATTAAAAGAGGCTTCGTACCTTCAACAACCGACGATTCGTCAACTACAACCTTCTCCACGTTCTTCGCCGATGGCAGATCGTACATCACATCCAAGAGAACACTCTCAATAATCGACCGCAAACCCCTCGCTCCAGTTTTACGATCCAACGACTTTTTCGCAATAGCTAACAGCGCGTCAGTACGAATATCCAGATCCGCGCCCTCCATTGAAAAAATCTTCTTGTACTGTTTAACTAGGGAATTCTTCGGCTCAATAAGAATCTGCATCAACGCTTCTTCGTTAAGCTCCTCTAACGTAGCTAACACCGGTAGGCGGCCCACAAACTCCGGGATTAAACCGAATTTGATTAAATCCTCCGGCTCGACGCTTTTTAAGACACGACTCGCATCTTTCGCGATATTTTTAGGCTTAACTTCAGCTCCAAAGCCAATACCACTCTTGTCGGAGCGGTCTCTGATAATCTTTTCTAATCCGTCAAATGCGCCTCCGCAAATGAAGAGGATGTTACTCGTGTCCACCTGAACAAACTCTTGATTCGGATGTTTTCTACCCCCTTGCGGAGGAACAGAGGCAATAGTTCCTTCGATCAATTTTAACAGTGCCTGTTGCACCCCCTCACCCGACACATCTCGAGTGATTGAGGGGTTATCGGTCTTTCTTGAAACTTTATCAATCTCATCAATATAAACAATACCTTTCTGAGCACGGTCGACATCATAATCACACTTTTGAAGTAGCTTTTGTATGATGTTTTCAACGTCTTCACCGACATAGCCGGCCTCAGTAAGTGTTGTCGCGTCAGCCATCACGAAAGGGACATCCAACAGACGAGCCAATGTTTGTGCGAGAAGTGTCTTACCAGACCCTGTAGGCCCTATTAGTAGGATATTCGACTTGGAGAGCTCTATACCATCGTCAGACGTTTCTTGGTGACGACGATAGTGGTTATAGACCGCTACGGACAAAATGCGCTTAGCGAGTTCCTGACCGATTACATACTCATCGAGTGCGTCCCTGATACCCTTCGGAACGGGCAAGCTCGAGTTTTGGTCACTCGATTGAGGGTCTGCCAACGCCTCCTCTAAGATTATGTCGTTACATAACTCGATGCATTCATCGCAAATGAACACAGATGGGCCTGCGATTAGCTTCTTAACCTCCTGCTGACTTTTACCACAGAAAGAGCAATACAGTAGTTTTTCCGGGGAACTATCGTCTTTTTCGCTCATAAAACACTATCTTTAATAAAGTAAAAGTAACTATACAACGGATACGACAGGTTTATGATGATCAAGTTCTATGATCTTTTGGAAAGCACCTGATCAACCAGACCGTACGATACCGACTCTTCGGCACCGAGGAAATTATCCCGATCAGTATCTCGTCTTAACGTTTCAATTGGTTGGCCGGTGTGCTCGGCCAACAATTGATTAAGTCGGTCTTTTAAGTACAAAATTTCTTTCGCGTGAATCTCTATATCTGAAGCTTGTCCTTGGAAACCGCCTAAAGGTTGATGAATCATCACTCTGGAATTTGGGAGCACGAAACGCTTTCCCTTTTCCCCAGCCGCTAATAAAAAGGCGCCCATGCTTGCCGCCTGACCGATGCATAGCGTACTCACATCAGGTTTGATGAACTGCATCGTGTCGTAGATTGCCATACCCGCTGAAACAACACCACCTGGAGAGTTAATATAGAGCGAAATATCTTTATCTGGGTTTTCCGACTCCAAAAACAAAAGCTGAGCAACGACAAGATTTGCGGTCAATTCATTCACTGGTCCCACCAAAAAAATAACTCGCTCTTTCAATAACCTCGAGTAAATGTCATAAGCGCGCTCGCCTCGACCACTTTGCTCGATAACCATAGGCACCATCCCGAGGGACATTGGGTCTTGAAACCCAGCATTTTCTCCTATCATTTACTCAACCCCATAAGCTCGTCAAAGTCTGCTTGAGACTCTTTCACCTTCGCGTTCTCTAACGCCCATGCCACCACATTTTTTTCCACTACAAACGATTCGATCTCTCTCAATCGCTGCGGATTTTTGTAGTACCAATCTCGGACTTCTTGAGGTTTTTCATATCCGAGAGCCATTTCCTCGACAACTTCTTTGAGTTGATCTGGCTTTGGCTGGAGTTCATTTTTTTCAGCGACATGAGCAATTATCAGCCCGAGTTTCACTCTCCGAGTTGCCTCCTCAGCGAAAACCTCCTTGGGGAGAGGTGCATCATCCACTTTCATACCTCGTGATTTCATGTTCTCCCTCATTTGCTCCGAGAGTCTCTGACCCTCCTCATCAATGAG
Source organism: uncultured Burkholderiales bacterium (assembly GCA_965661885.1). Classification (GTDB taxonomy): domain Bacteria; phylum Pseudomonadota; class Gammaproteobacteria; order Burkholderiales; family Eutrophovitaceae; genus Eutrophovita. Next base: position 26,284 of record CBFIFN010000008.1, on the reverse strand, counting down.
TGACTGCGGGACATCAAATTCCGCCTGACCAAGCAGAGTTTTCATCACTAAATCTTTCTGACGAGATTCCAACCGTTTTTCGACCTCGGAATTGACGTTCCTTTCGACTTCGGAACGAAGTTTGTCAACATCACCGTCCTCAAAACCCATTTGCTTCGCAAATTCTGAATCAATTTTAGGAAGAACTGCACCAAGAACCTCGTGCACTTTAACCTCAAACTGAGCTTGCTTACCTGCTAACTCCTTGCTCGCATAGTCATCGGGGAACTGAACATCAAAAGTTTTTTCGTCTCCGGCGTTTAAGCCGATCAATGCATTCTCAAAGTCAGGAACCAATCGACCCTCACCAAGGCTCATCACAACGCCCTCGCCCGAGCCTCCCTCAAATACTTCACCGTCAACAGACCCCTTGAAATCTATCTTTAGCTGATCTCCTGACTCAGCTGATTTAGCTGCCGCCTCGAAAGTGGCCCTCTGCTTTTGCATGATTGCTAGTGTTGAATCGATTTCATTGTCCCCAACACCTACTGTTGGCTTATCTATCGAGCAATCGCTGATATCCTTCACTTCAACTACCGGATAAACTTCAAAAGCGGCCGAAAACACAAAATTTTCATCTTTTTCTTCTTTGGCTTCGACGTCAATCTTGGGAAGTCCCGCAATTTTTAAATCATTCTCTTCGAGTGCGGAGCCCAGATTCTTTCCGATAGCGTCACTCATCACTTCGCTTCGAACCTGCGCGCCGTGTTGTTGCTCCACAATTTTCATTGGGACCTTACCAGGTCGAAAACCAGCTACCTTAACGGTCTTTGTTAACCGACCTAATCTTGAAACCACCTCACTATTTATTTCAGTCATAGGTACTGAAATTGACATTTTTCTCTCTAAATTACTGACTGTCTCTAATGTTGATTCCATATTTAACCCAAAAAAATGTATTCGCGACGACACCCGAGTAAGTGTCCGCCGCATAAAAACAGCGCAAAAATGCGCCTCTATCTACCAAATAATTTGGTGCGAAAGGAGAGACTCGAACTCTCACGCCTCTCGGCGCCAGAACCTAAATCTGGTGCGTCTACCAATTCCGCCACATTCGCATATCTCACATTCTACTATAATCCATGTAGTCGAGTTATTTCAGTTCTCTTAAGAAAGCTGATCCCAAACTTGATTTGACAACCTTCACCCATCTGGATTTGCTATTTTGCCAACTGATCATTACGAAAACTTTCCGGTCGCATCTTTAATTCTGCCGAACCATCTCAGAATATCGATACAAAAAATTTATAATTTTGCTCGATCAGCAGATGACATCGCGGACTGCCCCGACCTTCCTCTTACTTTTAAACGCGAACGGTTGCAATTTTTTCGTGAAGAACTTCAAAAAATCGCAACAAACAGTTTTCCTCTCACTCCGCTATTTCATGAACTTAGTAATGTGGTCAATCAATATAATCTACCGTTAAGACTTTTTGAAGATTTACTTGACGCGTTTGAGCAAGATTTGACCACGAGTCGATATGAAACCTATGCACAGTTAACGAGTTATTGTGAGCGGTCGGCAAATCCCATTGGAAGAATACTTTTACATTTGTTCGAACAACCTAAAGACGAATATTTTCAATTGTCAGATTCAATATGTACCGGACTGCAAATAATTAATTTTTTGCAAGACATCACGGAAGATTACGATATCAACAGAATTTATCTACCTTCGGACGAAATGAAAGCGTTCGGCATCACGGAGGGGCACATAAAACACAAAACATTCGATTTAAAGTGGCTAAATTTTATGGAATTTCAAGTCGACCGAGCACAACAGTTACTTAATTCCGGCGCTCCGCTTTATGGAAAACTTCCAGGCCGATTAGGGATAGAGATCAAGGCGATAGTAAAGTCTGGGACACAAGTTACTAAAAAACTTATGAATTCGAGAGGTAATATTTTTTCCGAAACACACAAATTGAATGCGCGAGATTTGGTTCAGATCATTTTTCAAATCGCTTTTAGCAAATAATGACACCTCAAGAATATTGTGCGAAAAAAACCGCTCAAAGCGGATCAAGTTTTTATTACAGCTTTCTATTTTTAGAGAAAGATAAACGAGATGCTATCACTGCGCTCTACGCGTTTTGTAGAGAAGTCGACGATATCGTCGACGATCCGACGGATGAGCAGATAGCCAGAGCTAAACTTGAATGGTGGAAAAGTGAAATCGATTCACTTTGGTCCGGAACACCCCAGCACCCAGTGACTAAGGCACTCCGCACTTTTATTGAGCAATACAGGCTGGAAAAAAAATATTTCCACTTAATTATTGATGGCATGGTCATGGACTTAGAAAGCACGCAGTACGATACAACACAGCAGCTCACTCACTATTGCTTTCGGGCCGCTAGTGCCGTGGGCATTCTTTCTGCGAATATTTTTGGCTATTCTCACCCAAGTACCCTCATTTTTGCAGAGCGACTGGGGCTTGCTCTTCAACTGACTAATATCCTTCGTGACATTCAGGAAGATCTCGCTCGAGGGCGAATTTACATCCCGACCGATGAATTAACCAAGTTCGGCATCAATAAAAGTTCTTTACTTGAATCAGTCGGAACTAAAGAATTCGATAGTCTCATAGAGGCTCAGGCTGAGCGTGCCTATGATCTTTTCGAATCTGCTCATTTAGCATTGCACCCCGACGACCGAAAAGATCAAAAAGCTGGATTAATCATGAGCGCAATTTATAAAAAATTATTAGGAAAAATTGTCGAAAAACCAAGCCGCTCTTTTTTTAAACGCCAAACACTCTCACCAATTCATAAGTTCTGGATAGCGTGGAGAGTTTGGTCGAAAACCTAGCTAATGAAGCATCCAAATATCGCCATTATCGGCGCCGGTTGGGCTGGGTTGACAACTGCGGTAACCTTATCCGATGCGGGATTGCCCACAACGACATTTGAGACCTCTCGTACCCTTGGCGGACGTGCTCGAAAAATTGCGTTCAATGGCAAAATTTTGGACAATGGCATTCACCTAATGTCAGGCGCTTACTCAGAGACACTCGCATTACTGGACAAAATAAGAGCACCCAACGAACCGCTCAACATTAACCGCCAACCATTTACTTACCAATACGATGAATTAAAAATCAAAATTCCTCGCGGCAATATTCCATGCGGTCGGCTATTCGGATTTCTGTCAGCGAAAGGAATGAACGTCAAAGAAAAATTGTTGATTCTCAACTTTTTGGTGGCAATCAAATATAAGACTAAATCGACTACGGCAACTGAATCAGCGCACAGTTTACTCACGCGATATAAGCAAACGGAAAACTTAATCAATTTGCTCTGGAACCCAATATGCCTATCAGCGTTAAATGTCGGCACCAACAGAGCCAGTGCCAACATATTCGTAAATGTGATCGCTGACGCCCTGCTAGGCGGTAAAAATGCGAGCGACCTTTTGTTTCCCACGACAGATCTAACCTCACTTTTTGCTTCACGATCAGCGAGATTCATAGAGGCGCACGAGGGCACTATTAATTGCGGCATCAGAGCCACCATCCAACGCGATAAGGATAGATCATTCAGCATAGAGGGTTCTCGAGAACTGTTTTCACACGTCGTGCTAGCCACATCTCCACATAACGTCAAAAACGTCGTTACCGACTCCTCTATTCTGCCGATCACTTTGCCCCTCATGGATCAATTCGAATACGAACCGATCTACACGATCTATCATCAGTATCCGAGTGGCGTATCACTTCCAGATCGCATGATTGGAATGAGCTCGCCCCACCCGCAATGGGTATTTGATAGAGGTGTAACGCATCACGACTTAGGTCTAATTGGTGCCGTCATAAGCGGCACAGGTAAACATCAAAAATTAACTAACCAGCAACTGTCCGAGGAGTCGGTACGCACACTCGACACCCGATTTAAGTTGGGACAACCGATTTGGAGCAAGGTAATTGCCGAAAAACGCGCGACCTATTCGTGTATCCCAAATCTGAAACGTCCAAAGCAAGTGACCGAAACTCCAGGTATCATTCTTGCCGGCGATTATACATATCCGCGCTACCCGGCAACCCTTGAGGCTGCAGTCAGGAGCGGGGTGAGTGCTGCGCAAATTACCCTAGAATCAATATGAAACCTTTAATTCAAAACGCCGTAAATAAAACTGCATTAGCAGGCAAAACCATCTTAATTACTGGCGCATCTAGCGGTCTCGGACGGACCTTGGCTTATGAATGTGCACACTATGGAGCGACCGTTATTCTAAATGGTACGAACATAGACGCACTCAATCAAACGTATGACCACATTATTTCCAATGACAACCCTGAACCTGCTATTTTAGAACTCGACCTTCGTAAAGCGGAGGAACACGAATTCAAAGCCATGACCAGCGTAATTAAGGACAATGTTGGCGAACTCCACGGTCTCATCCATTGTGCGACACACATCACAGAACTTGGCTCTATGCGACTTCTGGGACTTTCTGATTGGCAAGATCTTATGAAAGTCAATGTGATTGCACCAGCGCTGTTGACGCAATGCTGCGAGCCACTTTTCGAAGCATCAGGATCCGGGTCGGTTGTTTTGACGTCTGACTCTCACGCGACCACTTTGGATGCTTATTGGGGCGGGTATGCCATATCCAAATCAGCACTAAACGCTTACGCAACTCTGCAATCAAATGAGTGGAAAGACGAAAAACCCTTCAGAATTAATGTTGTCACGCCCGGCCCCATCAACTCGCCAATGAGGTCAAAAACGCACCCTGGAGAAGAGCGAAACCAATTACGATCAATGGAAAGCCTCCTTCCCACTTACCTTTACCTTATGAGCGATTTGAGTGTCGAGGTCAGCGGTGAAAACTTTGGCTAAGCCCCCCGGATGACCAATCCTAACCAGTCTGGTATCGGCCTCGATTTGCCGGCTAGAATATCAGCCCAAACCAATATTGCCTCTGCCTCAGCAAAAACCTCAGATTCGTCATGTGCATTAAAAAGTTGGTGGTACATAGTGAAACTGCTTCGGCCTAGTTTCCCAACATAGCTCGTCAAACCAAACGTCGTAGGATACAACGCACTTTTCAAATAACGACATGTGATCGTACCGAGAATAGGGCCTTCAGAATTGGAATTGTAGTTAATTTCGAGTTCATGGAACCAAGCCACACGAGACTCCTCAAAATACCTCATATATGCGACGTTATTCATGTGAGATAGGCTATCCATTTCACCCCAGCGCATTTTCATTTCGTCCGTCCGAACCAACGTCATTGAATCTTTTAAACTTGTAGCCATTTTTAAATTTTATTTGAATATTAATATCTCACGAATCAACTAACTGTGATTCGTGAGACTATATCAGAAGAGTGTTATGAAAACCCTGAAACTGGAGGAGTAAGTTTTGTCAGATCGAGAGTCAATGGAATACGACGTGGTTATTATCGGGGCCGGACCGGCGGGTTTGTCCTGTGCGATCAAATTAAAGCAGTTGGCGGTCGACTCTGAGAAAGAAATATCGGTATGTATCGTTGAAAAAGGATCTGAGGTTGGCGCACATACCCTGTCCGGTGCGGTTATTGAGACAAAAGCTCTAGACGAGCTCATACCAGATTGGAAAAATTTAGGAGCTCCTCTTCACACTCCAGTCACGGAAGACCGCCTTCTTTTTTTAACGCCCTCAAAGTCTTACGTCATCCCCACGCCTCCCTACATGAAGAATGAAGGAAATTACATCGTTAGTTTAGGCAATGTCGTTCGCTGGCTCGGTGAGCAAGCTGAAGGGTTAGGGGTCGAAATTTACCCAGGCTTTGCCGCGACTGAGATCCTCTACAACTCCGACGGCTCTGTTAAAGGAATCGCCACTGGCGATATGGGCGTTGGGAAAGATGGGCAACAAACAAGCTCGTACCAGCAAGGTATCGAGCTTCATGCGAAGCAAACAGTTTTCGCTGAAGGTTGCCGAGGCTCGTTGACTAAAGCCGCGATTAAACGTTTCGATTTGCGAAAAGGCGTTGAGCCACAGACCTATGGCATTGGTATCAAAGAACTGTGGGAGGTTACTCCAGAAAATCATAGAGAGGGCCTGGTCATTCATTCCACAGGTTGGCCGTTGGACAACCAAACTTACGGTGGCTCATTTTTATACCATCTCGAAAATAATCAGGTCGCAGTGGGGTTTGTCATCGGTCTTGATTACAAAAATCCCTTCTTGTCACCATTTGAGGAATTTCAGCAATTTAAGACGCACCCTGACATCTCTCAAACATTTAAGGGCGGCAGACGAATATCTTACGGCGCCAGAGCGATTTCCGAAGGTGGTTATCAATCGATACCTAGACTGTCATTCCCAGGCGGACTTCTCGTGGGTGACGCAGCGGGTTTTCTCAATGTGCCCAAAATTAAGGGATCACATACCGCCATGAAATCGGGAATACTTGCTGCTGAGTCCCTTTTTGCTGCCGCAGATATGGCTGATAGCAAAATGACTCTAGACTATGCTTTTCGTTTTTCTAAATCATGGCTCGCAACAGAGCTTAAAAAGGTTCGGAACATCCGACCATCGTTTAGGTGGGGATTCTGGTTGGGCCTTCTCTACGCTGGTTTTGACACCTACATCTTAAGAGGAAAGGCGCCTTGGACGTTGAAGCACCATGAAGACCACAAACAACTCATTCCCGCTAAACAGGCCAAACAAATAAAATATCCCAAACCAGACGGGGTTTTAACTTTTGATAGATTAAGTTCGGTGTTCATAAGCAACACTAATCACGAAGAAAATCAATCAAGCCATTTGCAACTCACAAATGAGTCGACTGCCATTACCGTCAACCTTAATGAGTACGACTCTCCTGAGCAAAGATACTGTCCTGCCGGCGTTTACGAAATAGTTACGGAGGACAATACACCCCGCCTACAGATCAATGCGCAAAACTGCGTTCACTGCAAAACATGCGATATCAAAGATCCGACACAAAATATCAATTGGGTACCGCCAGAGGGCGGTGGTGGCCCGAACTATCCGAATATGTAGCGAGAAATCGAGACGCTCTCAGAACGCTCACTAAATTTAACTTCTACAGGATCTGATCTTTTTTAATTGCTCTGGGCTTCCGATGCTCATCAACTGCGACGTATGTAAGTGTAGCATCCGTTACCTTAACCGTACCATCTTGAGAGCGTCTTTGAGCAAAAACTTCAACGTCGACTGTAATTGATGTTTTACCTACTTTTGAAACGGATGCGTAAAAACTAACGACATCGCCAATATGAACCGGCTGTTTAAATAAAAAAGAATTTACCGCGATCGTCACAATCCTTCCTTGAGCCAGAAGTGCCGCCGGAATGCTGCCCGCGATATCGACTTGGGACATAATCCAACCGCCAAAAATATCGCCACTATAATTTGCGTCTGATGGCATTGGCACAACTCTCAAAGTAGGGTCCTGTCCATCAGGTAGCGCATTATCCACGTTAAGTCCCATTAAAAGTAAGTCTCATCCATAGCAACAACCGTCTTATGTCCCTCAATGACCTGATCCCGAAGTACTCCTGACGTCGGCAGAATATTCTCCGAATAAAAACGACAGGTCGCTAGTTTACCTCTGTAGAATTTTGATTTCTCACCTCCATCATCAAGTCGGTTTTTGGCGATAATCGCAGACCGTGCAAGCATCCATCCCCCAGAAACTGTCCCGAAAAGCTTTAACAAAGGAACAGATCCTGCGGATGCTCTCTCTGGGTCATCTAAATACGTCTCTACTACCCAGTTGACGGCTTGTTCAAGTGAGTCCACTGCAATTTGCAGCTTCTCTTTGATGGTTTGCAACCCAGAGTGCCCCTCATAGGTGTCTAATTCATTAACGGTGTCTCGCATTGAAGCAATTAGTCTAAAAGCTGTTACCCCCTGCTCTGCCGCCACCTTTCTACCAATCAGATCGTTAGCTTGAATTCCCGTCGTGCCTTCATAAATTGGTGCAATTCTCGCGTCACGCAGGTACTGAGCTGCCCCTGTCTCTTCCACAAACCCCATACCGCCATGAACTTGGATACCCAATGACGTGATCTCAATGGATTGCTCAGTACACCAACCTTTCACCACTGGCGTAAGTAAATCAAACATATTTTGATGATTCACGCGTTCGGCATCATCACCATGAGCCGTCGCCAAATCAAGATGAAGGCACGTTTGAAGGGTCAGTGCCCTCATCGCCTCTATTTGAGATTTCATTGTGAGCAACATTCGTCTTACATCCGGATGATGAATGATGGACACGCGGTCGCCCGAACCCTTTCCAATCGCTCGGCCTTGAACACGACCTTTAGCAAACTCAGCGGCGCGCTGGTATGAACGCTCAGAAATGGCTAAGCCCTCAATCCCCACCTCAAGTCTTGCGAAATTCATCATTGTGAACATGTACTGTAGCCCGCGATTCTCTTCGCCAACCAGATATCCCACGGCTCCATCTTCGTCCCCAAAAGCCATCACGCAAGTCGGGCTGGCATGAATACCGAGCTTTTCTTCTATCGAAACACACTTCACGTCATTTCTATGGCCAAGAGAACCATCATCGTTGACTAAGTACTTGGGTACAACAAATAAGGAAATCCCTTTGACTCCCTCCGGAGCATCGGGGGTTCTGGCGAGCACGAGATGCACGATGTTTTCGGCCATCTCATGTTCACCCCAGGTGATGTAGATTTTGGTTCCATAAATTCGGTAATGGGGCCCCTCTGGGACCGCTTTAGATCTAACAGCCGACAAGTCTGATCCTGCTTGTGGCTCGGTCAAATTCATTGTTCCGGACCATTGCCCGCTTATTAATTTGCTTAAATAAATATCTTTTAGCTTATTTGAACCATGCCGTTTCACTGCTTGAACAGCTCCAGCGGTTAGCATTGGGCATAAAGCGAACGACATACACGAGGCATGCCACATTTCTGAAGTTAAGGCTGCGACAATATGGGGTAACCCTTGTCCTCCCCATTCAGGATCATTCGACAGCCCTCCCCAGCCTCCCTCAGAGTATTGCTTGTATGCCTCTGAAAATCCATCGGCCGCCGCCACTACGTGATTCTCCAGCTTCGCACCCTGACGGTCACCAGGCCAATTCAATGGGTCCAAAACACCAGTGGCAAACTTTCCAGCTTCTTCAATAATAGAGCTGACTAACTCTGAATTAACTTCGTCATTTCCGGGAAGTGATTGTATAGCTTCCAAGCCTACGAGTTCGTTGATAACAAATTCCATGTCAGCGGCAGGCGCGTGATAGACGGACATCAATAATTTCCTTACTAAATGTTAATTACGGAGATGTTATATCGCATTGGTGAATTCAGGAATTGCCTCAAACAAATCGCCCACAAATCCATAATCTGCCACCTGAAATATGGGGGCGTCTTCGTCCTTGTTAATCGCAACAATGATCTTACTATCTTTCATTCCAGCAAGATGCTGTATCGCTCCCGATATTCCAACAGCAATGTAGAGCTCTGGAGCCACGATTTTTCCAGTTTGACCCACCTGGTAATCATTCGGAACAAACCCGGAATCCACTGCTGCACGTGATGCTCCGACCGCGGCTCCAAGTTTGTCAGCAAGCGCCTCTAACAATGCAAAATTTTCTCCGCTTCCCATGCCGCGCCCTCCGGACACAATGACTCGTGCCGCTGTTAGTTCGGGTCTCGCTGACTTGGTAAGCTCCTGACTCACAAGAGTCGACAAATTGTTACCCGTTAGCACTGGAATTGGCTCGATGGCAACGGGCTCATCGGAGGTTCCGCACGCATCAAAACCAGTTGCTCTTACCGTCAGAACCTTAATTGCATCCGACGATACTACGGTTGCTAAGGCATTACCCGCATATATGGGCCTCACAAATGTGTTCTCCGCTTCTATCGCCACAATATCTGAAACTTGGGCGACGTCCAGTTGCGCTGCGACTCTAGGCAACACATTTTTTCCGAAGCTTGTTGCCGGGGCCAAAATATGGGAGTAGTTCTGCGCCATCGATACCACAAGGCTAGCAACATCCTCACTCAAACCGTGCTGGTAAATTTCCGCGTCCGCTAGGAGCACTTTTGACACACCTATCAATTTTGCTGCTGATTCGGCGACACCCGAGCAGTCACGTCCCGCGACTAGGACATGGATTTCCATCTCTAGTTTGTGTCCTGCCGTGACTGTATTAAGTACAGACGCCTTGAGTTCAACGTTATCATGCTCTGCAACAATTAAAATAGTCATTAAATCACCTTCGCTTCAGTCTTAAGTTTTTCAAGGAGCTGCTCAATCGACTCTACTTTCTGACCCGCGCTCCTCTCCGGCGGTTCAGTTACTTTGATCGTCTTTAAGCGTGGCGTCACGTCCACCGCTAATTCCTCCGGAGTAATTTTATCAATAACTTTCTTTTTAGCCTTCATGATATTCGGTAGCGTGACGTATCGGGGCTCATTGAGCCGCAAGTCAGTGGTGATGACAGTTGGGAGCTTAACTTTAAGCGTCTCCAACCCTCCATCAATCTCTCTCATAACCGTCGCCGCGTCGTCATGGACCTCGACTTTCGACGCAAACGTCGCCTGCGACCAACCTAATTTTGCAGCCAACATCTGACCCGTTTGGTTAAAATCATCATCTATTGCCTGTTTACCCATAATTACGACCTGAGGCGTTTCTCTCTCGACTATTTTGACAAGCACATTGGCGACTCCGAGAGGTTGTGTCTCCTGGTCAGTCTCCACGTGTATCGCTCGGTCCGCGCCGAGCGCCAGAGCCGTTCTTAACGTCTCCTGACAAGCTGTAACCCCTACAGAAACTGCGATGATCTCGCTTGCAGATCCAGCTTCCTTAAGCCGCACCGCCTCTTCAACAGCAATCTCGTCAAAAGGATTCATTGACATTTTTACATTTGCTGTTTCAACATCAGTTTGGTCAGCTTTAACCCTGATCTTCACGTTGTAATCAACAACTCGCTTTATTGGAACTATAACCTTCATCGATAATGACCTTATAAACATGTAAAAAACTTACCGCGCGTCATATTAACGCACCGCACAAAGTGGTGGCAAATGTGCGATCCCCTATTCCAACTTAAGCAAACTATCCCTTAAAACTGTTTTTTGGATTTTTCCCGTCGATGTTTTGGGAAGAGGCCCGAACACAACTCGTTTCGGACATTTAAATCTTGCCAGTCTTTGTTGACAAAACTCAATGACATCAGTTTCATTCATGGGTGAACTATCCGACTTCAAAGTGACGAATGCACATGGCACCTCACCCCATTTCTCATCGGCGAGAGCGACCACCGCCGCCTCAAGAACTCGAGAATTTTGGTAGAGCACGTCTTCGATCTCAATCGTCGATATGTTTTCGCCACCTGAGATGATTATATCTTTCGACCGATCTTTTATAGTGACGTATCCGAACGCGTCAATTACGGCCAAGTCGCCAGTATGGAACCAACCCCCCTCAAATGCTTTGTCCGTTGCCTTTTGATTTTTTAAATAACCCTTCATGGTGATGTTGCCGCGAAAGCAAATTTCACCCATAGCTTTTCCGTCCCGAGCCACTGGTTGCTGCGTTACGAGGTCCAAAACATCCATACCTTCTTGCACTGCGTAACGAACGCCCTGTCTACCATTTTTCTGCGCGCGCTCCTCAAGCGACAATTCTTCCCATTCAGGGTGCTGTGCACAAACTGCAGCGGGACCGTACACTTCAGTCAGACCATAGACATGCGTCAGCTCAATCCCCAGAAGATCCGCCCCCTCAATAACCGCCCTAGGAGGTGCCGCTCCTGCAATCATGCCTTTAACCCTTGACTCAAAGGTGTGGTTCTCTTTCACTGCCGCATTAATCAACGTGTTGTAGACCACGGGAGCACCGCACATGTGAGTCACCGATTCATCTTGAATCAATTTGAAAATAACGTCAGCCTCGACACGTCTTAAACACACACTGGTCCCAGCTACAGCCGCTAAGGTCCAAGGGAAACACCACCCGTTGCAATGAAACATCGGAAGCGTCCAAAGGTATTTCGAGAAATAAGGCATCGTCCACGTCACGGCGTTACCGAGAGCATTTAGATACGCACCGCGATGATGCGTCACCACTCCTTTGGGGTCCCCGGTTGTCCCAGACGTGTAAGACAAAGCTATCGCATCCCATTCGTCTGACGGCAGCTCGAAATTAAACTCTGGGTCACCACTTTTTAAAAACGCCTCGTACTCTAAATTGCCAAGAGATGGGAGACCTGGAGGGTTAATATCCGCGATATCAATTAAAACTGGTCTCTTTTCCATCAAGTCCAAAGCCGCACTGACCACACCAGTGAACTCTCGATCGACCAATAATACCTTCGCCTCGCCGTGTTGAAGCATGAACGCAATAGCCGACGCATCTAATCGAGTATTTAAGGCATTAATCACGCCGCCAACCATAGGGATCCCATAATGCGCCTCAAACATCGCTGGCGTATTCGGAGCCATGATCGCTACCGTGTCTCCGTACTTCACACCCAATTGCGACAAAGCCGAGGCGAAACGTCTGCATCGGGTGTACGTCTCGGCCCATGTTTGACTCTGATTAGCGTGAACCAAAGCACTCCGATCAGGGTAAACATCCGCAGCCCACGCGATCAGGGAAATGGGAGATAGTGACGCGTAATTTCCTGTATTTTTTCCTAATTTGTGATTGAACGACTCATGCATTACTCAACAATTCCTTTTTAAATACACCACCAAAAAAATAAATCACTGGAAAGTTGCTTCAATCGCCTGGCTGATGTGCTCAACTATGACCAACTCCATATTCTTTGGAGAAATCTTGGGAGCATTTGCCTTGGGTATGATTGCTCGATTAAAACCCAACTTAACTGCTTCTTTAAGTCTATCTTGACCCCTTTGAACAGCCCTAACTTCGCCAGATAAACCAATCTCACCAAACGCTACGGTCTTGCTGCCAATAACGCTCTCCCTTAGTGACGATACGATCGCCAAAAGAACAGCCAAGTCAGATGCAGGCTCATTAATTCTTACTCCACCCACTGCGTTGACGAAAACATCCTGATCAAAGGCTGCAATACCGGCGTGACGATGTAGGACGGCCAACAGCATCGCTAGTCGGTTTTGCTCTAACCCAACAGTCAATCTTCGAGCATTCGCAGAATGGGAGGTATCGACCAGGGCCTGTAATTCCACAAGTAGTGGCCGACTACCCTCTTGGGTCACCATAACGCAACAGCCTGCAACCTCATTTTCGTGTTGCGATAAAAATAATGCTGAGGGATTCGCAACCCCCCGCAACCCTCGATCAGTCATTGCAAAAACACCCAACTCGTTAGCCGCACCAAATCTATTCTTAATCGAACGAACCAGACGAAAACTAGAATGAGAATCACCTTCAAAATACAAAACCGTGTCGACAATATGCTCAAGCACCCTCGGCCCCGCAATCGCTCCCTCTTTCGTGACGTGTCCCACTAAAAGCAGCGTGGTGCCATTTGCCTTTGCAAATCGAGTCAGTTGTGCAGCACATTCTCGAACTTGGGATACGCTACCCGGGGCAGGCTGAATGTCCTCTGAGTAAATTGTCTGAATTGAATCAATGACCGCAACATCAGGCTTTTCTCGGGTTAATGTCTCTAAAATCTTATTAAGCTGGATTTCTGAAAGCAGCGCCAATGTCTGTGATTTTAAATCCAAACGCTGTGCGCGAAGTCCGATTTGCTGCACAGACTCCTCACCGCTGACATAGACCGCCTTTTGATGCTCGCTCATTGCGCTCATCACCTGAAGCAACAGTGTTGATTTACCAATACCAGGGTCCCCGCCGATCAAAACTACCCCACCGGTAACAAGGCCACCTCCCAGGACGCGATCCAACTCACTACTGTGTGTTGTGAAGCGCGACTCTTCTACTGCTTCCACCGCGCCGATCGATATTAAATTACTGGCATTACTGATCGGTTGATAACGATCCCCCGATGGGTTAAAGGTCGTCTCTTTCAGAACATTCCACTCATGACAATGTGGACATTGCCCTGACCATTTTTGCGTCTGACCGCCGCAGCTTGTGCACAAAAAAGAGGTTTTTGATTTACCCATACGTCATTATATCTTGCGTCAGTTGAATCTTCACGCTTCGCCTAATCAGAGCAAACGAAAGGCACACGGCGATTTACTCGCGTCAATAAATCGTAACTGATCGTGTTTGCCCAATGGGCTAATTCCTCGATCGGTAACCCTTCCCCCCAAAAAACAATATCCGAACCAACGCTCGCTGAAGGCGTGTCCGTCAAATTTACCGCCAGGGTATCCATAGACACTCTCCCGACTGTTTCAACACGAACGCCATTGACTAGAATAGGGCTTCCGCTTGGCGCAGACCTCGGATAGCCATCCCCATAACCTCCGGCGACAATTCCGATCCGCATATCGCTCTTTGCGGTAAATGTTCCTCCGTACCCAACCCGATCACCCGCCTTTAAATGCTGAATGGCGATGATTTTCGACTTTAAAGTCATTACTGGTTTCAGCCCTAATGACGCCGCAGTGACATCAGCAATCGGCGAAGCGCCATACAACATTATTCCAGGGCGGACCCAATTTTCTCTCTTTGACTCGGAACGAATCAACGAAGCGGAATTACTCTTTGAAGTGGCCAAACTCAAGCAACCTAAAGATGTCGAAAAATTTATATTTTGCCAATCAACTCCTCGAGCAGCATCGGCATCAGCGTAATGAGTCATGGCAGTGACAACGTCCACCGCCTCGCAACCCTTCAACCTTTTATAGATTCGAGACACTGAATCAGATCGAATTCCGAGCCGATTCATTCCGCTATTAACCTTTAAAAATACGCGAAGTGATTTGCTAGACTCAGCAGCCTCTATCAGCTCGACTTGCTCTTCACTGTGAACAACAACATCCAGCTGGAACTCTAGACAGCGGTTTAGCTCCTCGGCACTGAAAAACCCCTCAAGGAGCAATATTGGTCGAAGCTTATCGAGGTTACGAAGATAGCATGCGGCCTCGATCTCGATTACAGCAAAGCCGTCCAACTCGGACAGCGCTGGGTAAATACGCTTTAACCCATGACCGTACCCGTCGCATTTAACGACTCCGAATACTTTAGATGAGCCCGATAGTTTTTGAATAATTGCAACGTTATTTCGAATAGCGCCACGGTCTATGAAAGCCTGAATTGGTCTGGAACGCATCGCTAAAGGGCGCTCACATTTGAATTTTCACTTCGAACCTTTTCCATGATATCCATAGCGGAACAAAGGTCCTTCCAGACGTCAGCTTTTTTGAGGGGCTCCGCAAGCAAGCGACTTGGATGCTCAGTGACCACAAGTTTAGCGTCTCGATAGTCGTGAAGATCTCGGCGAAGAGCTGATAAGTCTTCTTTGCATCCTAACAAATACTGTGCCGCAGCGGCCCCAAGGGTGACGATCAAGGTTGGCTCAAGGGAAATAATTTTACGCTCGATGAATTCTAAATACTCTAGACCTTCGCCTGATTCAGAGGTAATGTTTTTGAGATCTTGATTGGAAATAGCCCTTATCATATAAACATCTTTATCTCGTTTTAATTTCATGGCCGACAACATATTGTCTAGTAACTTGCCTTCATCACCTGCGAACGGCTCCTGATTCCGCGCCTTCCCCTCTGCCAAATCCATCGCTATAAATAGCCATTTAGCTTGTTCGTCACCCTCGCCATACACGACATCTGTGGCGGACTTAAATAACTGGCTTGCCTGACCCGACGACGATAACCTGTCCTGGACCTTAGATTCAAAAGAATCCTTAAGAAGACTTTTCTTCTCGTGGGTGCTCTCGGGCGTTTTCCATATTGGTGATATCCCGAGCTCACTCAGAATTTCAGATCGACTGCTCATAACGGTGCACCCATGATAATTGCATCCTCCCGACCGTTGCGATTCGGATAATAATTTTTCCTAATGCCTATCTCACTAAAACCTAACGAATCATAAAGACAAAGAGCAGGAGCATTTGAACGTCTGACCTCTAAAACCATCTTTTTGAGCTCAAATTTTTTCGATTCAGCCATCAAGTTGTCGAGAAAAAATCGTCCAACACCTCTATTTTGGAAATTTTTAGCGACCGACACGTTCAGAAGGTGCACTTCGTCTAGAATTTTCATTTGTATTGCGTAACCAATAATCTCACTTGTGAAAATCAAAATGTCGCACTGGTATCCAGATTCCAAACAATCATTAAAATTACCAATTGTCCACGGAAAGTCATAAATCGTTCGTTCTATTTCCATCACAGACACAACGTCCGACTTAAGCATCGACCGAAATGAAAAATACGAATTATCGATTTGAAGCTTGCTCATCTAGGGTAAGAGCCACTTTATTACGAACATATATTGGTTCTGCATCATCGGCTACAACCGCATTCCCAGACTCAAATTCACGAAGACATATTGTGGCGATTTCACGTGCTGACGGAATCGAAAGTTCAGTATTTATCCTCATCTTTGAGGCGCTGAAGTATGGCTCAAGGACCTCCAAGTATGCCAGCACTCCACTACCACACACTACCCAGCCAGCCCCCTCAGGCTTGCGAACATCCTCTGGATCACAAACGCATGGTTCTGCTTGAGGTAACCAAACACCTCCTCTGCGGACGTACGCCGCCGAGTAGACTTGTTTCATTCGTGCGTCTTGGCAGATGACGACTTTATCCAATTTGGTTGCTTGCGCAAGTGCCTCAAGCGAAGAGACCGGGACCACTGGGATGCTTTTGGCAAAGGCAATTCCTTGCGCCACACTGCAACCAAGCCTTACGCCCGTAAATGAGCCAGGGCCAGCCCCAAATCCGATGACATCTATCTCATCGAGGGATACTGTAGCCTCACGCATCAATCGATCAATCATTGGCAAAATACACTCTGAATGAGTCTCTTCTCCGCGATTCTCCATGACCAAAATTTCTGAATCTACAGATAAAGCAACTGAACATATTTCAGTTGATGTCTCGATTGCCAGACATCGTAACGTCGATTTTTGTTCGATTTCTTTGTCGGTTTCCGCGCGCATTTTAACCGCCGTGATTGGAATAGTCAGCTGAAAGCAGCTGCTAAAATTTAAATAGGAGTAATTGAACGATATTGCGTCTCTTAAAATTTAAATAAGATCATACCTTGTCGAAGATCAAAAGCGTACCCACCCAGCGAAACGTGCAGGACGCCGATCGGAAAAACTAGTTATAGTAAAAACTAAATACACCAAAGTTGAACTCGATATCGAGTCAGGAGAAATCATGAAAAATATTGCAGTTATAGGCTCTGGTCTTATTGGGCGCGCTTGGTCGATAGTGTTTGCCAAGGCTAGATGCAAAGTGTATCTGTACGACCTTGATCCCCAGGCCTTAACTAAAGCCTACGAAGATATTAAATCGAGTTTGAAAGATCTTAAAACACACAAGCTCATATCCGAGGAGCCCTCGGTCCTTTTGAGCCGAATAACGCTCGCCAAATCGATAGAGCATGCTGTGTCAAACGTGGAATACGTGCAAGAAAATACTTCGGAAGATCTTGAAATCAAGAAAAAAGTTTTCTCAAGTCTCGATAAATATGCACCAGAGCACTGCATCCTCGCAAGCTCAACCTCAACCATACAAACTTCCCTGTTCAGCGAACATTTATCGGGTAGACATCGATGTCTGGTTGCACATCCCGTCAATCCTCCACACATCGTCCCGATTGTAGAAATATCACCCTCGCGTTGGACTGATGAGACCATAATTCAGCGGACTTACGAACTTCATCAGACAATTGGTCAGGTTCCTATTCACGTCAAAAAAGAAATACCAGGCTTTGTGTTGAATCGGCTCCAGGCAGCTTTGCTGCAAGAGGCTTGGCGATTAGTCGCTGAGAACTACGTTTCCGTGGAAGATGTGGACAAGACCATCAAAGATGGCTTAGGTCTGCGTTGGGCGCTTATGGGCCCATTTGAAACCATAGACCTGAATGCGCCTGGCGGCATTGCCGATTACGCAGCTCGCTTTGGAGACGCCTATTCTGCGATGATGAGAGACGTAGAATATCCAAAATGGGATAAGGATTTAGTAGACAAAGTAGAAACGCAACGCCGTAAGATCCTTCCCTTCACCGAGCACGGGGAACGAGAGATATGGAGAGATCAACAATTGATGAAACTTGTCGCTCATAAGAGAGCTTCGTAGTCCTCAAAATAACCAATTGCTGATCCGTTTTATGTTAACCTTTTTTGCTCTTTCAAGAAGTCGATTTACAAGCGATAGAGCGTGTATGCAAGATCTTAAAAAAATCTGTCGGTAATCACTGAGGATCCATATGCCTAAAAAAGTAATGATCACATGCGCAGTCACCGGTTCAATTCACACCCCTTCAATGTCACCGTATCTCCCTGTCAGTCCGAAAGAAATCGCTGATGCGGCTATTGGTGCGGCTGAAGCTGGAGCCGCTATTGTTCACTTACATGCACGCGACCCAAAAGATGGTAAGCCTACCCAAGATCCGGATATGTTTCGCCAATTTTTACCAACGATTACCAACAACAGCGACGTTGTTGTCAATATCACGACAGGTGGCGCTCCCACCATGAGCGTGGAGGAAAGACTCCAGCCAGCGCTGCAACTAAAGCCTGAGGTGGCGTCCCTCAATATGGGATCCATGAACTTCGGACTCTATGAGATGTTAAATCGTTTTCAGGATTTCAAGCACGATTGGGAAGAGCCTTATCTAAGGGACTCAGATGATCGTATTTTCAAAAATACGTTTAAAGATATCGCCTACATCCTCGAGTCATGCGGCAATAACAAAACTCGGTTTGAAATAGAGTGTTACGACATAGGTCACCTTTACACCGCAGCGCATTTCGTTGATCGCGGGCTAATTAAAGCCCCCTTCCTCATACAATCAGTTTTCGGCTTGAGGGGTGGCATTGGGCCTCACGCTGAGGATGTCATGCATATGAAAAGGACTGCTGACCGTTTATTTGGAGACGATTATTTTTGGTCTGTTCTTGGTGCTGGCAGTAATCAAATGTATGTTGCGGCACAGTCGGCAGTAATGGGTGGCAACGTGCGCGTGGGTTTGGAAGACAGTTTGTGGGGCGGTCGGGGAACGCTCGCGACGTCAAATGCTGAACAAGTCAAAAAAATAAAAACTATTATGGAGGAATTGGGGCTTGAAACAGCAACACCAGATGAAGCTCGATCCATGCTGAAACTAAAAGGCAAAGATCAGGTCAATTTCTAGAATGCTACATTATTAAAGTCATGGAATCACTTCAAATCGCACATCGTAAGCAAGTCGTTGGTTGGTTAATTGCCTGCGGAATCTTGGTTTTTTGCATGATTATTGTTGGTGGGGCGACACGACTGACACATTCTGGACTGTCGATAGTTGAGTGGGAGCCCATTGTGGGTACCATTCCGCCCTTAAATGATACGGATTGGAACCAAGTCTTTGATGAATACAAAGGCAGCCCTGAATATCAATTAATTAACTTCGGGATGTCACTTGACGAATTTAAAGTTATTTTTTGGTGGGAATATTTCCACAGGCTGCTTGGTCGACTCATAGGATTCGTTTTCTTCGTGCCGTTTTTGTTTTTTCTACTCACCCGACGCCTCAATGCCGGGCTAACAGGCCGTCTACTAGGCATATTCGCGCTTGGCGGATTACAAGGTGGAATGGGTTGGTATATGGTCGCCAGCGGACTAGTTGATGAGCCAAACGTGAGTCAATACCGACTTACTGCCCATCTCGGCATTGCTTTTCTCATATTCGGAGCGATCACTTGGACGGCTATGTCTGTGCTCTATCCCTCCAAAACAAATTTAAGCGCCCCCGTGAGAAGTATGTATAAAACATCCGTTGCGGTCAGCGCCGTTGTGTTTCTCATGGTGCTCTCCGGAGGTTTTGTAGCAGGGTTACGGGCGGGTCTAATTTACAACACATTCCCGCTAATGGGTGACTCTTTTGTCCCTCCGAACTTGTTTGCGTTAACGCCTTTTTGGACCAATTTTTTCGACAACATGACGACTGTTCAATTTGATCACAGAATCATCGCTTACATCTTGGCGATCATAATCCCAATGTTTTGGTTTAAGTTGAGACGAAGAGATGTATCGACTCGTACAAAGGCGTTATCCAACTTGCTGCTTGGGTTACTCGCCTTACAAATAGCACTCGGAATCACAACGTTGATTTACTATGTGCCAACAGTCCTAGGAGTTGCACACCAAGCGATCGGTTCACTGCTGTTCATCACAAGTCTTGCCGTAACTCAATCGATCATTTCTCGAAGGGGTATGATTTAAAGTCGCTTAGACACGTTCTACCAACAATACTTGTCGTCGGCGCTCCTTTTAATGAGACTACAGCGTCCACGTTACAACGTTACAATAATTCATCAATTTAAGGGCAAATTATGATTACGAATAGCGCTTATGTAGTTGCCGCACTCAGGACGGCTGGGGGCAAGCGCGGTGGACATCTTGCTAATTGGCACCCTGTAGACCTTGGGGCGCACGTTATAAACGCCCTATTAAAAGAGGTCGACTGCGCTCCAGATGCTATCGAAGACGTTATTTTCGGTAGCGTAAGCCAAATCGGCGAGCAGGCGATGAACGTAGCTAGAAATGTAGTACTTGCATCCAACTTGCCAGAATCTGTTCCTGCTACGAGCGTCGATCGCCAATGCGGCTCATCCCAACAGGCACTGCATTTTGCTGCGCAAGCTGTTATGTCAGGCAGTATGGATGTCGTTGTGGCAGGGGGAGTTGAGAGTATGTCTAGAACACCTATGTTTTCTCCGGTTTCACTTCCCAGGAAGGCCGGTTTGGGTCATTACATGAGCCCAGAACTGCAAAGACGTTACCCCAATATTGAGTTCAGTCAATTCGATGGCGCGGAAATGATGGCTGAAAAATATGAAATAAGTAAGTTAGACATGGATGAATACGCACTAAAGAGCCATCGACGGGCGAAAGAAGCGTTCGAAGACGACGCATTCCTTTCAGAAATCATTCCGACCGAGATCAAAGATGCCGAAGGCCGCAGTACAGGAGAGATGCACACGAAGGATGAGGGAATTCGGTTGAATGCAACACTTGAGGGAATCGCGAATTTAGCTCCCATCATCGAAAATGGAAAACTGACACCGGGGACAGCCAGTCAAATTTGTGACGGCTCAAGCGGAGTGATGGTCTGTAACGACCGAGGGTTAAAAAAGCTTGGAGTTGAACCACTGGCAAGGATTCGGCATATGTCGGTCGTTGGGCATGATCCAGTCATTATGTTAGAGGCACCCATTCCAGCTACAAAACAGGCACTCGAAAACGCGAAAATAGGATTCAACGAAATCGATTTATTTGAAGTAAATGAGGCCTTTGCCTCCGTCCCATTAGCCTGGCTAAAAGCAACCGAGATTGATCCAGAAAGGCTAAACGTCTTCGGTGGCGCGATCGCTCTTGGTCATCCGCTCGGTAGCTCTGGAACAAAGTTAGCCACCACATTAATTCACGCCCTTAAAACAAAAAATGCGAAACTGGGTCTCCAAACAATGTGCGAAGGCGGTGGAATGGCCAATGTAACAATTTTTGAAAACTGCTAGATAAAGGAATTACGTGACCTATAACTTCCAGCCAGCCTGGTTAGACGATGAATTGGAAACCTATAAAAATACAGTTGACCGATTTTTAGACGACGAAATGGTGCCGCATGATGAGGCAGCTCGAGCGCAAGGCCACGTGGGCCATGCAATATGGAGGTCAGCTGGAAAAATTGGACTGCTATGTACCGATATTCCCCAAGAATACGGCGGAGGTGGTGGAGATTTCAGGCATGAAGCTATACTCTACGAAGCGATGGGGCACCGAGGGTTGACCGGGATGAGTCCAAGCGTACACAGTATAGTTGCTCACTATTTTCTTAATCACGGAACCGACGAGCAAAAACAGTATTATTTGCCAAAGCTGGCTAGTGGCGACATGGTCGGTGCAATAGCCATGTCTGAACCAGACGCTGGATCCGACCTCAGGGGAATACGAACCAAGGCGACATTGAATGGCGATCACTTTCAACTCAACGGCTCTAAAACATTCATCACAAATGGCTATTTAGCTGAGATAGTTCTTGTGTTTGCCAAAATGGATACGCCTGAACACGATGGTAGATTTTCGGTCTTCATTGTAGAACCCAATAAACATGTTGGCTTTTCTGTTGGCAACAGACTCAAAAAAATAGGACTCAAAGCGCAAGATACTTCAGAATTATTTTTCGATAATATCGAGCTGACCAACGCCGATATTTTAGGAGAAAACCCAGGACAGGGCTTATACCAATTGATGGGTGACTTACCTTACGAGCGACTCATCATCGCAGACATGGCGCTAGGAGCAATGGAAGGCGCCTACCAACTTACTGTCGATTACGTTCGTAACCGGAAGGTTTTTGGGCAACCTTTAATTGATAAACAAAATACGCGCTTTGCGCTAGCCGGAATGGTCACCACCTTAAAGGTAGCACGAGCATTTGTTGACGACTGCATTAAGAAGCTTTTGGAAGGCGAATTAGATACAGAGACCGCTTCTGCCGCGAAATTATGGATGGCTCAGCAACAAAACCTTCTGATTGACGAATGCGTTCAACTACACGGCGGTTATGGATTCATGGATGAGTACCTCATAGGCCGCATGTATTCAGATGCCCGCGTGCAACGAATCTACGGCGGGACTGATGAAATCATGAAGGAAATTATCAGTCGCAAACTGTAGGCAATCATTTCAAATTTTCGAGGAACCTTGGGCCTTCAATCCAGTCTATCTTGTGTAATTGCTGCTATCTCGACTCCGGCAGTGATTACATTCCCCTATATCCTCATAGCGAATGAGGATCTTTTCAAGGCACCCTCGGGTGCCTTTTTTTTGAACTTAATTGGCTTTAGACCTTGGACCCTTCACTCACGCGATGAGTATTTAAATATTACCTCCGCTGACAGGATGAGTAGGTTTTGGCGACTTATCGTTATAGAAAGGCATCATGGATTGCGTGAGTTCTTCCAAGACCTCCATCCGTTTCACTGGCGCCGGGTGAGTCGAGAGAAAATCAAACCGTGAATCACCCTGACCGCTCTCATCAGCCATTTTTCTCCATAACGTGACTGCCGCTTGAGGGTTAAAGCCAGCCTTAGCCGCTATCTCAATACCAATCCTATCACTCTCCCTCTCCGCAGTTCGACTATTAGGTAGGTCAAGTGCAACAATTGCCGCAAGCGCTGTTCCTTGCACCGCAATCCCTCCATACCTTTCATCGGATACCGCAATGGTCATAGCCGTCAATCCCAACTGCATCGCTAACGCTCGAGACATACGCTCACGAGTGTGCGACAGTAGAGCATGGGCAATTTCATGACTCATAACCTGGGCGATTTCATCGTCTGTCGCATTTAATTTCTTGATGAGTCCAGAGTATATGGCCATCTTTCCACCGGCCATACACCAAGCATTAATAACCTCTGGATCGTCAATCACTTGCACGGACCAATTCCAATTTTTTGACTCTGGGCGATACGCAATTGCCTGCGCAACTAAAAGGCTGGTAATGTTTTTCACCCGCTCCAACATCACAGGGTCCGTATTAAGCTTCCCTTCTTTTTTAATAGGCGTCAACATTTGTATGTATGCTTTACGGGACTCGCTGATCGCCATATCCTCTGGAACCAACATAAATTGATTGCGACCGGATATCGGGTTGGACTTGCATCCAACCAAGAAACTAACTAGGAGAAATGTATATACAATTTTTTTCAAAATATTTCCCATATCAAAGAACTTAAAAAAATATTGTCACTTCAATTATGCACAATCAATAGCCCAGGACACGCTATCCATGTAAGCGACTGTACTTTGGCACTTTAGCCATTAAATATTCAGCCTGGTCTTGTAGTATTTTTCTATTCTGCAACACTAAATGTTCGTACCTATTAGGAATATACGGTAAAAACAATAAAGGCATTTTAGCTTGGTCAGGATTCCTGCCTCCCTTACGAATATTACAAGGCCGACAGGAGGTGACGACGTTCATCCATCTGTCCTCACCGCCCGTATGCACCGGGATAATATGATCGCGCGAGAGTTCTTTTTCTCGATAGCGATCACCGCAATAAGCACATATTCTCCGATCTCTTGAAAACAAGGCACTGTTGGTAAGCGACGGATGTGGATTACCCGTGAATCGGTCTACAGCGCCTTTAATAGCGATAATGCTCTGCGTCTCAATTTCAGAGCGCTCGCCAGTAAGCCGAGAAATTCCGCCGCGAAAAGTAGCGATTGCGTCACCTAAGGACCAAGCGACCATACCCCGCGCGTGATAAGTAATTGCATTCTCAACATTCAACCAACGGCTAGGCACGCCAGTCGCATCAAGTGCTAATACAAACGCCACGATTTACCCCCTAGTTTTGGATGAAGTTCGTGTTTTGAGAATCCAACGTCCGATGGGGACCGACGACTCTCGCTTAGAATTTAAGTATAGGGCCAAATAAATTGAAAGAAAAGTAAAGAAACTAAACTTTCGAAAAACTCACTTTTTGAATAGTAATTGCACCCACGGGACAAACCGATTCACATTGACCACATCTAATGCACTTATCTTGATCTATCCAGAGACGATTATAGTAAAGAGAGTCTGCCTCGCCTTTACGCAGAGGCTGATATTTGACTGCCGACTCATCATCACTGAGCGATATTTGTGCAACAGGTAAAATACAGTCGACCGGCTTGACTTTTATACACTCGTCACACAAAACACATAGCCTGTTATCGATCTCGAATTTATAATGGCACAAATAACAACGCTTACCCGCATCTCGAGTAGCCGCTTGATCGTATCCAACCTCCACCTCCTGACCCGACATGCGGTCAGCCGCATCAATCACTGGGATTGGCTGTATCGGAATGACGTTCATTTGTTGTGTTCGGGGAAATTTTTTACCGACGAAATCGAACGCGTAATGCGATTCGCTAATTTCTACTTTTGTAGGAGATGAATTACGACCTGTCAGAAACTGAGTCACGGCTTCCGCTGTATGGCGACCATGCGCAATCGCATCAATCAGTGTCGTCGCACCCGTTGCAAAGTCTCCAGCGACGAACACCTTTGGATGTGGTGTGTGTGATTTCCTAACAATTGTCATAGCACCATCCTCATTAATGAGGCTATCTTTAATTCGTCCTGAAATCCAACGCATATCCGGTTGTTGTCCGGTAGCCAAAATAACACCATCTATATCAATCTGACTGATCGAGGACTCATCCGCATAGATTCGTTTCATACCGTTCTCAAGGCGAACACTTGTAGCTAAAAAAGATGCCTGACGAATGCTCCCGGTTCCAAAAAACATTTTAGGCGCCTGGAAATAATCCATATGACCGCCTTCATTCAATAGCTCTTGAACCTCACCGGGTAACACAACCATATCCTCAAGACCACGTCGATAAGATACGGTAGTGCTGGCCCCTAATCGTATTGCAGTTCTCGCACAGTCCATCGCCGTGTACCCACCACCTATCACTACAATGTTCGATCCTATTTTTTGACGACCCTTCTCATTGACCATCATCAAAAAATCCAGCCCATGCTCGACGCCAACGAGGGAGTCACCAGGAATATTCAAGCGATTCCCTCTTAGGGTTCCTGCAGCGAGAATGACCGAATCGTGAGTATCAACAAGCTCGTCAAGACTTTGGTCATCACCGATAGACACGCCACACTTTAGCTCAATACCCAGGGACAAAACTTGATTGATTTCCTGCCGAACAACATCCCGCGGAAGACGAAATGATGGGATCCCCTGAATCATCATTCCGCCAGGCTGCTCGTGTTTTTCGTATACGGTCACTCGATGACCTTCTAACACCAAATCACGAGCAGCCGCCAGACCAGCGACACCTGCACCCACCACAGCAACGTGATGACCACTGGGACTTTTTATTTTTGCGGTGTCCACCAATAATCCACCTAGATCTAAGGAAGACCTTTTCAAAGCACAGATCGCAACAGAGTCCCCGTTACCTTCTCTAGCGTGCCTACACGCACTCTCGCAAGGCCTCGAACACACACGACCAAGCACTCCTGGAAATACGTTATCCCTAAAGTTTATCGAGTACGCTTCATCTAGACGTCCATTATTGATCGCTTCAATGTATCCAGGAATATCTGTCCCAGCAGGACAAGCCACTTGGCAAGGGATATTGG
>CBFIFN010000007.1:0-32315 GCA_965661885.1 uncultured Burkholderiales bacterium | reverse complement strand
TAGAAGGGATTTCGCAAATCTGAGACCGCGATACCGGAAATTTATCGTTGATATAAAAAAAATTGTAAGGAGTGGGATAACTACGTTGTGTGCTGGGGCGCCAAATTGAATAATGGAGAAACCTACGCCCATCCATAGGCCACCTTTTATTGAAAGGCGCGGTGCTGCAGCAAGGCCGTAGAAGAAGACAGCGAGCCCAGATATGAGAATAGGTGTTGTTGAAATCTGGTGAGATTTAATTAACAGTCCTACAGTGCTAAGAAGTAGAAGGGGGGCGAGCCAAGATTGAGCTTTGCCCCAAAGTTCCCTTCCAGCGAGTCCTGTAAATATAAATGCAGACATCAGCCAGATGGACATCGTCAATCTAGCTGCATCATGAGGTAGTAAAATCGAATTCGTCAGTTCAATTGCCGCTAATGCTGAGCCGTAAAATAGAGGGCCGGCAGTGGAGTCACTATGCAGATTGATGAAGTCAAAATAGAAATTTCCGGTATTGAATTGTGAGAGTAAGCCTATGAGAATCGCTTCCTCTGACTTCCAGGGGGCGTGCCCTACAAGACCGGAAAATGACCATATGAGGCAGATTAATACGGTTACTACAACTGGATGGCTCGTTATAGCTTCCGCAATTTTTTCGTGCCTAAAGAAATTGCCTGGGCTCAACATTTTTAATTGATCTACTTTTTATCTTTTAAGTTGAAGTGTAATAGTTAATTTACTGATTAATTGAAAAAGGCAGCCTCAAGCTGCCTTTTTCAATTAATCAGTACTAACAACAGAGGATCGTTATTTTCCGGCTTTCACTCCTAAATTGGCATACTTCTTTTTAAATCGCTCAACTCTTCCTGCAGTATCTACTATTTTTTGCTTTCCCGTATAGAAAGGATGACAAACTGAGCAAACCTCTATCGAAATGTCTTTTCCGCTAGTTGAGCGTGTGTTAAAAACTTCTCCACAACTGCAAGTCACTTTAACTTGAGCGTAACTCGGATGAATATTAGCTTTCATTGTGATGTCCTAATGTTGTTGCGGCGGATTTTGCGCCGCACACTTAATAAATACAGCGGAATTTAAAAGAGGGCGTGATTATGGTCGAAAAACAACCATTTGACAAGAATTGCGTTGTTTTTGAGCTAGCCCTTTTTCATGCTATCAAAAAATTCATCATTATTTTTCGTTGCTTTCAGTTTCCCAGTGAGGAATTCCGTCGCCTCTAACTCATCCATTGGATAGAGAAGTTTTCGTAAAATCCAGACCTTTTGCAGGATCTCTGGCTCAAGCAAAAGCTCTTCTTTACGTGTTCCTGAACGGTTTACGTTTATTGCTGGGTAGATTCGTTTCTCTGTCATACGTCGGTCAAGGTGTATTTCCATATTACCTGTACCTTTGAATTCTTCATAGATTACGTCATCCATTCTGGATCCTGTGTCAATTAGGGCGGTTGCTATGATGGTGAGCGAACCGCCTTCTTCGATATTTCTTGCCGCGCCGAAGAACCTCTTGGGCCGCTGGAGGGCATTCGCATCGACCCCACCTGTTAAGACCTTACCAGAGGCCGGTGCTGTGGTGTTGTAAGCGCGCGCAAGTCGCGTAATTGAGTCCAGAAGGATTACAACGTCTTTTTTGCTCTCAACGAGACGTTTCGCTTTTTCCATGACCATCTCTGCAACTTGAACGTGTCTTGTTGCAGGCTCATCAAATGTTGAGGAAACGACCTCCCCTCGTACTGACCGTTGCATTTCAGTAACTTCCTCGGGCCGCTCATCGATTAATAGTACGATGAGGTATACATCCGGATAGTTGGATGCAATTGAATGGGCGATATGCTGAAGCATGACTGTTTTTCCGCTTTTTGGGCTCGCCACTAGCAATCCCCTTTGGCCCTTTCCAACAGGTGCAATGATATCAATGATCCTGCCAGTTAAATTCTCATCAGATTTGATGTCCCTCTCCATTTTTAATCTGTCAGTTGGAAAGAGTGGTGTTAAGTTTTCAAAAAGCGTTTTGTGCTTACTGTTTTCTGGAACTTCGTCGTTAACCTTGTCCACTTTTACAAGGGCAAAGTAACGCTCCCCCTCTTTGGGCGTTCTAATTTCGCCTTCAACCGAGTCCCCTGTATGGAGATTGAACCTTCTGATCTGAGATGGACTGATGTAAATATCATCGGGACCTGCCAAATAAGAAGTGTCAGGTGAACGAAGAAAACCAAAACCGTCAGGAAGGACCTCTAATGTACCTGAACCCGAAATGCTTTCACCTTTCTTTGCTTGATCCTTCAAGAGGGCAAACATGAGGTCTTGCTTGCGTAGACGGTTAGCGTTTTCAACCTTGTTTGTTATAGCCATTTCAATGAGTTCACTGATGTGAAGCTCTTTTAAGTCAGATAGATGCATAGGTTAAGTAAAGATAGGAAAGGAGGGAGGGGGCAATGCCAAAGATCATCGCCAGTTGTAGAAATTATATATTACTGTCAATAAATGATGTTAGCTGAGACTTGGATAGAGCACCAACCTTCGTAGCTTCCGCATTTCCGGATTTAAACAACATAAGAGTCGGAATGCCTCGAATACCAAATTTTGGTGGGGTACCTTGATTCTCATCGATATTAAGTTTTGCAATTTTCAATTTCCCTGAGTATTCGGAGGCAATTTCGTCAAGGATCGGGGCAATCATTTTACAAGGCCCGCACCATTCGGCCCAGTAATCAACAAGTACAGGCAGATCTGAATTTAAAACTTCGTTTTCGAACGAATCGTCCGTCACGTGATGAATTTGTTCGCTCATTTTATGAAATCCAATATTGGGAGTTTAAAAGAATTTTTTCGCTTCAAAGGGCTAGGCCTGATTTCTGCAGGTCCTGAATGGAGCGATTGTAGTATATATAAGAGATCGAATTATAGAACATCTTTTCGACTTCTGTATTCATACATGGATAGTTTATAGGTTTTTTGACCCAAAATTCATAATATCCATAATTACGATGCCAAATGTAATAGTAACTTTGGTAAAATAAGCTTAATGACATCAATTTAAATATTTCAAGGTTTTTCAATGACTTATGTTGTAGTGGAGACTTGCATCAAATGCAAGTGGACAGACTGTGTGGACGTCTGTCCAGTTGACTGTTTTCGAGAAGGTCCAAACTTTTTAGTGATAGACCCCGACGAGTGCATAGATTGCACGTTATGCGTCGCAGAGTGTCCAGAAGAAGCGATTTATGCAGACGATGACGTACCAGATGATCAAAAAGATTTCATTGAATTAAATGCTGAGCTTGCTAAGGAGTGGCCATCAATCACCGAGCGTAAAGAAGCTCCAGCTGACGCGGCTGAGTGGCAAAATAAACCCAACAAGCGACACCTCCTAGAGAGGTAAGTCTGTATCCGAGATAAGCCACGGCTTATGAAGGAAAACTTAGTTCACGAAAAAGTCTGGCCGCATCAACTGGTCGATACGCTCGCTAATAGGATTCTTGGGAGTGGGAACTCGATTAGCAATGATTTTTCAAACAGCGTTGTTGTGCTTCCTTCTTTAGCTGCAGCCTCAGTCGTTTCCCGCAGACTTATGACTATGGCGAGCTCCGGGTTAATTCTTCCGGAACTTACAACTTTTGACTCATGGTCACGTCAAGTTCCTCAGTCGTTTGAATCCGAAACTAAGCGGTACTACGAGCTATTAATTTATCAAGAGCTCGAGAAGTATCAGTGGCTAGACCGGGAAAATAACTGGAACCTCGCTGTTGATATGACCCAGCTAATAGGCGAGCTGGATTTATATCAATCGGATTTGGTTTTGGATTCAGAAAGCTTAGATAGTCAATTCAACCAGGCATATCAGACTCGTTCGCACAAACTCGTTAGTTTTGAGTCGAAATTACTTTTTGATATTTGGCATGCTATGACTGGAATCAAAGGTGGTAGAGCCTCAGAGCAAGTTGCCTATCGTTTTAGGCTCGCGTGTTTGGCTCGAACCGAAGGTCGCCGACTTTATGTCGTGCAATATCCAGACTTTAGCCCGGCCGAGCAGTTTTTTATTGAGAGTTACGCTAGCCGAAACCCTGTGCTGGTGCTAGAGGCAAACATTAGCTGTTCGATAACATCAGTCAAAGCTAACTTTTGTCGAGCAGCTTTTCAAAGTGAGGGTTTTAACCTGGACTCACCTGACGTACTAAAGGAAGGTCCCGAGACAGACCCTTGGAAACCAGCGGTTAGATATTATTCTGCAGTCAGCTTGGAGCAGGAGGTTCGGGCAATTCAAATAAAAATTCGGCAATGGCTTAATGCTGACTTGACTAAAATTGCTATCGTACCTTTTGATCGGAAGGTTGCACGTCGTTTAAGAGCCTTGTTGCAGCAATCGAAAATTCTCGTGCAAGACGAATTTGGCTGGAAAATGTCGACTACCGCAGTTGCCGCCATATTGGTTGAATGGCTTGACTTAATAGTGTGTGACATAGAGATAAGAAAATTAATTTCCTTTTTAAATAGACCAGGAATAGCACGGATGCCGGGAGCCACCCAACTCCGGTTAAGTTTGGAAAAATCCTTTAAGAGAGATAAACGTTGGGATTTAGACCTGGAATTGAAAAGTCAGACGAAGCAAGATGATGCAGCTGAGGCCCGAGAGTTTTTACTGCTAATCCATGATGCAAATCACCAGCTTGAATCTCCGAAATTTAGGACGCATCGAGATTGGACTTTGGCTGTACTCTTGAGTCTTGAATCCGTTGGTATCCAGAGTGTTCTCGAGCGGGACACAGCTGGGGAGCAACTGTTAAACCTATTGAGATCAATATCAGTAGAGCTAAATTCACTAGATCGAGTAGTTGATTTTGAAGACTGGTTCGGATGGTTGAAAGCTCAACTCGAAGTTAATACTTTTAGGGACTCTGAGATAGACAGCTCAATCTGTTTCACCACCCTTAAAGCGGCACGAATGAGACATTTTGATGGAATTATTTTTGCC
Source organism: uncultured Burkholderiales bacterium (assembly GCA_965661885.1). Lineage (GTDB taxonomy): Bacteria > Pseudomonadota > Gammaproteobacteria > Burkholderiales > Eutrophovitaceae > Eutrophovita. Next base: position 27,350 of record CBFIFN010000007.1, on the reverse strand, counting down.
GGTGCTGATGATGTCAACTTTCCCTTATCAGAGGTCCAAAGTGCACACTTTACGGATGGTGTGAGAGCGCAACTAGGCCTTAGCACATCCGATCACTTTATGCACATTGAAAAGGTCGGTTTAATTGAAAGTTTACTTAGTAACCAAAATATTTTAGTCACATGGCAAAAGCAAAAAAATAATGAACATAATTTATTGAGTCCTTGGTTTGAAAATTTCCGTATCCAGCATGCAATTCATTGGGATGGGAATCTGATGGATGAGGAGCTTGAGCTTAGCGTTCTTTTTTTTGAACAGCAGCAGAGGCTTCTGCAAAATAAGCATGAGCGGCGAGATAGGCCAGCTATTGGTATGACGGCATCAGAGTTGCCAGAACGTATATCCGTTAGCGGCTATCAAAGTTTACTGGATTGTCCGTACCAGTTTTTCATCCGTCATGTGCTTAGAAGTAGAGAGCCAGATGTCCTTGACATCGATCCAAAAAAGCGCGAACTGGGCAATGTTCTGCATGAAGTGCTTGAGAAATTTCATAAAAAATATCCGACGTGTTCTGAGGTAGACGTCGATATTCTTCATAGATCAATGATGGAAATTGCTCGGGAGACTCTCGCCGCCACCGTTGGGTCGAAGGGGGTTGTACACGGTTGGTCGAACCGTTTTCATGGTTTGTTTAGTAAATACCTTGAGTGGCAGATGGAGTGGGAGCAGTCGGGTTGGACCATTACGGAGACCGAAACAACATATGAACAAGCCTTCTCGACAAGAGCTGGGATATCCAGAATATTTTACGGGCGTGTTGATCGAATTGATGAAAGGGTTGCTGAGGGAGCCGCGCGGCGTATGGTGATTGACTATAAATCTCAAAGCCCAAGGTTGTTGAAAAAATTTCTGAGTTTGGCAAGAGAGCATATCCAGCTGATATCGTACATTTCAATTCAGTCCGAGTGTCATCGTGGCGCAATGTATTTGTCGTTGGACAAGAAATCAGTCAGTGAAGTCGGTCTAGATGTAGAGGATGATGATTACTTCGTGTCTGAGCATATGAACCGTTTAGCAAAACTGTTTAGCGATATGGAAGAAGGAGTGGCATTACCAGCAAATGGTGACTCTACCGTATGTCAATATTGTGACGTAAGGAGTGCGTGCCGAAAAGGGGTGTCGTGGCGCCCCCAATGATTACGGGTTTTGACGACAAGGCGTCTATATTGGATCCGCATAGCGACGTAATTGTAGACGCGTGTGCGGGTTCTGGGAAAACCTGGTTATTGACGTCTAGAATCATTAGGACGCTACTGCTCGGCGCGAAGCCCTCTGAAATATTAGCGATTACCTTCACGAGAAAGGCCGCTCGTGAGATGAGCGCCCGCCTGACTGATTGGTTGAAAACACTGTCTACGAGCTCAGATGAAAAAATCAGAGCATTTCTTGTGGAGCGGGGTATTGCTTCCAGTGATTTGGATAGCCACGTACCTAAGGCTCGAGTTTTGTATCGAGAGTATTTAGCTACGCCATCAGGTGTGAATATCAACACATTTCATGGTTGGTTTTTTCAAATTATTCAGTTTGCTCCGTGGTCGGTTCAATCGGGTCGTGGGAGAGAATTGTTGGAGAGCGAAGAAGTTATTCTTCGGGAGTCTTGGGAATTATTTTTTAAAGACCAGAAGCCGAGTGAGGATATAAACGATATCCTTTACTGGTTATACGATAATTTTGAGTTACATAATTCGCATAAAGTAATTAGTCAATTTGTCCGTAACAGATTAGATTGGTGGGCGTATAAAGAGACCTTTGACACGTCAGAGATCTTGTCATCATGGGGGAGTAGGCAAGGCCAAGACCCTCTGGACGAATTAGTTCGTAACCAAGTGATCTTGGGTAGTCTTCCGCAATTTAAAAAATTGCTCATAAAAAATAATTTACCTAGTGAACTGAACAAATTAAACATGTTTGAGGCGGTCTCGTTAGCCAACGACCCCGTAGCCTGGTTTTCTTCGCTTAAAAAACTACTGAGCCCTGAGCGACGAGCGACCGGTGCCATGAGAGGGCGAATGGGAGATAGTAGCGCTGAAGACTACGTTCAGCTTTCTAGAGAAATTAAAGATGAGGTCGATCAGATTGATATTAATCGAACTGAGTGGATAGCTGATCAGCTTGACTTAGCAGTAAAAATCATTGGAGACCGTTTGCTCGACATTTTTCAGACTATTAAACATTCCTCCCAAGTGATGGATTTTTCAGATCTAGAGTGGATGGTCAGATCAATGTTGCTGGATGACGATCAGGCTGATTTTGTGTTGCACCGTTTGGATTCGCGTTATACCCATTTATTGGTTGATGAGTTTCAAGATACTAATCCCAATCAATGGACTATCCTTAAGTCTTGGATAGACGCGTCGTTTCAGGCGGGAACGCCAATGAAATTATTTTTTGTTGGGGATCCAAAGCAGTCCATTTATCGTTTTAGGCGTGCTGAGCCGCGTTTATTCGAGGTGGCAGAGAAGCTAATCGTTGATGGATTAGGTGGACGGAAAGTCACTCAGAATCAAAGTTATCGAAATGCTCCTGGAATCACAGAGCTAGTCAATCAGTGTTTTTCAAAAAATAATACTGATTTTATTGAGCAACACTCAGCGCATCTGTCATTAGCGTCGGAGATAGGGCTATTCCCATTAGTCGGCGGCGTTGAAACGCCGGCGAATGACAACCAACTCGACGGTTCTCTTTGGAGGGACCCGCTAGTATGTAGTAGATCAGAACATATAGATCAACCTCATTTCAAAGAAGGACTAATCATTGGCGAAAAGATTCGTGAGTTAATGAGGTCGAAAGGTGTCAGTGATCAGGGCGAGTTAAGGAGCATAGCCTATTCAGATATTCTAATTCTCATTAAGAAACGAACGCATTTAAAAGATTATGAAGATGCATTCAGAACACTTGATATCCCATTTTACAGCCAACGAAACGGAGCCTTACTAGACACTCCAGAGATTCAAGATGTCATTTCGTTACTTCAATTTCTAGCGAATCCACACGTGGATTACCATCTGATTAATGTACTGAGTTCACCGATATTCTCGTTAGGAGATGTTTTTTTAAAGAATTTTATTCCTAGAGGACATCAATCTATTTGGGAACTCTTGTTGGAGGGGGTTCGTCACTCCAAGTTTTCTGCTCATGCGACCGAAGCTATAAATTTTATGTCGTCTTGGATCGCGAGTTCAGAATATCTTCCGGTGCATGATTTGCTAGATATGATTTATGGAGATTTAGATTTAATCAACCGGTATGCTGGCCAAGTATTACCCGATATTACCGAACGTATACGGTCCAACTTGTCGGCATTTTTGGAGTACTCACTGGACTTTTCTGCCGGCAGATATCCAAGTTTAACGCGCTTTCTTGACGAAGTTCGACATTTGCAAGATCTGAAAGGTAAGGGCCCGGGAGAGGGTTTACAAACCACGTCAATAGACGTTATTCGTATTATGACGATTCATGGCGCCAAAGGACTTGAGGCGCCGATCGTTTTCCTAGCTGACGCGAACGCTAAACCAGACTCCGAAGGTTGGGATTGTTTGGTGGACTGGACACCGGGTGGAAGAGAGCCTAATCATTTCTCCGTATATGGTCGTGAAGATATGCGTGGTAAAAGCCGGTCTGGCCTATTCGAGCGACACCAGCTATTAAGTGAGCAGGAAGAGTCAAATTTGCTTTACGTGTCAATTACACGAGCCAAACAAGCCTTTTTTATATCGGGCGTCGCGCGAGGGGAAGGCAGATGCGAGTCGTGGTATTTTCTTTTGAAGGATGCTGTTGAAAATTGTCGTTTTAAAAGTGGACTTACTCCTCTGTCTGGTACGAATGTGCCACACCGAAAAACTGACAGCGATGCCCACTTGAAAAAACATTTAGATCTGGAACAGAGTGTGACTCCGATTGGAGTAAGACGCTCAACTCATAAAAGCCGCGAGATCGATTTCGGGACTTTAGTGCATAAGATGCTTGAGATCGTCACCGCCGAAAACCAGAAGGTTGGTAAAGATGAGCTGAGAAGAATTGTGGGTCCAGATTTCGCCGATTTCGATTTGGCTTGGGATGTGACTTTTAAAATCTTAAATAGTCCGCAGTTACAAAGGTTTTATAAGCCAACAGAGTTTATAAAAGCTCAAAACGAAGTAGCCTATGTCAATATTCGTGGCGATGTGAAGAGGATCGATCGTCTTGTTTATTTTAATGAAGAAATATGGGTTCTCGATTATAAGATTTCTTTAAATGAGGGCTCAGCATTAAACGCCTCAACAAGTAATCAATATAAGCAACAATTAACAGAATATAAGAGTGATCTCCAGGCGATGAAAATTATTAAGCCCATTAGAATGGGGGTAGTCTTGAGTAGCGGTGATCTGATTGAGCTGTAGAGGGTTATTTTTTTAATTAATTCGAGTCCATATTGTTGCGTATGGACGGAGGCATTAACCGCTCGCTCTGATTTTCTATCTGGGATACTAAGATTTACCTTAAAAGGCGGCCAGGAAGGTTTCCCGTTTGATTGTCGTGACAGATGATTTCAGACCCGGATACAAATGTGTGTTGATAGCCTTTCGCTCGTTGGATCAAACGCTTTCCGCCTGCTGGTAAATCGTAAACAATCTCAGCGTCTAACAGCGATAATTTTTCGTAGTTGATCACATTTATATCAGCTTTATACCCGACTTTTATAAGTCCGCGATCTAGTAAGCCGTATCCGCGGGCGCTGACTGACGTGTGTTTTTTAATTAAAAATTCCAAAGGGATGGTACCCCCCCTTTTTCGATCCCGCCCCCAGTGAGACAGCAGATAAGTCGGAGCGCCTTCGTCGCAGACCGTGCACACGTGTGCGCCACCATCTCCTAAGCCCATAATAGTGGCTTCATCAAGGAGCATCTCTTTGATCACTTCTAGATCGCCATCAAAATAATTTTCAAATGTGTGAGCGAGTAAACCATTACCATCGTTTGCAAGCATTCCTTCTAGTGCGACTTCAAATGGACTGATTCCTAGGTCTTTCGCGATGTTACAAATATTGCTCTCAGGCAAGGGCTCATAGTCAAACCCTTTGCGCATTAGAAAAGTCTTGGGTAACCACTGTTTAATTTGTCTGGTATGTTCGTCATCAGGCAGTTGGTGAATCAGGTCATGTCGCAGGTTAGAGTCGCCCTTAATTCTTATCAGGCGTTCTTCTTTTGACAGGGACAATAATTGCTTCCATTTGGGGTGGGTTGAAAATGGATTGATCGTTGTTTCAAGCCCCATGATAACTACGATCGGTCTGCAACCCACTTGACCATTGACGGCCAAACCTTGAGCACGAGCTGACTTAATCTGATCTCTTGTTTTACGCCACAAGGAAGGCGAATTGTTAGTTTGCAGGAGGAGAATAGATAGTGGTCGACCAGAGACTTCGCTGGCCATACGCATGATTTCAAACTCTCCAGGACCAAAATCTGAATTAACCTCAATAATCCCTCTTCCAGCCCGTTTCATCGCAAGGGCTAATCCACGAAGCTCATCATCTTTTGCGGATAAGCTAGGTGTGTTTTTCCCGTCGCGACTCAAATGCTTGGTTGTTCTCGAGGTTGTAAATCCAAGTGCTCCCGCATTCAATGATTCTTCAAGCAATGAACCCATTAAGTCAATTTCTTCTTGGCTTGGGTTTTCAGCGTGGTCCGCGCCACGCTCACCCATTACATAAAGCCTCAGGGGCGCGTGTGGCACCTGGGCGCCAATATCGATTGCTTTTGGAGATGAATCGAGAATATCCAGGTATTCAGGAAATGACTCCCAGTTGAATCGAACGCCCTCTGAGAGAACGGATCCAGGTATGTCCTCTACGCCCTCCATTAGATTGATGAGGTATGAGACGTCAGCTTTCTTCACCGGAGCAAATCCAACCCCACAGTTTCCAAAAATAGCGGTAGTCACTCCATGGTATGTGGAAGGAGTTAAATATGGATCCCAAGTGACTTGCCCGTCATAGTGGGTATGGACGTCGATGAATCCCGGAGTAACTAGAAGTCCATCCGCGTCGACCACTCTCTTGGCTTGTCCAAGTTGATTGCCAACACCTGTTATCAAGCCATCTGTGATTGAGATATCACCGTGAAAACGATCTCCACCGCTGCCATCGATAATCGTCCCATTTTTGATTAATAAATCATTCATAAAAAATGCTTTCGATTTTTTTAGTGTGTCTGAGGCTTGATGAGGAATTCATTTCTGTCAATCGAGTTGATAACAAGATCTAGGTGGTTTCCCTTACGCAAAATTCTGAGCGGTACAGACACGCCTGCAGAACCTAAGCTCCAAACTGTGCGGAAAAAATTTGCCAAGCCTGAAGCATTAACTTCTCCAATCCCTATAATTTGGTCTCCTTTCAACACACCTGCGATCTCGCCTGGCCCATGGCGCGCTAGGCTACTTACAAGCAATTTACCCTCCGATTCTATCGTGTAAACACCAAGCCAAGGTCTCGCAGGAGCCAAACTTCTGCCGCATTCTAATAAATCCTGCATGATCGGCGCCAACAGATGCGTTGGAATGACCAAGTTGCCCTGTTGGTCCTGACCTTCATATATTTCTTGTAAAAAGAGCGAGCCAATTCCGATGATATGGCCTTGTCCGTTAAATATTGCAGCACCCCCCCATTGAGGGTGAGGCGGCGATGTGTAAATGGCTTTGTCTAAAACATATTCCCAATAGCCGGCAAATTCGTCTATTCGGATTATGTTTGCTTGCAATGCATGCTCAATACCACCGTAACTCGAAAAATAAATACGATCCGACGGACTTGGTAAATTACCTGCTGCTAGGCCACTGCCTTCAATGTCGATAGGTCCAAGTGTTTGTAATAAGCCGAGGCCTGTCGCTTGGTCATAGGCGACCACGTGAGCTTGTATGCTTTGGTTGAAGTTTGTGGTTACCCAGATTGAATCTGCCTCAGTGAGTAAATATCCCACGGTCAATATTAACCCCTGGTCGTTAATAAGGACACCGCTGCCAATACGTTCTGTCCCAAGGATTTCAGCCGTGAATGCCGCAGTAGAAATTCTCGCTTTAATCTTCACTACAGAATTGATCGCCTTATTTAGATCGAATTCAAGGTTCTCTGGGTTGGGTCTCAGTGAACTGGGGAATACCCATTCTTCGGTGCTTGCCATATCGATTATTTCTGTTGAAAAAGGTTGTTTGAATGATCCTGATTTTATCTAGGCTTCTATATTTTCCCATCTAACTTTTAGACGGAAGTGGTTGTATTCGCGATGCTCCCAATCGAGGAAAATGTCGCTTTCTTTCTGACATTATGAGGTCAGAGAGAAGCGAAAAATCTACTTTTCTATTGTCGCCCTGTCTTTTGATTAGTGCAATTTCTCGAAATGGTGGCTTATTCGAAAATGGCCGTGCTATCAGATCAGTTCCGGACAGAGCTCCTGATTTGACGATCATTTCAGGTAATAACGTGCATCCCAACCCGCTATCAATCATCTGAATCAGTGTGTATAAGCTAGTCGCCGCAAACGATTGTTTGTTTGTATTTATTTTGCCGGTGCTGCAGGCTTCGATGGCGTGATCTCTTAGACAATGTCCTTCTTCTAGAAGAAGGAGCTCACTAAGATCAATATCTTCAATCGAAATTTCCCTCAACTCGGTGAGTTTTTGTCCTTTTTTTGCAGCCCACCAAAATTCATCCTTAAAAAGACTGTTGGTGAGAAGATTATTTGTATCGAAAGGTAGTGCGATAATTGCGAAATCGAGAATGCCACTTTGTATTTGTTCTATTAATTTTTGGGAGTAATCTTCTCTCAGGTATAGCTTAAGTTTTGGGTAATTACTTTTTATTGCCGGGATGATCATGGGTAATAAAAAAGGAGCGATGGTAGGAATTACCCCTAGTCTCAGTTCGGCACTCAATGGCTTTTTAAAGTTTTCAGTGACCGTACCTAAATCATGAACCTCAGACATTATCGACTGAGCTCGTCCCAATATTTCCAACCCTACAACGGTCAATCGAACCGAGCGTTTTGTTCTCTCAACTAGGACCACGCCTAAGCTTTCCTCGAGCTCCTTGATCCCAGACGATAGAGTAGACTGAGTTATAAATAATTTTTCAGAAGCCTGACGAAAATTGAGCGTTTCTGACAGAGCAATCAAATATTTTAATTGTCTGATGGTAGGCAGCGCTGAACTCATCTGTTGTATTTGTTAAGTTTCTGAATGTTGGAATGGTTTATCTGAGGTCGGCACCCTGGTCCAATTGAAATTCACGCTTAATGTGGCTTTGATCATACCCGTTAAAAAGGTGTCCAATTATTCCGCGATCGAGGTCGCTTGTGCCCATATACCAATCGGCAATTGGGTAAGTGAGATTCATATTCCTTTCCATCATGATCTGTTGACTATGATGAGCCGCATGATGCCTACGGATCGTATTGACGAGAGGGCAATGCCTTACAAACCAATTTTCACGAACATGGCAGCACAAGTGAAAAGTTTCGTAGTTTAAGTAGTAAAAAGGAGTTGCTAGCATGAGCATGAACCCAGCGTTAGGTGTCCAAAGGTGGCCTAGGGCAAAGGCAAGAGGCGCAGTTCCAACAATAAATAGCAATAATGCGTAGGGCGGGAATAAAACGATTCGCCATTCTCGACTTGCGTCGTATGTCATTCTCTTAGACGTAAAGTACTGATGGTGCTGATGAACATGACGGTGAAATACTGGCATGAGTACACCCCCAGCAATTTTGACCGGTTTGTGCATCGCATTTTTATGTATCCACCATTCATTAAAGTTGTAAATTACTAATATAGGAAAGAATATTAGAATCTCAAAAAAAGTCGGATTTTCAATTTGCTTTATGCAGAATACGATCACCATGATTCCAGGAATATAGATTGAAAGCAGATGTCCCCAACCTGAGTACCACTTGGCAATATTTTGTTTATATTCTTCACGGAAGATGCGTTGTTTCTCTGTCATCTCCCCATTGTAGTCGGTGTCTGTCGACATCTTCTATCTCCTTTTTGTACTAGTCCTTTTTTGTAATGTGTTTGAATCTCATTGGTGGTCGAAAGGTTAATTAACGGTTTTAATTTTGCTAATCAGTCTCGTCCCTGGAGGTTGCATCTACTGCTGCAAGTGCTGTCATATTAACAATCCTTCGAACAGTCACCGTGGGTGAAACGATATGCACGGCCTTTTTAGCTCCTAAAAGTATAGGGCCTACCGTGATGCCGTCACCACTGACCATTTTGAGCAGATTGTAGGCAATATTAGCGGACTCTACTGTCGGCATGATGAGCAAATTTGCTTCCCCGTTTAGCTTTGAATCTGGATGTGCACGATGCCTAATCAATTCATTCAGAGCAGCATCACCATGCATTTCACCATCGATTTCCATACTTGGGTCCAATTGCTCGATGATATCTAAAGCGCCACTCATTTTGGTCGCAGACTTACTGGTTTCCGTACCGAAATTGGAGTGTGAGAGCAGCGCTACTTTAGGCGTCAATCCAAAGCGCTTTACTTCATCAGCTGCCATCATCGTGATTTCTGCAATTTCTTGAGAAGTCGGTTCATTGTTGACGTAAGTGTCACTTATGAATAGTGTTCGATTTTGCATGGGTAATAAGTTCATAGCCGCAAAAATTGAAACATTCTCTTTTTTTCCGATGACATCGTTCACGTGTTTTAAATGATTTTGGTATCGTCCAATTGATCCACAGATAAGGGCATCAGCGTCCCCTCGTCTAACTAGCATGGCGCCTATAAGTGTTGTAGATGTTCTTACGGCAGTTTTAGCATCATCGGGTGAGACTCCTTTGCGCCGCATGATTTGGTAGTACTCAGTCCAAGTTTCTTTGAAGCGATCGTCATTCTCGGGGTTGACCACGTCAAAGTGTTCCCCAATCTTGATACGAAGCCCTGCTCTTTCAATCCGTAAATCGATAACGTCCGGTCGCCCAATTAGTATCGGAAGACACAGTTTTTCATCTGAAACCGCCTGCACGGCTTGCAGAACTCTTTCATCCTCACCTTCCGCGTAAATCACTCTTTTAAGGTCAGCTTTTGCAGCCTCGAACACCGGTTTCATAACGAACCCGGTTTGGTAAACCAGGTTCGAAATTTTATCCCGATATGCCGACATGTTTTCAATTGGTAAGGTTGCTACACCGCTATTCATTGCAGCTTGAGCGACCGCAGGTGCAATTAGCGTGATGAGTCTAGGATCGAATGGCGTAGGGATTATGTATTCTGGTCCAAAGTTTAATTCTTTGCCTTCATAAGCTGATGCCACAACATCCGACCTCTCGGCTTGGGCTAATTCCGCTATTGCATAAACACAAGCTAACTTCATTTCTTCAGTGATTTTAGTGGCTCCAACGTCTAGGGCACCCCTGAAAATAAATGGAAAGCAAAGCACATTATTTACTTGGTTGGGGTAGTCAGATCGTCCAGTAGCAATTACAGCGTCAGGTCGTACCGATTTGATTTCTTCGGGCATGATCTCTGGTATCGGGTTCGCTAGTGCTAAAACTAGGGGTTTGTCTGCCATCTCTGCTATCCATTGTTTTTTAATGGTCCCCGGACCAGAGAGGCCGAGAAAGATATCTGCATTTTTCATGGCTTGGTCTATCGAGACGAATTCTGTATCACTGGCATAGACGGCTTTATTTTCGCTCAGAGTCCCGGCGCGACTCGTGGAAATAACTCCCTTTGAGTCGCACACGATAATATTTTCTTTTTTTATCCCTAGAGTAAGAAGTAAGTTAAGACACGCTATCGCCGCCGCTCCGGCTCCGGAACAAACAAGTCGAACGTCCCTTAAATTTTTACCAACGACTTTTAGCCCGTTGATTATTGCGGCCCCGACGATGATAGCGGTTCCATGTTGATCATCATGGAAAACCGGAATTGTTAGTTTCTCTTTAAGCTTTTTCTCAATGTAGAAACATTCAGGAGCTTTGATATCTTCAAGATTTATACCGCCTAGCGTAGGTTCCAATGCGGCGATAATATCCACTAATTTGTCAGGGTCAGTTTCCGCCAACTCAATATCAAAAACATCAATTCCCGCAAATTTTTTAAATAAGCAAGCTTTTCCTTCCATCACGGGCTTACCAGCTAGAGGACCAATATTGCCCAATCCTAGAACTGCAGACCCGTTGGTAACGACACCAACTAGGTTCGCTCTGGAAGTATATCGGGCGGCTAACGTCGGATCTTCTTCTATTGCTTTACACGCGTAGGCGACCCCAGGGGAATAGGCTAGCGCTAGGTCTCTTTGGTTGGTTAATCCCTTGGTAGGAACTACTGAAATTTTCCCAGGTTTTGGACTTTCGTGATATTCCAAGGCTGCTACTTTTAGTTCATCCGACATTCGTACTTCCCCCCTAGGGCTTGGTCTGTTAATATAATGAGTCTTATATTAGAGTTTGGGTGGTTGAAAAGCCACCATAAATTCTGGTTTTAAAGGTTTTGCAAGGGACATTCCTCACGCAAAATTCTTTTTGACGATTTATGAGGCGCTTGCAAGATTATCAAGCTGGGGATGATGTTTAACGATGTCGTACTTTTTTTGTTCTTGACCCGGGTGTAACCTGATGTTGGGATGAAAGACGGTCTCTTCTTGAAGTTCTGGCATTTATTTTTTTATTTTCAAGGAAAGACACATGAGTACTGGTACAGTTAAGTGGTTCAACGATTCTAAAGGTTTTGGATTTATTACCCCTGATGACGGCGGTAAAGATCTATTTGTTCATTTTTCAGCGATTCAATCGAATGGTTTTAAGACACTAGAAGAAAATCAAAAAGTCTCTTACGACGTCACGAGTGGCCCGAAGGGCGACCAAGCGACGAATATTCAGTCGATGGATTAATGCTTCAAATGTAATATTTTGACGGGAGCCAGTCTCCCGTCAATTTCTATCCTATCTTATTAACACCTCAGCTTTCCGCCCAACACGCTACTAACATCTTTGGGTAACCCTCAAAGCTAATTTTTGTTAGCATCGCTTCATTGCGAAAATCACATGTGACATGTTAACTAAATTAAATTCCTACAAAGCCGTTGTAAACGAGTTCAACTGGCATGTGCCCCAAGATTACAACATCGCTTGGGACATTTGTGATAAATGGGTTGCTGAAAGTCATCGAATTGCCTTAATGGATGAGACAGATGATGGTGTAGTTAGGCATTTCTCATTCAAAGATATCTATTTACTTTCAAATCAACTGGCAAATGTGTTGTCGGCTTTGGGTTTGGAGCGCGGTGACCGAGTTGGTATTCTGATGCCACAGCGCCTTGAGGTCGCGGTGACGCATTTAGCAACTTATCGCTCTGGGGCAATCGCAGTCCCTTTATTTACGTTGTTTGGTCAAGATGCTCTGCGGTATCGTTTAAAAGACTCTGGAGCTAGGATTGTTGTTACTGATACCTCAGGAGCTATCACTCTTGCGTCGATGAGGGATGAACTTCCAGAATTACGGGTCGTTCTCAATGTGGATGGAGCAGGAGATGGGACGATGGACTATCAGGCGTTACTGGGACGTGCGTCAGATTCGTTTGAGACAGTAAAAACGTCATCAAACGATCCTGCACTGATTATTTATACCTCGGGCACAACGGGTGACCCTAAAGGAGCTCTTTTGCCACATCGGACAATGATTGGTCATATGCCCGGTATTGAGTTTTCGCACGATTTTTTGGGTCAAAAGGGTGATTTAATTTGGTCTCCTGCTGACTGGGCTTGGATTGGCGGCTTAATTGATGTGCTTTTTGGCGCTTGGCAATTGGGTGTGCCGGTGATCGCTAAGCGGTTTGAAAAGTTTGATCCTGATTTGGCGCTTGATCTGATGCTTAAATATTCTGTAAGAAATGTTTTCATGCCACCAACCGCGCTTAGGATGCTGAGAACAATTCCAACGAACGCATTCAATAAACTCAAATTAAGGTCGCTAGCCAGCGGCGGAGAGTCACTAGGCTCTGAGTTGCAGGAATGGTCAAAAAATACGTTAGGTATTTCGATCAATGAATTTTATGGGCAAACTGAATGCAATATGACGATTAGCGGATGCTCTGCGCTTTATGAGTTGAAAGCGGGGTCGATCGGACGAGCTGCCCCTGGCCATACGATTGCGATTATTGATGAATGTGGCAATGAAATGCAATACGGGGAAAGTGGGATGATTGCTGTAGCTACCCCGAATCCAGTGATGTTTCTTGAGTATTGGAACAACAAGAAGGCGACACAAGAAAAGTTTGTCGGTAAGTGGTTAATTACGGGTGATACCGGTTCAATGGATGATGAGGGTTATGTCACATTTGTTGGCCGTGATGACGACGTTATAACCAGTGCAGGGTACCGTATTGGACCTGGGCCGATAGAGGATTGCTTAACGTCTCACCCTTCGGTGACACTCGCCGCGGTTATTGGAAAACCTGATCGGGATAGGACTGAAATTGTTAAGGCTTATGTGGTTTTGCGTGAAGGGTCAGATGAAAGCGAGAAATTGAGTGATGAGTTGAAAGCGTGGGTGCGCCATCGTTTGGCGAAACACGAATATCCTCGAGAAATTGAGTTCGTTTCAGATTTGCCAAAAACAAATACAGGTAAAATTATTCGCCGTAAATTGAGAACCACAGACCTCTAGACCGTCCTATCCTCGATACGGTGGTTTTAATTCTCCTGATTAATTAACGGCAGGCAGCCTCGCCAGCTATTGTTGTCCTCCTCATATCCCGCTTCTCTTGAGTGTCATCAAATCGCGTAGCGCGGTGCATTGTTCGTCGATTATCCCACATCACGAGGTCATAACGCTTCCATTTGTGTGTGTAAACGTATTCTCTTTGCGTGGCTATTTCGGTTAATTCCTCTAGAAGTAATTTAGCGTCTGTTAGAGGCCAATCTATGATTGCGCCTGCGTGTGATGCGAGAAACAACGATTTTCTGCCAGTAGCCGGATGTCTGCGAACCAGAGGTTGCGTGACCGGTTCAAAATCTGCTTTCTCTTGTTCGGTGAAATGTGTCATTCCAAGTCTTGCTCGCGAGTACATAAGCGAATGCTCGCATCTTAAATTAGTAATGAGGTCTTTAATTTCCGGGTCGAGGTCTTCGTAGGGCGCATGCATGTCAGCGTATTGTGTATCGCCACCTAGTTCTGGTATTTCCCTTGCTGACAATAGGGAATATCGAGCTGGCGTTGATCGAAAAGAACTGTCCGAATGCCATATTCGGTTACCTAAATTAAATATCCTCTGCCTAGATTCTTTTCCGTGGACTTTGTCATCTTTATTGAGATTAGAAATGTCGGCGAATAGGTTCGATAGTCTCCGTTCATCTTGTTTGGTGATATTGGTCTTATTATCGGACATTTCAATTTCACCAAAATTTTGACTGAATGTGACTTGTTGTTCGTCCGTGATATTTTGGTCTCTAAAGATCAAAATTCCATATTGATCGATGAGGCCTTGGACTTGAGATCGAATGTCGTCTGGTATCGCTTGGCTAGCGTCTATACCGGTTATTTCGGCAACAAAAAGAGGATGTATTTTTTTAACCTTTAAAGCCATAGATAGCTCCTTTTTGGGAATATTGGATCTTGGTTTTTATTAAAAATTGCTATTTGAAACCGGTCACTGAATCGCTCACATACGGGTTGGTTTGTCTCTCCTCGCCAAACGTTGAAGTCGGCCCGTGTCCGGGAAAAAAAGTAACATCTTTCCCCAACGGCCACAATTTTGTGGTGATGGCTTTGATTAGAGTGTCGTAATCCCCCCTGGGAAAATCTGTTCTCCCAATGGAACCGTTAAAAATGACGTCACCGACAATAGCGATGTTATTTTTTTCACAGAAAAAAATAACATGCCCCGGGGTATGTCCAGGACAGTGCTTGACTTTCAGTTTAATTTCTCCGAAGTCCACCGTGTCACCGTCATTTAAATATCTATCCGGGATGAAGGATGAGGCGTGTGGTAAACCAAATTGCTTACTTTGTTCCTCTAATTGATCAATCCAAAATTGATCCTCCTTGTGAGGACCTTCAATGGGGACGTTAAGATCCGCCCTAATTTGGCTACTAGCGCCACAGTGATCTAAGTGTCCGTGAGTGAGTAATATTTTTTCGATCACAACAGACTCTTTTTTAACGGCCTCATATATACGATCGACGTCACCGCCAGGATCCACTAATACTGCCCGTTTAGTCGAGGTGCAGATAAGTAATGAACAGTTTTGTGAAAACGGAGTAACTGGAATAATTTTTATTTTCATATCGGGTGTGCCCGGTGTTCTTATTTTAGAGTCGGTCGCTGGATTTCACTTCATTGAGCGCGGTCACCCGGTCAACTGCTCTTGTCTGCTGAACGGTCGCCTGAGTGAGCGCCTCTTGCGATAGTTTAACGTTAAAGCAAAATATTTTGGACCCACTTCAATTTATAGACAGAATCTTTATATGTTTATTGTCGGTTAATAGAGAAATAGTTATTTAATCCCTCGAGTTTGTGATAAAAACCTATATAATAATGGTAATCATTCTCATTAAGGTTTGCGTGATATGGATAAAAAATATCTCTCTGATATGGAGCTAGGTCAAGCGGCAACGATCATTACCGTCGCCCAACACTCTGCAGATGACTCCATTGCTCGAAGGCTTCGCGACCTTGGTTTTATCGAAGGTGAAGAAGTGAGGCTGGTTACTTATGGTCCGTTAGGTCGAGATCCGTTGCTGGTTCAAATTGGATTTACTAGGTTTGCCCTCCGGGCGAGCGAAGCAAGTCGTGTCGAAGTTCAATAGGGAGGAGCTTATCTGATGACGAACATGAGAATTGCTCTAGTCGGTAATCCAAATTCAGGAAAAACGGCACTTTTTAATCAGCTAACAGGTAGCCGGCAAAAAGTAGCCAACTATCCGGGAGTTACGGTTGAGAAAAAATCAGGAATGCTTCGTGTAGACGGTGATAAAGTTTGGGAGATCCTCGATTTACCCGGCGCTTATTCCTTTGATACTGAGAGTTTGGATGAGATCGTTACTCGAGACGTTTGTCTAGGGCAAATTTCAGGGGAAAAACGTCCTGATGTCATCGTTTGCGTTGTTGACGCTACAAACCTCAGATTGCATTTAAGGTTTGCGCTAGAGGTACGGGCACTAGGAATTCCGATGGTTATCGCGCTAAATATGTCCGATGCTGCAAAAAAACGTGGGATCGAAATTGATGTTGAGGGTTTGTCAAAAAAATTAGGTTTGCATGTTATCGAGACTGTCGCTGTCCGTAAAAATGGCGCTGAGAGATTAATCTCGGAGATGAAACATAACTTACCTGACCAAAATGCTACGGTTCTTGAGTCTGGCGACTACCATCACGAGGTGAGGCAACTGATTAGTGATCATGTTGTGATGCCGAGTAAGACGTCTAAACTAGATGACATTCTGGATCGTATTTTTCTGCATCCGGTCGCCGGCCTCCTAATTTTAGCGTCGATTATGTTCTTTATGTTTCAGGCCGTCTTTGCCTGGGCGGCTCCGTTTATGGAGATGATTGAAGCTGGTGTCGGTGGGCTAGGGCAGATCACCGAGTCGGTGTTACCCGAGGGCCCACTTAGAGCTTTGATCATCGAAGGTTTGATTGGCGGTGTTGGAAGCGTCGTAATATTTTTGCCTCAAATATTATTTTTATTTTTGTTTATATTAATTTTAGAAGAGTCCGGGTATTTGCCTCGTGCTGCATTTTTACTGGATCGGTTTATGGTCGGCGCAGGTTTGTCAGGACGGTCTTTTATCCCGTTATTGTCGAGTTTTGCGTGCGCAATTCCAGGGATTATTGCTACCAGAACGATTCAAGATCCAAGAGATCGTCTCACCACTATTCTGGTCGCACCTCTAATGACGTGTTCTGCGAGACTCCCGGTATATGCGTTATTGATAGCAGCTTTTATTCCGGATCAAATTGTCTGGGGAGTATTTAACCTTCAAGGTCTAACTCTATTTGCGTTATATGCGGCTGGAATCATCAGTGCAATGGGTGTGGCATTCGTTATGAAAAGAGTGAGTGGAAGTAAACACCTTCAAACGCTGTTGTTGGAGTTGCCCTCATACCGAATGCCAAGTCCCCGCGATGTTCTTATTGGTTTGTGGGAGCGAGGACGTTTATTTATCGCTCGGGTGGGAACGGTAATTCTGTCCATAACAGTCATATTATGGGTGTTATCAACTTACCCAACGCCGCCGGAAGGATGGGTGGGAGTCCCTATCGACTACAGTATTGCGGGGCGAATTGGTCATGCGGTCGAGTGGATATTTCAACCATTGGGTTTTAATTGGCAAATTTGTGTTGCATTAATTCCTGGTTTGGCGGCTCGGGAAGTGGCGGTGAGTGCGTTGGGAACCGTTTACGCCATCTCCGCCACCGTTGAGGACCCAACCGCACAATTATTACCAATCGTCTCTGTAGATTGGACCCTTGCCACAGGAATGTCTTTGTTGGTGTGGTACATATTCGCGCCGCAGTGTTTGGCAACATTAGCGGTCATAAAGAAAGAAACACAATCTTGGAAGACCGTTCTAGTTGCGACTACGTACCTGTTTGGTTTGGCCTATCTTGCATCTTTACTAACGTATCAAATTTTATCTTAAGCGGACACATGAACTATCATCTTTTAGAGGTATTTTTGATTTTGGTTGTATTTTTTGGAAGTATCATCTACCTAACGAGTCGGTGGTTTTCCGCTTACACATACCGTACCTTACAGTTTATTTTTAAACTTACGCCATGGGCAAAAAGGTTTGTTGGCGCGATTGACGTCTCTGCTGAGTCATACAAAAATAAAAGTGAAAAAGGTTGTTTTGGTTGTGTGCCGACTGGTGCCTGTGGGCGTTGTCCATCAAATAGCCGGTAGAAATTTATAGATTCCAGTAGGTCCTCACCCAGAGGATTATAATGTGGCCCTTTAGCCGGTAGGATTGAACATCAATCTTTGAGGGCGTGGTTCTAAAATCTTCAAGTTTAAATTGTTTACGTCATTTGTTAATGTTCCAACAACATAAGACGTTTTTAGCTACAGGATAGGATATGAGTTCGAAACTTTTCTCTGATTTTCAATTGGGACCAGTCAAATTAAAAAATAGGATTGTTGTCTCACCTATGTGCCAATATAGCGCCAAACTAGGAAAGGCCAATGATTGGCATTTAATGCATTATGGTAACTTGTCCATCGGAGCCGGTGGCTTGCTAATGTTCGAGGCGACACATGTATCTTCACAGGGTCGAATAACGCATGACTGTCTCGGGCTTTACGATGATGAAACTGAACGTGCCTTGCGGCGGGTAGTGGATTTTTGTAAACAGCATGGTCAAGCTAAGTTGGGGATTCAGCTTGCCCACGCTGGTAGGAAAGCCTCGGCAAGAACACCAATGCAGGGTGGCGCTTCGCTTAATTCAGATGAAAGTCCATGGGAGACTATTGGGCCGAGTGATTTGCCATTTGCGGATGGATGGCATACACCTAAAGCCATGAGCGAAGATGATTTGGAGAGGGTTAAGGCAGAATTCGTCAGTTCGGCAGTGAGAGCGGTTCGCCTTGGCTTTGATGTTGTCGAGTTGCATGCTGCTCATGGCTATCTTCTTAATCAGTTCACATCGCCACTCTCGAATAGACGAGTCGATCAATACGGAGGTAGTGATATTTCCAAAAGACTCAAGTATCCACTGGAGGTTTTTGAAGCTATCAAGCTTAGGATACCAAGTCATGTCGCACTAGGCGCCAGAATTTCTGGTTCGGACTGGGTGGACGGTGGTTTAAATTCAGAGGAAATGATTATTTTTGCTGGAGAGTTGGAAGCTAGAGGTTGTCATTTCGTCGATGTCACGTCAGGGCAACTTGACCCTCGACAACAAATTAAACTTGCGCCTGGGTTTAACTTGCCTTTCTCGAAAAAGGTAAAAACTGAGACAGAAATTGCGGCGATTGGCGTTGGTATGATTACGACTCCTATCCAGGCGGAGGAGGCAATAGAAAACGGATCTGCAGATCTCATTGCCATCGCCAGAGGCGCGCTCGATGATCCGAGATGGGCTTGGCATGCAGCCCAACAGTTAGGGGTTCATCAAGAGGGGTATTCACCAAAATATCAACGATGTCATCCCGATGTGTGGAAGCGGTGAACTAGTACAATTAGCTACTTCCATTGGTTGGCAGAGAAGTCATGACATTCAATGGCTAGGCATCTTTGCGTGTCGTTAATCGAACCGGCAAGCCGTCTTACCTAGTCCTCCAATTTCCATGTCTAACTTATCGCCGTGTCGTATCGGAAACATGATGGAGAGGGATCCAGAAAGGATAACTTCTCCTGCTTTGAGACTCATCCCTAAACTTCCGAGCATGTTGGCTAACCAAACAACGGCGTTCACTGGATGATCTAGAGTTGCAGCCCCAGCACCAGTGCCAATGATTTCCCCATTTTTTTTCAAAACCATCCCGCAAGTCGCAAGATCAATGCCTCTGAGGCTCTTTTGCGGAGATCCAAGTACGAACGCTCCAGCTGACGCGTTATCAGCAACAGTATCTTGAATTTTTATGTTCCAATCTTTTATGCGAGAGTCAACGATCTCAAAAGCGGGTACCACACATTCGGTTGCTGCAATCACCTGGGCGTAGGTTATGCCTGGACCAAAGAGGTCTTTTTTGAGTACGAACGCAATTTCCCCTTCCCCTTTCGGCTGACAGAATTTTTTAATCGGCAAGCTCTCTGAATTTTTAAATTCCATGCCTGACATCAGGTGTCCAAAATCCGGCTGGTCAACACCTAGCATGTTCATAACTACCTTGGCTGTCAGGCCAATTTTTTTCCCGACTACGGTTTCTCCCGCTTTGACTCTTTTACCAATCACTACAAGTTGAGTTTCATAGGCCTCATCTATTGAAATGTCCGGAGTTATATCGGTGATTGGTGGAATTTGAGACGCATTTTCCCAAGCTTCGTGCAATTGGTTACCTAGGCTGTTTATCTCGGCTTGGGTCAGGCTCATTTCTCACCTCATAGTGATCGCATTGGATTAAAAATCGTATGCCACCATCTTATCCGAAAACCTCCTCTAACCGAATGAGTTGCGATGCGATCAAAATAGAGTATTACGGATGATCCTGAGACGTTATTTATCCAAACGTTTTATGATCGAGACGACATCAGCGTGCGACCAATCGAGATCCCCAACGATTTTGTAAATGATTTGATGTTTTTGGTTGAGTACCACGGTTGTCGGCAGACCGATGTCGATCCAGGGTTTCGTGTGTATGCCACCGGGATCTATTAAGGTCGTCTCCCCCTGTCCAATTTTCCCCCAGTGTTTTTGGACTCGCTCTTTTGTTTCGCCATAATTAACAAAAAGGACGGTAAATTTTTTTTCAGGTAGTTGTTTCTTCAGACTCAAGAGTGAGGGTATCTCTTTAATGCAAGGCGCACACCAAGTGGCCCAAAAATTTATAATTACGACCTGATTGGAAAAGTCTGAAAGTTTCACTTCCTGCCCACTCAAATTAGTGACGTTCAGTGCCGGGGGAGTGGGGTTTTTATCCCAAGTAACGAACCTATCCAACTGTGCGCTGTGTGCAAAGGAAGCGAGAAAGGTGAAAAGAAAAACTCCAATTTTAACCATGATTGAGATTGTCTGACTACAAATAGAAAAAAGCTACGACTCTATTCAGAGCTGAAAGTTTTATAGAGATCAAGGCATATCATTAAATATCCCACGGATTGGGCCGATCACTTGTAAGTCCATACTTTTTAATGGCTCTACCTAATACTGATTTATTTATTGAGCCATCAGTAGCCAATGCTTTAAGGGTCGCTAACGTAATGTGAAAGCGATCCACCTCATAAAAATCTCTCAAAGATTTTCTTGTGTCACTTCGGCCGTAACCATCCGTACCCAAGGTGATATAGCGTCTTGGGACCCAGGTCCGAATCATGTCTGGTACCGCGCGCATGTAATCAGTCGAAGCAATGATTGGTCCTGATGTAGGCTCTAAACATTTTTCAACCCAAGTCACCTTATCTGCCGAGTTTGGGTCATACATGTTTTCTCGATCAACGCAAAGACCATCACGCCTAAGTTCCGTGAAACTTGTAACACTCCACACGTCCACCGATACCTGCCAGTCGGCTTGCAAAATCTCTGCTGCAGCTAGTGTCTCTCGTAAGATTGTGCCGGAGCCGAGCAATTGGGCGCGCGCAATCCCGGGTTGATTACCTTTTCGTAGGCAGTACATCCCCTTTATGATGCCATCCTCGACTCCCTTCGGCATACTTGGATGGCAATAGTTTTCATTCATAACTGTCACGTAATAGAACACATCGTTTTGTTTTTCGAGCATTCGTTTCATACCATCCTGAATGATTGTCACGACTTCGTAGCCGTATGTCGGATCGTAGGCTACGCAGTTTGGAACGGTAGAGAATAAGAGGTGACTGGAACCATCCTCATGCTGGAGTCCTTCTCCAGAGAGGGTTGTTCTTCCAGCTGTCGCTCCCAGTAAAAATCCTCTCGCCCGAGAGTCACCCGCCGCCCATATTAAGTCTCCAATTCTTTGGAAGCCAAAGCATGAGTAAAAAATATAAAAAGGAAGCATAGTTTTGCCGTGCGTCGAGTATGAGGTTGCCGCCGCTATCCATGAAGATATTGCCCCTGCCTCGGTAATACCTTCCTCTAAAATTTGTCCGTTCTTAGCCTCTTTGTAGTAGAGCAGTTCATCGCGATCTTCTGGGTCATACAACTGACCAAATGGGGAGTAAATTGCCACTTGTCTAAACAGTGATTGCATTCCAAAAGTACGCGCCTCATCCGCCACAATAGGAACGACTCGCTTACCTAGATCTTCGTTTTTCAGAAGCTGCGCGAGCATTTGGACGAATACCATAGTGCTCGATTGCTCCCTTTTACCCGAGCCCCCCGTGTATTTTGAAAACTCTGTTAAGTCCGGTACTTTTAAATTTTCTGAGGCTCTGACGCGAGCCGGTAAGTAACCACCAAGTTTAATCCTTTGGTCGTGGAGATATTTCATCTCCGGTGTGTCTGCCTCGGGTTTATAAAACCGAAGGTTCTCAACATCTTCATCAGATAGCGGGATTGAAAAGCGATCTCTGAAGGCAAATAGCGCATCATTTTCTAATTTTTTCTGCTGGTGCGATGTCATCTTCCCCTGTCCCCAGTGCCCCATCCCGTAACCTTTCTTTGTTTGGGCAAGGATAACCGTCGGTCTCCCTTTGTGGTTCATGGCTGCGTGGTATGCGGCATAGATTTTAATAGGATCGTGTCCGCCACGTTCGAGCCGATCAATATCTTCATCAGAGAGGTGAGAGACAAGTTTTTGTAATTCTGGATATTTGTTAAAAAAGGCTTCGCGGTTGAATTGACCATCGGTTGCTGCATATTTTTGAAATTCACCATCGACCGTTTCATGCAGTCTCTTGATAATCACGTTCTCCTGATCAATCGCGAATAGTGGATCCCAATCGGAGCCCCACATAACTTTAATTACATTCCATCCGGCACCTGCGAAAAGACCTTCGAGCTCCTGTACGATGGAACTATTGCCACGCACTGGCCCGTCTAAACGTTGCAAATTGCAGTTAACAACAAAAATAAGGTTATCAAGCCCTTCCCGAGAGGCCATAGAGAGTCCAGCGATTGACTCTGGCTCATCCATCTCGCCATCACCGACGAAACACCAAACCTTACGGTCGCTGCTGGGTCGGATATCACGGTTTTCTAGATACTTAATAAATCGAGCTTGATAAATTGCCGTTATTGACCCAAGCCCCATGGATCCAGTTGGGAATTGCCAAAAATCAGGCATTAACCACGGGTGACAATAAGAGGAAAGTCCGACTCCACCTGTTTCTTGGCGATAGTTAGAAACATTCTCCTCACTTAGCCTGCCCTCGACAAAAGCTCTTGCGTATACTCCGGGGGCGGAGTGCGGTTGAAAATAAACGCAATCTCCGTCTTGCCCAGCTTTAAAAAAATGATTAAAGCCGACTTCAAAAAGGTCAGCGGACGACGTGTAAGTCGCGATGTGTCCTCCGAGATCAGAGTTAACCCGATTTGCCCTGACCACCATCGCAAGAGCGTTCCATCGTATGATGCCAGAGAGTTTGGCTTCCGTATCGAGGTCGCCAGGGAATGGTGGTTGGTCGGCTAAGGATATCGTGTTGGCATAGGGTGTATTGAGAACAGGTGGCATTGGAACGCGCAATCGTCTTGCTTGTTCAAGTAATTTCATCAATAAAAAAGTTGCGCGCTCTTGACCTTCGACGGAGACTAGTTGATTGAATGCATCGATCCACTCTTGAGTTTCTATAGGGTCCATATCTTGCGGCAGGACGCGCCAAAATGCAGAGACGTTCATTTGTGTTTGCTCAGATATATCGTTCATTTGTAGTTGCTCCAGATTGGTCGCTGATAGCTTCGCTGGTATGGATACACTATATAGAGTTTTGCTAAGCAGGTGATTCTTTATATGCTGGAAATTTGCCGTAATAACGGTATAAATATGATATATTTATCATTTTAAAAGTATATTATTTTGTTTGTTATGCTTGATTCGATTGATTGGAAGATCCTAACCTTGCTGCAAGAAGACGCTAGGATTACGAACATTGAGCTATCCAGGGCAATTGGACTTTCGCCATCACCTTGTTTGGCACGCGTTAAAGCCCTTGAGAAATCCGGCCATATAAGTCGGTATGTCTCACTCGTGGACTCTCTGAAGGTCGGATTAAAGTTAAGTGTTTTTATTAATGTAGCTTTGGAGCGGCAAGTGGAATCGGCTCTCGAGAGATTCGAAGAATCAATAAAGTTACGACCTGAGGTCATGGAGTGCTATCTCATGACTGGTGAGTCCGATTATTTGATTCGTGTGGTGGTTGCTGACATTCAAGTTTTGGAGGACTTTATTTTGAATTTTTTGTCAAAAATTCCTGGTATCGGCAATATAAAATCGAGTTTTGCACTGAAACAGGTCAAATATAAAACTGCGTTGCCGCTCCCCGGAGGTGAATAAATGACGATTCAGCGTGTAGCGGTCTATTGCGGTTCGAAAATTGGTTCATCTGATGTTTACCCATCAATGGCAAGGAAATTGGGAATGGCCCTGATAGAAGAGCGAATCGAGCTTGTTTTCGGAGGAGGACAAGTTGGATTGATGGGTGTGTTAGCTGATACCGTCCTTGCTCACGGAGGTAAGGTAACGGGAGTGATCCCGAGTGGGCTCGATATCGACGAAGTAGTCCACAAAGACTTAACTGAGTTGGTGAAAGTATCGGGTATGCATGAGCGCAAGGCGGTGATGCTTGACTTAGCCGACGCGTTTATTGCTATGCCTGGCGGAATAGGTACGATGGATGAGATTTTTGAGGCGTGGACTTGGAGTCAGTTAGGTATACACGCCAAGCCGGTCGGGTTTCTGAATGTCGAGGGTTATTTTGACTCTTTAATAGAGTATCTCAGCACGATGGTCAGGCAAGGTTTTTTAAGTCAAAACCAACATGATCGTCTGTATATCTCGAACGCTCCGTCTGATCTAATTGAAGAGATGCGATCAAGTAACCATCAACATGAAACCATCTGGCTCGATAATGGGGTATAGATCTAACGAGAGAATGCTCTGTATAGAAGTGGTATGACAAATAACGTCATTAAAGTCGAGACAGCTAATCCCCACATAATTGCTGAGGCGACCGGCCCCCATAAAAGAGAATTTCCACCTAAGCCCAACGCTAAGGAAAGTAACCCAGCAATAGTTGTGAATGAGGTAATCAAAATCGGTACCACCCTCCGGCGCGCTGCATAAACAATGGCGTGAATACTATTCATGCCATTGTTTCTTCGGGTGTTCGCGGCATCGATCAACACGATTGCGCTGTTGACTGATATCCCGGTGAGGGCCACGATACCGTACATCGTATACAAGCTAAGTGGATTTTGCGTAATAATTAAACCAATCACTACGCCTATAAATGCCAGAGGAACAGTCACTAGGATCATTAAAGGTTGGAAATAGCTTTTAAATTGAGTCCCGATCAATAAGTAGATCAAGCTAATGCCGAATAAGAAAAGCAAAAGCATGGCATCTAGACTTTCTTGTATGTCGTCTAGGGCACCCGAAAAATCAAGAGAGACTTCGGGGTAATCAATTTTAATTCTATTCCATTCACTTTTGATCAGGTCATTAACCTGTACCTCGTTGATCTGCTCTCGATCAATATCTGCCTCGAGCGTAATTGTTCGTCGAAAGTTGTAATGTCGAATGCTTTCTCTTGAGCGTCCATATTCCACGTGGACTAGTTCCCTAAGAGCAACCTGATCCCCCAACGGGGTTGTTATAGAGTGGGATAAAAGTTCATCTATTCCCTTCAACTCATTTAGCTGGGACTTAACACGAACATCAATTTTTTCTCCCTCCGATTGCAGGAAGGTCACAATCTCCCCATCGACGAATAAGCGAATGGACCGGTTGACCGTTCGAGGGTCGATGCCGATTCTATTGATTGATTCGTAATTTAATTTCAGATTCAATTCATTTCGACCCGGACTATCGTCACTGCTTATATCCGAGACGGAGTCGATCTTTGATAGAAAGTTTGATAGCTGTCGAGTGACCGCTCTTAATTCGTCGAAACTATCTCCTCTAACTTTTACACTGATCGGCTTTGTTAGTGGTGGGCCTCCGGAGATGCGTGTGAAAGTTACATTGGCGGGGCCATTCACTCCGCCGATGTCAGACCTCATTTCATCAATGACCGTGTCTACTTCTCGAAGGGAGCCCTCGCGGGGTTTTAGACTGACTATTACCTGGCCATATCTGCTTTCGTAGAGTGGCGCTGTATCTGTATATTTAATTCCTGACACGGAGGTGATAGCTCGCTCCTCTTGCGGTGATACATGGGTTCTCACTCTCGTTTCAATTTGTTTTGTCCACTTCATGGTTTCGCTAAGGGGTGTACCCGAGGGCATATCCACGTTGACGTAAAAAATACGAATAGGATCGAACGCAAAAAATTGAATATTAACTAACCCGGCACCCACTGCGGAGAGGGCAATTACAAAGCTCAAGCCTGCGAGAGACAAGAAAGTTTTTGGTCTTCTTAGTACAAATAAGAGCGCGTTACTGTAGCGATGACGAATTAAGCGAGTCTTATTTTCCCGATGTATTTGCGTGCGGGATTTATTTTTAAAGTTGAGTTTGAGGCCCATGATGTGAGCTGGTAGCATCCAAAATGCTTCAAACAAACTGAATGCCAACGCTAAGGTTACAACTGCTGGAACAACGAGCATAAATTTGCCCACAATCCCAGGTAACAACATAAGAGGCAGAAACGCTGCAATCGTAGTGAGCACCGAGGTGAGCACCGGAGCGAATACCTCTCGTAGCCCTTCAACGGAGGCTGTTACGGCGTCAAGCCCTCTCGAAATCCGATAATAGATTGCCTCTACAACCACAACGGTGTCGTCAACTAACATACCTAGCGCGATAACTACGCCAAGCAAAATTGAGACATTCAATGTCCAGCCAATGGCATAAATTATGGCGAAGGCTCCCGCAATGGAGAATGGAATTCCGAGGCTTAGCAATATAGCCATTCGCCCGCCAAGAAATGCCCAAGTCGTTGCGAGTACTAATAGTAAGCCCAGACCAGCGTTAATTTGCATAACGTTGATCGCCTCTTTGGTGGGGACAGTTTGATCATCGACTAAATTTAGGTTGACCCCGTTCGTAATTAGAGCAGAGTTTTTTTCGTCGATGTAGGCGCTGATACGGTCCACGAGGTCGATCGTATTGGTATAGCTTTTCTTTGTGATCGATAGTAGTACTCCATGTTGTCCATTTTGTGCCGCGAGTTGGATCGGCTTCTCTCTTGAGATCGAAACGTTAGCCACTGCTGAGAGCGGTACGTAGTCGGCGTTCGGTTCAAGCTTTACTGGGATAGATTTTAAATTTTTTGGGTCACTACTTTTGCCAATTAACCGTACCAACCAATCTTGATTTCCTACCGCGATGCCTCCAGCAGAAACATCTTGGAACCAAGCGAATACCGAGTCAGCAATGTTTGTCGGTGATACTTGATGTGCCTCTAATTTTCTCGAATTAAATTCGATGACTAATTCAGGATCATGAAGTCCTATGGCAAACACGTCGTCTACGCCAATGAGCCTTTCTAAATCATCCCGGATTTGGCGAGCAGAGTTACGCAATATCTCGTCGTCATCTTGACCCAGCACTAAGACCATCGCTGTCGGGAACCCGTTGGAGGTGGTGACTTCTAT
>CBFIFN010000006.1:19080-36591 GCA_965661885.1 uncultured Burkholderiales bacterium | reverse complement strand
ACCCGTGGCAGCACCCGTGGCAGCACCCGTGGCAGCACCCGTGGCAGCACCCGTGGCAGCACCCGTGGCAGCACCCGCGGCAGTACCAGTTTTAGATCCCGAGGACAAAATTGCCGGTAACTCAGCGGCTCATGCAAGTCCAGGAGTTAGGCGTTTCGCTCGAGAATTGGGAATAGATATAAGCATCGTTCCGGGAAATGGCCCAAAGAATAGAATACTCAAAGAAGACATACAAGCCTTCGTTAAGCGCTCGATTCAAGGCGGAAACAACAATATATCTGCTGCACCAACGCTTGGATTCAATATTCCACCTTGGCCTGTTATTGATTTTGAAAAATTCGGCTCAGTAGAGAAAAAAGTCTTATCACGTATCAAAAAATTGTCAGGAGCAGCCTTACATCGTAATTGGCTTAGCATTCCTCATATCACGCAGCACGATGAAGTCGACATAACTGAACTCGAAACATTCAGAAAATCGCTTGCCAAAGAATCTGATAAAGCCGGAATTAAAGTAACGCCGCTCGCACTTATAATGAAGGCAACTGTTGCGGCTTTGAAAAAATTTCCTGATTTTAACTCCTCTCTAACGCCTGAGGGTGACGAACTCTTTATTAAAAAGTACTACCACATCGGCGTAGCTGTGGACACTCCGGGAGGGCTTGTTGTTCCCGTGATACGAGATGTCGATAAAAAAGGAGTTTTTGAAATTGCCGACGAATTAGGAAAAGTCAGTGCTAAAGCGCGAGATAGCAAACTCGGTCCTGCAGATATGTCTGGGGGTACATTCTCCATTTCGAGCTTGGGCGGTATTGGTGGTGGGCACTTTACACCTATCGTTAACGCACCGGAGGTGGCCATCTTAGGCGTCGCGCGATCGGCAATGAAGCCTACTTGGAACGGAGCTGAATTTGTTCCTCGACTCATGTTACCGCTTTCCCTATCCTACGATCACAGAGTTATTGACGGAGCGGAGGGAGCGCGGTTCATCACGTACCTCAATCAAATCATGAACGATATCCGAAGGACTTTGCTGTGAAAATAAAAGTAACTATGATTAACTCCTTCGCAAACTTGGTTTAATACACTTGGCAGTGAGCCCAAGCATTGGCATTTTCGGAGGCACCTTCGATCCGATCCATTTCGCACATTTAAGATTAGCGGAGGAGGTAGCCGAGAGGTTTTCACTGGACTCGATACACCTAGTGCCCTCGGCAAATCCACCCCACCGTAATGCTCCGCTGGCGTCAGCAAAAGCTAGGTTAGATATGGTGAAATTAGCCCTCACTGGAGCCGGCGCTCACCTGAGAGCGGATGATCGAGAATTAAATCGGATTGGTAAAAGCTACATGGTGGATACATTAATCGATATTCGGGCTGAGTACCCAGACGCATCAATTAGTCTGATTCTGGGGGCTGATGCATTTATGGAATTAACAACGTGGTACAAATGGCAACAATTATTTTCCTTAGCTCACATTATCGTGGCATCACGGCCCAACACAACGTTACAACGACTCGGCGATAAGTGTATTGCGGAACTTAGATCCGAATTCGAAGAGCGAAACTGTGCAGATAGCGAGTTATTACAGTCCTCCACACACGGATTGATTTTTGCTTATGAATTCACATCACTGGAAATATCAGGTACCTTATTGAGGGAACGAATCCGAAACAGGCTCAGCCTCAAATACCTCCTACCTGATAATGTAATAGACTATATTCAACAATACGATCTTTACAAGGGGAACCGTTCTGACTCAACCACTAAGTGATATCGCGATAGACGCACTCGAAAAAATCAAAGCGTTGGACATCGTTAAAATCGAAATAACTGCATCGAATGCCCTTTTTGATCAAATCATTGTTGCAAGCGCTGAATCCACACGACAAGCTCGAGCTTTTGTGAATAACCTAAAGGAATCGTTGAAAAAAACAAAGCACTCCGTACTTAGTGTCGAGGGCGAGGCTTCGGGGGAATGGGTTTTAATTGACCTTGGAGACTTAATCGTCCATGTCATGAAGCCCGAGGTCAGAACGTACTATAACTTAGAGGACCTTTGGCGAGAAACTCCGAAAACTAAAACAGAAAGCCCAGTAGCCATCTAACTTAAGGTCGACGTATAAAATGCATATGACCCTCACCTAATCTCAAAGTAGGGCTTCCATAAGCGTTACTTTGCGAATATGAAAATCAATATTATCTCCGTGGGTCATAAACCACCTAAATGGATTGACGAAGGCTGCAAGGAATACCTGAAGAGATTTAGCCGAAAACTATCCGTCTCGCTGACTGAGGTAAAACCCGCCTTTCGCATCGGTGACGCGGATAAAAATCATGCGGCAAGAAAAATAGAAAAAGAACGCATACTGTCTAGGTCTCATAAAAATGCCCTTTTAATTGCATTGGATGAAAACGGCGTAACAACTACTACCCCTGCATTGGCAACCCTACTAAAAGATTTAATGAACGAGGGTCGAAATATCGACTTTGCTATTGGGGGGGCAGATGGACTAGACCCTGAACTGAAAAAAATGGCATCAAAAACACTTTCTTTGTCAGCGATGACTTATCCCCACGCCCTGGCTCGCCTAATCCTTATTGAGCAGCTTTATCGAGCCCAGTGTATTATCGAAAATCACCCATACCATCGAGAGTGATCTAATCAAAAAGATGACTGATTTTTTCTACTTAGCCTCTCAAAGTCCGCGAAGGAGGGAGATTCTGGACAAACTCCACGCACCCTACCGGCTTCTAAATCTAATAGAAGGTCCAGGGAGAAATGCAGACTTTGAGGAAACACCAATCCCTGGGGAAAAGCCGGTTGACTACGTCAAACGTATTTCAACAACTAAGGCTGATGCAGCCTGGAAACACCTATCAGACAACCAATTACAAATAGCTCCAATTTTAACGGCTGATACCACCGTTTGTATAAACGATACTATTTTGGGCAAACCCAATGATGCGCGGGAAGCTCGCCTCATGCTTGAAATATTGTCAGGCACGGAACATCAAGTGCTAACGGCAATCAACATGAAAAATGGCGATGACGCACAGCAAAGACTATCGACAACAACCGTATTCATGCGTCAGATAACAACAAACGAAATCGAAGCTTATATAAAAACTAACGAACCATTCGGTAAAGCAGGTAGTTACGGGATACAAGGAATAGCAGGTGTCTTCATAAGTCATATCACTGGTACTTATTCCGGGGTCGTCGGCTTACCCATTTATGAAACATCAGAATTAATAACACATTTCGGCTTTTCCCTCTTATGAATAACGAAATATTAATCAACGTGACTCCGCAGGAAACACGAGTCGCGATCATTCAACGTGGTGTAGTTCAGGAGCTACATATAGAGCGGGAAACTAATCGAGGCCTTGTTGGAAATATTTATAATGGTGTCGTAAAACGCATCCTTCCGGGTATGCAATCCGCGTTCATCGATATTGGGATGGAAAAAGCTGCCTTTTTACATGTCACTGACATATTTTTTCAAAACTCACACGATACAGACTCCCCCCCAATTGAAAAGATTCTTCATGACGGTCAAACCATACTTGTTCAAGTTGTAAAAGATCCTATTGGAACCAAAGGCGCGCGACTCTCAACACAAATTAGTATTGCCGGACGCCTATTGGTTTATTTACCCTTTGAGGATCATGTCGGCATTTCACAAAAGATTGGCGACGAGGAGGAAAGAGTGCGCTTAAAGGAACGCCTAGAACATCTAAGGGGTGACGAAGATAAGCATGGTTTTATAGTTAGAACTCTCGCCGAGACTGCGAGTGATAATGAATTTCAATCCGATATCGCTTACTTACGAAGAGTCTGGAAAGACATTACGAATCGGACTAAAACAGTTCGTGTGCCATCCGTCGTGTACGAAGATCTCGATTTAAGTGTGCGCATCCTTAGAGACTTTCTCGCTGAAGAATCAGAACGAATTCTAGTAGATTCGCGGGAGACATTTCATAAGATGGCAGCCTTTGCTGAAACATTTATCCCAAGATATTCTGACCGAGTGCAAGTTTACACAAGCGAGCGTCCCTTGTTCGAACGCTATGGTATCGAAGAAGAAATTGAGAAAGCACTAAGTAAACGCGTGAAATTAAAATCAGGTGGTTACTTAATTATTGATCAAACTGAAGCACTCACTACCGTAGACGTCAACACGGGTGGGTTTGTTGGCGATAAAAGTTTTGACGAGACAATTTATAAAAATAATTTAGAGGCGTCACAAACAATTGCGCGGCAATTAAGACTTAGAAATTTGGGAGGCATCATTCTTATTGACTTCATTGATATGGATAACGAGACCCATAAACAATCGATTATCGATGAACTTGAAAAATCAATTACGCTGGATAGAACCCGTATGACTGTAAACGGCTTCACACAATTAGGACTTGTCGAAATGACCCGAAAACGAACTCGGGAATCGTTGGCTCACCTACTATGTGAACCATGTCCGGTCTGTTCAGGCCTTGGCACAATCAAAACCAAAGCCACCATTTGCTATCAAATTCTTAGAGAATTGGTTCGAGAAGCACGCCAATTTAACCCACAAAGTTTACGTATCATTGCATCGAAACAAGTTATTGATTTTTTTCATGAAGAAGAATCACAAAGTATTGCGATGGCCGAAGAATTCATCGGAAAACCGATCTTATTGCAAACCGAAAATTGTTATGGTCAACAAGATTACGATATAGTCCTTGGCTAATGAACGGTAATTACGGCGCGCCCAGAAGGGCGAGCATAATCTTATTCAAAGCGTTCACAGGCCATATCAGAATTAACTGGCAGAAAACTAATAAAAATAAAGGGGACAAATCAACGCCTCCTATCAGCCTAACTCTGTTTCTAAAAATATTCAGAAACGGAGATACCATTACTGTTAATAAAGTCATAATGGGGCTGTAGGGGTTAACCCAAGACAAAATTGCTTGAGCAAACGTCACAACAATTACAATATAAACAAACATCTTAATCAAGCTGAGAAATGATAGCGAAACAACGGCTAGCAGAATATTAAAAGCAGTACCCTGTAAATTGCCGTTACTCATCATCAATACAAAACTCAGCATTAAAATTTCACAAATTAATGCTAAAACGAGTGTAGACAAATCATAATTACGCCAGCTCGGAACAAAACGTCGCACCGGGACAACGGCAAAGTCTGTAATCGCGTGAACAAATATACTTAACGGATTATTAAGTGTGGCGCGAACGACTTGAAGATAAAACCGAAGCAAAAACGCCAGCGAAAAAACACTCAACCCGGTTTTGACCAAAAAAAATAAGGCATCGATCATAATTCATCACCTCCAAAATCTTTTGCTAACTCTGCAGAACGATTCCTTGCAGCCCTAATTGCACTAATGATTTTCTCTCTCAAATTATCAACGTCAAACGATGCAACCGCCGCCGCGGTTGTGCCCCCTTTAGACGTCACCCTTTCACGTAATACTGAGGGGTGCTCCCCAGATCGAGCGGCAAGTCGTGATGAACCGAGAAAAGTCTCTAAAGCCAGCAAATTGGAAGCATCACGGTCAAGACCCAGCTCCATACCTGCGGCCACTAGCGCTTCAATAAAATAAAAAACGTACGCTGGCCCACTCCCGGAGACTGCAGTCACAACATCGATCAATTCCTCGGTTTGACACCAAATATATCGGCCGACACTACCCATTATGTCTTCTGCCAGTTCTTTATCTCCGCCCACAACACTGATACTGTACATGCCGGAGACGCCAGCCTGTATCAGCGCAGGAGTATTAGGCATTACTCGGATAACGCGATCATAACCATCTAACCAATCAACAATTGATGCAATTGGGATTCCGGCAACAATACTAACGATAAGGCTATCTTTGAGATTCGACGCGCAAGACTTCATCACCTTTCTCAAATGTTGAGGTTTTACAGCTAAAACAACAACATCAGCACTAAAAGTTGAAAAATTAAAAGTCGGCGCTGTATTGATTTTCATAGCATCGAATTTATGCCTGACTTCATCAGAGATATCCACCACTAATAAATCCTCCGGTAGTGCTGTACCGTTTGCTAAAAGGCCACTAACCAACGCACTCGCCATATTTCCGCCGCCGATAAAAACAACTTTCATAGCATTCACACCCAGTTATTATTCTTCAATACATAAAACTATTGATAGACCTATTTTTGACTAACGTTCGCCAAAAATTCCTCTACCAACGCGAACAAAAGTTGCACCTTCTTGAATCCCAATCTCTAAGTCTCCTGACATCCCCATCGACAACACATCTAAATCGAATATATCTTGATTTAAAGTATCTTGCAGCTCAGCTAACCTTCGAAATGTTTCGGAAACTTCTACATCGCTCGCGCCAGCAGGCGGCATAGTCATAAGGCCTCGAAAATCTAAATACGGTAACTGCCTCAACGCATGAGCGAGTTCGATAACATCCGAAATACGGCAACCTTGCTTGGTCTTTTCTCCGGTAATATTAACTTGGAGACATACCTTCAACTGATGTCTCATAACTGATCTCGCTTCGGAAAGTCGCTGTGCAATTTTCAATCGGTCGACAGAGTGTACCCAGTCAAACTTAGTGGCGACTTGTCGAGTTTTATTGCTTTGAATAGGTCCTATAAAATGCCATTCAATTGGCAAATCATTCAAATTATCAATCTTTTCAGAGGCTTCTTGAATATAGTTTTCACCGAATCGGTGCTGACCTGACGCGAAGGCATGACGAATAGATTGCTCAGAAAATTTCTTACTAACGGCGATAAGTTGAGCAGACTTCGCTCCTCGTCCTGCATTACGGAGAGCATCGACAATTCTGCGGTTTACATACTCTAAATTTTTTTCGATATGCCTTTCCAAAAAACTCACCTCCGATACAACGTCAAGGCTTCAACACGACTAAGAAAACTACAGCCACCAAAATCAAAACCGGAAACTCATTAAACCACCTATACCAAACGTGTGAGTGTGGGTTTTGAGCATTCTTAAATTTTCTCACCAGGATGCCACACCAAAAGTGGTAGGCGATCAATACGCCCACTAAAGAGAGCTTCGCCTGTATCCAAAAACTACTAAAACCCCATCCACCGAGCAAGAGCCAAAACCCCGTAACAACAGTTAATACCGCACCGGGGGTCATGATTCCATAAAACAATTTACGCTCCATCACTTTGAACCGCTCGTGGGAGATCTTATCCGACGACATCGAATGGTATACGAACAATCTCGGCAAATAAAACAAACCAGCGAACCAAGTCACCATGACAATGATATGCGTTGCCTTCAAAATTTCCATACATTCATATCCTCAAGTCGGCCTCTAAGTAAATAACTTATATCCACAACTATCAATGACTAATTGTTTAAGTCGAACTAAATCGCCATGAAAAAAATGTCCTGCTGCCGGAAAAACTATAACAGGGAGTTTCTGTGGTCGCGCCCAGTCAAGCACCTCTGCCATCGAGACCACATCGTCCTTCTCACCATGAACAACAACGGTATCGCTTAGAACATCTGGGACTTCAAATTTACCCACAGCCGGCGCAACAAGGACCAACCGATCAGGAGCGTCTGTTATCGCGACCTGAGAAACCACATAAGTCCCGAATGAGAATCCAGCGTATATTAGATATTTTGGCTTAAATCGGGAAACAACGTAATTTAAGACGACTTTAAAATCTTCCACCTCACCATCACCGTTATCATAAACGCCATCGCTATGACCAACTCCTCTGAAATTAAAACGAATAGCGACCAAATTTAAAGAATTGAAGGCTTTGGCGAGGGTTTGGACGACTTTATTATCAAGAGTGCCACCATACAGAGGATGTGGATGCGCAATCAAAGCGCATCCCATAATGACACCATCGGGTTCACTAACTGCAATTTCCAAGTTGCCAGACGGCCCATCGACTAGTAGTCGTTCCTCACTTGTTCGACTCAAATCTGCAACCGCTCCACAACTCTTCCGCCCATCACATGTTCATCGATAATCTCATCAATGTCCTTCTCGTCAATAAAGGTGTACCAAATTTCTTCAGGATAAACCACCATGACTGGCCCGCTGTCGCAACGGTCTAAACATCCTGACTGATTGATGCGGACACGACCAGCACCCGCAATACCAAGCGCTTTTATTCTCGCTTTTGCATAATCTCTCAGCGACTGTGAACCCTGGTCATTACAAGAAGCGCGGCCATCCGACCGTTGATTACAACAAATAAATACATGGTGCTGGTAATAGCTCATAGCGATAGAATAGTGAGATTGATTTATCCAGATTATATCGAAGACAAAGCACAATACTAAAAAATATCAACTAACACATGATAAAAGACTTTGACGTTTTTAATGGCGATGCAGATGGATTATGCGGTATCACACAACTTCGCCTGGCCCAGCCTCAACGGACCAGACCAATTACTGGCGTAAAACGCAACAACACACTTCTAAAAAAAGTTGCGTTTTCTGAGTCCAGCCATATCACTGTGGTCGACATCTCCTTGCACCCGAATCTTGTACCGCTAAAGAAAGCATTGAAAATAGGATGTACAGTACAGTGGTACGATCATCATCACGCCGGAGACATTCCAAGCCACCCTAATTTAGTTGCGAATATCGACACAAGCCCTGACGTATGCAGTAGCCTGATTATCAACGATATGCTCAAAGGTCGCTTCAAGAATTGGGCTATTGCCGCAGCCTTTGGGGATAATCTCGTTACCAGCGCTCATAGTCTTGCAAAGTTACATCAAACTCCGACAAGTACTGTGGAACAATTACAAGAGTTAGGTACCTCGATAAACTATAATAGCTATGGTGAGTCGACAGGCGACTTACACTACCATCCCGAAGACCTTTACCGCCTAATGCTTCAATTTGAGGACCCATTAGCATTCATCGCTGAAACGGGCGTATTACAAACGCTCAAGTCTCATTATGAAGAAGACCTTACCCATGCTCGAGGCACCGCAATCAAATCCATTAACCGAGATGTCAAGCTACTCGTCCTACCCAATGAGAGATGGGCCCGAAGAATCAATGGTCTTTTCGCAAATCACCTTGCTAATAATTTTCCCTCAGCCGCGCATTTAATATTGATCGAAAAAAATGAAGGATACTCGGTGAGCATTAGAGCGCCTAAAAATAACCCCATTAATGCGCATCACGTCGCTCTTCAATTTGAAAATGGGGGGGGACGGCATACCGCTGCAGGCATCCAAAATTTAAAAAAAAGCCAACTTGATCTACTCATCGAAAAAATGAATCACCACTATCACAGACCTTGAATATAAGGATGCAATAACCCTTACATTAAGAAAAAGCGATTAATATTAAAGAACGGTTCCAAATTAAAAATCAATCTGTGACCTAAACGTAATCGCCTCCTCGTCGCCTTCTGCGGCAACGATAGGTGTGTTGTAATTTGTCGTTACCACATTTAATTTAAACCGAACTTTTTTGTTCGGTATCCAAGTGAGGCCTAATGTCGTAGTCTTTACAAGATCGGCCCCTGTGTAATTCAAATCATCTACGCTTTGCGCATCCCACTCAGACCTCCTGATCCCTATTTCCCAAGCTCCAATTCCGCCAGCTTTAGTATACGGCCGCGCAGGCTGTATGCCCTTCATTCCCTTAATACTGTAACTGTCAACGTAGGGCTCACCCGTGAGCATCCACGTCATAGCCATAAAACTGGCCTGAACTTCATCATCCTGCACTGGCGTCTCAACTTCCACTATCGTTCGCTCAGTATGAAACTTAAACGGGCCTTTAGCTGCCACGAAACTGATATTCGCGTAATCACGAGAAAACTCTGTGGGTCCAGCAGCAAGAGTCCAAATCCCAAACTCATCACCGCGAGCCTCACCGTCAAGTGAAAAAATCTCATTATCGTCCGGCCGATTTCTTGTTCCAGAGGAGCTAGCGACACCGAAATGGAAAATCGCATCATTGTTTGTACTCATCATGCTAGCGGCATTGTAAGCGGCTGCAAACATCGAATCTTTACCATCGCCTCTTTCGCCAGACTCGTCCGTATTCTTGCCTTCACCATTGTAATAACCGAACGAATAAAAAAAGGTCTTTTTAATCGGCTCACCAAATAGCTGAATCCCGACCTGCTTGCCTGGTTGCAGCCCGTCTGCGACCGAACGTTCAAGAAAATCAGTGAAACGTGAACTTGTGCTCTCCTCAAAACCCGCATAAAACTTCTGCGCTCCGAAGCGCGCAATGAATTTCTCGCTCGGCTTGAAATCCAAATAACCATATTCGAGCTCATTTGAATCTGGGTTAAAAGTTGTCTGTAAACCCCAAATCTCGTCAATCGTTGCCTTAACGCCGAGATAAACACGACGCGTCGAAAACGTATCCTCTTCTAAATCGTGATCATAATCGTAAAAATCCTGTTGAATCCTCCCCGCGACTTGAAATTTATTTTTTTGATTTTGACCCTCCCACTTAAATCCATCTTTCCATTTTCCTTCTAAAGCATTGGCATCAGTTTTTTTTGCCTGAACCACCGTTTTGCCCTTGTCTGCCTGAATTTCTTGATAATCCAAGTCATTAATAACGCCTTTCTCGTATAACTTTTCAATCAGAGCATTGCTAGCATCTAGTCGACTTTTTTGCGCCTGAATTTCTTGGTAATCCAAATCATTGATTACGCCTTTTTCATATAATTTTTCGATCAAAACGTCATTCGCATGTCCCCAACCCGCGATCGTGACTAACACACTGGCAACAACACACGATTTTTTTAATTTTCCGAACATTCTCATTCTCCGCACTGAGTAGTTAATCTCTGTAATGTAGACGTAAGTCAAATGTACGTGATACGACCGTTTACGCTGTACCCCATACGCGACTTGACGAATGTTAAGGGTGGATTATTACGATTTAATGACAATTATCAAAACCAATCGAGTAAGCGCCAGAGGTAATCTAGCCCAACACAAAACCGACATAGGTTAAAACGATTAAACATAAAATAAGTGCAATGGTGGTGAGCCCTAATATTCTTACCTTTCGGCCAAGGGCTTTAATGTCGTCAAGATTTTTATCTTGAGCAACTTCGACATCCTTTGACAGATACGCATCCACCAATCGAGGCAACCTTGGTAGCAAAGCAGACCAGAGAGGAGCCTCTTTTTTAAGCTGCTTAAATAACCCCTTTAATCCGACCTGATCCTTCATCCACTGCTCTAAAAATGGCTTTGCTGTAATCCATAGGTCTAGATCAGGGTCTAACTCTCGGCCGAGCCCTTCAACATTAAGTAAGGTTTTCTGAAGCATAATTAACTGAGGTTGTATCTCAACATTGAAACGCCTAGCTGCTTGAAAGAGATTCATTAACAAACGCCCGAAGGAAATATCTTTTAGGGGTTTATCAAATATTGGCTCACATATAGATCTTATCGTCGCTTCAAAATCATCAATACGAGTATCTTTTGGAACCCAACCGGCATTGACGTGCGCTTCCGCAACGGCCCGATAATCCCGCCTGAAAAAAGCAAGAAAATTTTGAGCAAGGTAATTTTTGTCAATTTCGGTTAGGGTGCCCATGATGCCAAAATCAAGTGCCACATAACGTCCATTCTCTTGGACCAGAATGTTCCCAGGATGCATATCGGCATGAAAATACCCATCTCGAAAAACCTGCGTAAAAAATATCTCCACTCCTGACGCCGCAAGTTTCTTTAAATCAATATTTTTAGCTCTCAATACATCTAACTTGCCAACTGGAATGCCAGCCATGCGCTCCATCACCATAACGTTTTTACGGCAAAAATCCCAATGAATCTCCGGTACGGTCAAAATAGGCGAATCGATAAAATTACGACGAAGTTGGCTGGCATTTGCAGCTTCTCGCATAAGATCAAGCTCGTCGTTAAGGTGCCGTCGAAACTCAGACACTATCTCTCTCGGTTTGAGCCGCTTACCATCCGGAAGCACGGCGGCTAATATCATCGCAAACCAGTCAAGCAACCCAATGTCGCGATTAATAACGCGTCCGATGTCAGGCCGCAACACCTTAATTGCCACATCCTTACCATTAACCAAAACACCAAAATGAACCTGCGCGACGGAAGCGCTAGCTACTGGCTTAAAATCAAAATCCTTGAACGCGGACTGATAATTTCCGTCAAATGATTGTTTTAAAATTTTGTCGACAATCTCCGACGAAAAAGGAGCCACGCGATCTTGTAATAAAGCTAATTCATCTGCAATGTCGAGCGGAATCATGTCTCTGCGCGTCGATAAAACTTGACCGAATTTAACGAATATCGGGCCCAGTTTTTGTAACGCTAAACGGAGTCTCTCGCCTCGTGGACGAGACAAGCTTCTAGCGAAAAAAATAATTCTAATTACAGCTCTGAGTCCACGAAGGCTTCGGTTCGAGGAACAAAATTCGTCTAAGCCAAACTGGATAGCGATGTAAAAAATATACAACGCTCGTAAGATCTTCATGTATTCAGGCCTTTTCGATTGTCACGCATCGCCCGAAGGCGTTCCGACACACGCTTTTCAAGGCGACTTGTTGCATCCGATAAAACATCAACATCACGGATGAATGACGTAGCACTCACAGGAGTGACCAATATGTGCGACTCTTCGGTTAAATATTCTTCGAATGACGACTTCATAGCATGACCGCTACTGCTCAGCCAGTTCCCAAATCCTTTAACTAAATTGCCCAGGCGATGAGCAATAACATCTCCGAATAGTCTGGATAAATCTTCCTCGTAATCCCAATTAACCTTACTCACGATGCGTGACAAATCTGAGGCGAAATGTGCGTCACCTTCAATCTGTACACCTTGCCATCCAATTTCGCCGTCTTTAACCCAATTAATTGCGACATCAGGGGTGAGTTTTACAACTAAGCTTGGGCTTTCCTCACCCGTATCAAGATCGACATAACCATCTTCAGTAATGCGCACACGAACCGGGCCTAATGGCGCCTCGACACTGATGACTTTTCCACCGTGAACCACAAGCCCATTACGGGCACCATCAGATTTTGACAGCACATGTTTTAAAAAACGCAATACAATCGCTAGGGGAAACATTTCTATACCTTTAAGCCTCTATGAACCGCGACCACACCGGCGGCAAGATTATAAAATTCAACATTTTCAAAACCTGCATCGCGACACATTTTTGCAAGCTCCTTTTGCCCGGGGTGCATTCGAATTGACTCAGCGAGGTAACGATAACTACCCTCATCCTTCGCGATAAATTTACCGATACGCGGTAGTAACTTAAACGAATATAGCTCGTAGATTCGCTCTAAGGGTTTCCACACCTTAGAAAACTCCAATACGATCAACCTCCCTCCACGCCTTGTCACTCTATGCATCTCTTTTAACGCACGATTTTTATGTGTCATATTTCTAAGACCAAATGCCACGGTGACGCAGTCAAAATAATTATCCGGATAAGGTAGGGATTCTGCGTCACACTGGCACACCGGCAGTAACTGTCCAGCATCCATCATTCGGTCTCGACCGACGCTAAGCATTTCTATATTGATGTCGGTTAACCATAACTCACCGTCTTCGCCTATCTTTTCACGGAATAGTTGACACAAATCTCCTGTTCCACCTGCGATATCAAGCACGCGGGAACCCTTTTTAACGCCCGATAATTGAACTGCAAATCGCTTC
Source organism: uncultured Burkholderiales bacterium (assembly GCA_965661885.1). Lineage (GTDB taxonomy): Bacteria > Pseudomonadota > Gammaproteobacteria > Burkholderiales > Eutrophovitaceae > Eutrophovita. The sequence continues at coordinate 22,900 of CBFIFN010000006.1, read as the reverse complement.
CAAAAACGATGTAAACCCAATGACATGAGATCATTCATAACATCGTATTGCTTAGCAACTGAGCTAAACACCGCACCGACACGCTTACTTTTCTCTGACTTCGGTATCTGCTGATATCCAAAGTGAGTTGAGTCAGTCTGATTTTTCACCTTCGGGTCTTTATCTTCCTCGTGATCATTCATCACGGGTAGCACCTGCTTTTTTTAAACGGTCTAGATATTCAGACCAGTTGACTTCATATTCTTTGCCCAAAGACCATAGATAATCCCAAGAATAAATACCTGTGTCATGCCCATCAGTAAATGTTAGCTTTAAAGCATAGTGTCCGACAGCCTCAATATGCCTAATATTTACCTCCTTTTTGCCAATTTGCAATACCTCCTGACCTGGACCATGTCCACGCACTTCTGCGGAGGGGGAGTAGACTCGTAGATATTCGCATGATAATGAAAATTGGTCTTCGTTGCTAAAGGTAATCTCTAGCGACCGACTTTTTTGATGGTGCACAATATTCGTTGGAACTAACGAATCGCTTCGTGAATTGGTATTCAATTTAACCTCTTTTGACGTAATACTTCCGCAACAATTTACCCGTAATATAATTCGTTTGACGATTTATTATAAAGAACAATTAAATGGCCAGCACTATTCTTATTGTTGAGGATGAAAAAGCTATTTCGGAGCTGATCGATATCACATTGATTCGAAATAATCATGTCACGATGTGTGCTGGTTCCGCAGAGGAGGCGACACAGTTAATCGACAAAATGCTGCCAGATCTTGCACTAATTGACTGGATGTTGCCTGGAATATCAGGTGTCGAATTGATTAAAAGATTGAGATCAAACCAACGAACACAATTCATACCGATAATCATGTTAACAGCGAGAGCTGAGGAAAACGATAAGGTTACAGGGCTCGACAAAGGAGCAGACGACTACATCACAAAACCATTTTCTCCAAAAGAGCTGACCGCTCGCATCAATGCACTTTTGCGACGGCGCGCACCGCAATTAACTGACGACGCAGTAGAATTCGACGGCCTTCGTATCGACCCAGCAACTCAACAAGTATCGGTAAACAGAAACAACGTTACGGCAGGCCGATTAGAGTTTCGGTTGCTTCATTTTTTTATGACGCATACCGAACGAATTTATACTCGCAGCCAATTACTTGACCGAATTTGGGGAGATCACGTTTTTATCGAAGAGCGAACGGTTGATGTCCATATTCGACGACTAAGGCAAATATTGGAACACACTGGATATGACACTTATATTCAAACGGTAAGGGGGGCGGGGTACCGTTTTTCGAAACCCTAAGTTTTAACGTTTTGAATTTGTTACCATGCCACTGTCTACCCTATAAATAGGTACTTTTGCTTTTGAAACACTGGGGCACCGCTCTGCTAACACTCATAATGCCGGCGACAGTAGCTGCTCTGCTTGGTTTGGTCTGGGGAACGACCATCGGGTTGATCACGCTTTGTTTTTGGCTAGTTCTAGCGCTTTGGTCGGAACGGCAGAAACTATTTGTTTTTGATGAGTGGCTCAACTCTCCTAAAACCGCCGCACTTCCAACGTTGACTTCTAGTTGGGATCGCGTGCTCAAAAGTTTTGTGAAGATTCAAAAACGCCAGCGCGCCACAGAAACAGAGCTCAGTCGGGCTCTTGACCGATTTGAGCAGGCTGCCCGGGCTCTACCCGACGGAGTTATCGTTTTAAATAATGCAAATCAGATCGACTGGTGCAACACTAAGGCAGAAGAATATTTCAGATTAACACTTGCTCGTGATCGAGGAGTTAAAATTGACTATCTGCTAAGGCACCCCTCTTTTAGGACCTTTATTAAAGCTCTTAACCCAGAAGCAACGCTAACGCTTAGGCTACCTAGATCCGGACTAGACCGTTTAATTTCCATACAAACAATACCTTTCGGTAAAAAGCAAGCTCTTTTGCTCGCTCGAGACATCACGGAAAGGGAACAGTTGGAAATAACACGGCGGGATTTTGTTGCCAACATATCACATGAGCTTCGCACGCCCCTCACTGTAATTCAGGGTTTTCTCGAAACATTCGACGGTGACCCCGCGGAGAACCCTCAACTCTTATCACGGGGCGTCAAGTTAATGTCAGATCAAAGCCGGCGAATGAACCGGCTCATTACGGACTTGTTGGCATTATCGCGGCTTGAGACGTCCAACGCACCGCCAGAGGAAGTTATTAATATGTCCAAACTAATTGATGACGTGCACACTGAAGGACAAGCCTTGTCATCGAATAATCATGAATTTGAAATTCAAGTATTGCCGGATCTTAATATCTTAGGGGCTGAAGATGAGATTCGCAGCGCTATGTCGAATCTTGTGAGTAATGCCGTACGCTACTCGCCCGCCGGCGGCAAGATTTCTATCATATGGTCTTTAATCAACGGCGTGCCAGTTTTCTCATGCCAGGATCAAGGCGTCGGAATTCCGCCAGAGCATTTAGGACGCATCACGGAGAGGTTTTATCGAGTAGACAAAAGTCGGTCTCAGGAAACGGGAGGCACAGGCTTGGGTTTAGCCATTGTGAAGCATGTACTAAACCGACACGGCGCGACCTTACTGATCGATAGTGAGCCTCGTCGAGGCAGTAAGTTTACAATACATTTTTCAAACGAGAAAATAGCGCCGCAAAAAAGTTTATTTAGCTAAACCTTACTATCTAAGCTTTCTTTAATAGCTTGACTAAAAATTTTCCAAAACCCAGAGTGGGGATGAAAAGGTTGTCCACCAGCCAACTCTCCCCATATTGGATTTGGGTAATGAGGATCGCCTTCAAAGCGAGGAATAATATGCCAATGTAAATGTGGTACTACATTTCCGAATGAAGCAATATTGACTTTAATCGGATTTAATAATGCTCTCAGCGTTTTCTCCACCACATAAACTACATTCATCACTCGTACTCGATCTGATGACGACAAATCAGAAAACTCTGGCCAGTGTTCTTGCGTGACGATACGACAAAATACGGGATAGAATTCGTCACCGACAGCAATCAGCCTACTAAATTCATCTTGCCAAATAACTGTCTCCTCACACGGAGCACATAACGAACAGCTTAAAGGAAGAGCGTTCATAACAATTTTAATCTCCGACAACCTTGTTAGCCGGTACGCTCAATATGAGCATTAAGTAATTCCAGCCATTAAAATCCAATATCTAATTAATTTTCCTGTGGTTAGGCACAGAAGAGATAGTATGACACCGGTTCGCAACCACCCAGCCGTTATGCAAATAATATCTCCAAAAAACGGGACCCATGAGAGCAAAAGAGAAAACCCACCCCACTTTTCTGTCCACGACAAAATCCTCTTGCTTGGTAACCGAGTGATAGGGATAAATCGACCTACAAAAAACGTTGTCACGCCACCTAGTGTGTTTCCAGCCGTGGCGACCCATAAAATCGTGCTGTCTGGCGCTATTTTATTTAACAACATTGTTATGAACACGAGCTCAGAGCTCCCGGGCAATACACTGGCTGATAGAAAACTTACTACAAATAAGCCGACCAAGGATAAATCTTCCAATTGGAGCTCTCCTATTAATTTCTATATTTTATAGTTTTTATAATGAGAATTAGGGACAACTCAACGAATCGCAAACTAGAGCAAATCAGGAGCTACTCAGGAAATTCGCTTATAATCTGTATTCAGTTCAACAACAGAAAATTCATCGAAACATTCGTCCCCGGGCGATAAGCTTAAACACACCTTATAGGAGTACCCCTTGATTCGCACCCCGAAACAACTCGTTACCGTAGTCATACTTGCCTTT
>CBFIFN010000006.1:0-19070 GCA_965661885.1 uncultured Burkholderiales bacterium | reverse complement strand
CGCAATGAGTGATGAAGCCGTCGCGGAAAGAATGGATATTCTAAACAGTGGAACCCCTGCACAGATTGCTGACAACTCCTCAACGAAAAGTATTACAGTCGCATCTGATCCAGGAGAATCCCTCTACAATACCGTTTGCCAAGCGTGCCATTCTGCAGGTATCGCTGGTGCACCGAAGACTGGTGATAAAACAGCATGGTCCTCACGCATTGATTTAAGTAACGATGTCTTATACGCAAGCGTGATAAATGGAAAAAATATGATGCCTGCCCGAGGAGGCGCAACCGGCGCGACAGATGACGATATTCGTAAAGCGGTCGATTACATGTTGTCCAAAGTCCGATAGCGTTAACCTCACATGCAAATTTGATCCGTGGGCCCTGATTAAGCATGTCCACGTATGCCATTGGTGACATTCAAGGATGTGCGAAAACGTTCTCGACACTTTTAGAAACCCTGCGGTTTAATCCCAGCAAGGATAAACTTTGGTTGGCTGGAGATCTTGTTAATCGAGGGCCGAATTCATTATCGGTCCTAAACTATATTTATGACAATCGGGCCGCTATTGATATAGTGCTTGGTAATCATGATTTGCACTTATTAGCCGTGGCCAGTGGGGCCGTTGAATCGCGGCCTGACGACACCATTGACGATATTTTAAATGCCCCAGACAAAGAAAAACTCCTTCATTGGCTTCGTCAACAACCTCTTTTTCGCATAAAAGAAGGATACGCAATGGTCCATGCAGGATTATTACCTTCCTGGGACTTGAACACTGCACAAAAGCTTTCTGCTGAGGTCGAGACTATATTAAAAAGTGACTCTTACACCGAGCTCTTCTTGAATATGAAGGGTAACGAACCCGCTCGCTGGAACGACAACCTTACAAGTTGGTCCCGATATCGATTCATTATCAACGCGCTCACCCGAATGAGGTCCTGCATCACCGCTGACGAAGTGGACCTTACCTATAAAGGTTTATACGAGAACATACCAAGAAACTCACATGCCTGGTTTGATCTTCCTATGAAAATATCACCCGATATAACCTTAATTTTCGGGCACTGGTCCGCACTCGGACTGCACCAAAAGGCGAGTGTAATCTGCTTAGATTCTGGATGTGTTTGGGGTGGCCCGCTCACGGCCTATTGCTTGGAAACCCAACAAATCACACAAGTGTCTAACCAAGATATGTGACTTACCAATCAAGAGGCCGACTGAAACTTTCCTTATATTTAGCCTCTATAAAACTCCGATTAAAGGTGTGGTTTTGCGGTCCTTTGTTTGCGATCTTAATCGCCCCTAATAGGGATGCTAGTCGACCCGTTGTCTCCCAATCGAATCCCGATTGAATTCCATAAAGAAGGCCAGATCGATAGGAATCACCGCAACCCGTAGGATCAACAATTTCATCCGCGATCACTAAAGGGATATCGATCTGCTTACCACCTGAATAGATCGCCGACCCCTCACCGCCTCGCGTGACAACCAATGCCTTCAAACTACCCGCAATATCAGATAGCGTTTTACCAGTCCTCTCTTCAAGCATTTTTGCTTCATAGTCATTCATAGCAGCATAGTCTGCCAAATCGATAAACCTTAATAATTCATCTCGATTAAACATCGGCAAACCTTGACCCGGATCAAAGACGAATGGAATTCCAGCTTCGGCGAACTCCTCTGAGTGTTGGATCATGCCATCCCGACCGTCAGGTGCGACTATACCCAAACTTATATTAGCGGCATCCATTACATGGTTATTGGCTGAAAAGTTCATCGCTCCCGGGTGAAATGCTGTAATTTGGTTATCGTCCAGATCTGTCGTGATAAATGCTTGGGCGGTAAATGCGTCAGGGATAACAGTTACGTGTCCTGTTGACAGCCCCTTTTCTAACATGAGATCGGTATACGGCTTGTGATCTTGCCCGACCGTCGCCATAACTATTGGGTTTCCGCCAAGTAGTTGTAATGTATGTGCAATATTCCCTGCGCAACCTCCAAACTCTCTCCGCATCTCTGGGACAAGAAATGCCACATTCAAAATGTGAACCTGATCGGGGAGGATATGGTTTTTAAAACGGTCCTCAAAAAGCATAATTGAATCGTAAGCAATCGATCCACAAATTAAAGTATTCATTGACAATCCTTGATCAAAGTAAGTGCAAATTACGGCAACATTGTACGCGGTAAACTACCATTTGACTTCAAGTCTGGACTAACCGATGGTTCGCACGAAAATTCATTAACACCCCGAAACCTATTGAAATAGTAACCGCCGAAGAGCCTCCTAAAGAAATAAGAGGAAGAGGCACGCCGACAATAGGTAAAACACCAATCACCATGCCTATGTTGACAAATGCATAAATAAAAAACGTTAATACAATCGACATTGCGGCTAAGCGGGAAAAGTTGTTCGGCGCTTGAATTGCAATTGTGAGACTTCTCCAAATTAACAAGAAGTAAATTAAAAAAACAAGTAATACGCCAATAAACCCAAATTCTTCAGCTAAAACGGCAAAAATAAAATCAGTAGTACCCTCTGGCAAGAAATTCAGTTGAGACTGCGTTCCAGATAACCACCCTTTCCCCCAAAATCCACCTGAACCAATAGCGATAGTTGACTGGATAGTATGATATCCAGCGCCCAGCGGATCTGAAGAAGGGTTTAATAACGTAAGGATCCTTGCTTGCTGATAAGGCTCAAGTACGGACCAAGCAAACGGCATGAGGAGCACCGTTAACGTAACGATAAAGCCAATAATGCGTAACGAAACACCTGAAAAAAAAATTACAAATAATCCAGAGGCAAGAACCAAAATAGCTGTTCCTAAATCTGGTTGTTTTAATATTAGTATCGTTGGTACTAGAAGTAAAAATATCGCGAAACAGTAATGACGAGGACGAAGAACTCTCTCGAACCGGTCAAAAAACCAAGCAAGCGTTAATGGCAACGCGATTTTCATTAATTCCGAAGGCTGAACACGAATAACCTGAAGATCAAGCCAACGTTGTGCGCCCTTAGCTTGGTCACCCACCAACATCGTCAAAACCAACAAGATTAATGCAAGGCAATACAAGGGTAGTGCTAGTCGGCTTAGGTATCCGAACGGGATTCTAGCTACTGACCACATCGCAATTAGTGCAAATATAAAATTTTTCGCCTGCGCACTAACCTTGGTAACGTCGCCCTGCGACGAACTATAAAGCGCAAAAAGACTAACAGCCATTAACAAAAGTACCAATATTAATAGTGGAAAATCCAATCGTTTTGTTAATTCGTTCTTCAATCGCAAGGAAAAAGACATGGATTATTACTTTATTCGGTCGGAGAGCCAAGTAACGTTGATTTGAAGTAAGCATCCAAAACTTCTCTTGCGATCGGTGCAGCGACGCTCCCGCCGCCGCCGCCATTTTCTACAACAACAGCCAATGCGATCGAAGGGTCTTCAGCCGGAGCGTATGCAACAAATAAAGCGTGATCTTGTAACCGCCTCTGAATCGAATCCTCATCATATTCACCGCCTCTCAGACTGAAAACTTGGGCAGTGCCTGTTTTGCCAGCAATACTGTAAGAAGCTCCGACCCCGGCTCTGGCCGCCGTACCGCCGGCTCTCATGACACCTTCCATGGCTGCTCGCAATGTATCAAGATTTTTTGACGATAAATTCAGCGGCCTAGACGAAGTAGCGTTTGCTAGCGTTAAACCTTTTTGGGTACGTTCGACTGTTTCTTTCCGAAATAAGGTCGGCCTCAACACAAACCCTCCGTTTGCAATGCTCGCCGTTGCGACCGCTAGTTGCAACGGGGTCACTAAATTATAGCCCTGACCAATCCCGACAGATATCGTATCTCCAGGATACCAAGGCGCTTTAAACCGTTTCCTTTTCCAATCTCGAGAGGGCGCAATGCCAACCGACTCTGTTGGCAAATCGATCCCGGTTTTTTGGCCGAAACCAAAGAGAGTTAAGTAAGTATGAATCTTATCTATCTCGAGCTCATGAGCTAACTTATAGAAATAAGTATCGACCGATTCGACAATTGCTTTATGAAGGTTTACTTGCCCATGCCCCTCTTTCTTCCAGTCTCTAAATTTATGTTTACTGCCAGGGATCGAAAAGAAACCCGGATCCCACATGGACCAATCTGGGCTTCTAACGTTTTCTTCCAAACCAGCTAGAGCTAAAAACGGTTTAAGTGTTGAGCCTGGAGGGTATACCCCGCTGCTGGCACGGTTAACTAACGGCCTGTCGGGTGAATTTCTTAGCTCATTCCAACTCGCTTGATCAAACCCGAGTACGAATTTACTTGGGTCGTATCCTGGTTTCGACACGAAAGCCAAAATGCTGCCATCGTTTGGATTCAGAGCAACGAGAGCGCCGTTGTGATCCCCAAGCGCTTCAAACGCCTGCCTCTGGAGTCCTATATCGATACTCAACGTTAAACTTTTTCCTGAAATTGCATTCTGCTCATCCAGCAGCCTAAGTTCTGTTCCTCTCGCGTCCACCTCAACATGGCGCAGCCCTAACTGCCCCCTTAAAGCCGACTCATAAAAAGCCTCTATACCTCGCTTACCTATCCAGTCAGAATTCGTGTACCCAGCCCTTAGACCTCTATCTTCCAAAACCCGGAGATCCGACTTGCTAATTCGTCTCACGTACCCCAGTAAATGCGAGGTCAATTCTCCATAAGGATATTCTCTGTAGAGTTGGGCGCTTAATTTAACGTCTGGGAACCGATAAGCGTTAGAGGTAAATAAGGCGATTTCTCCCTCGGTCAAATCATCACGAATCACTACATTTGAGAATCGACCCGTGTCCGCCATCGCGGCTCTTATACGGATTTTCTCTTCGTCAGTGATCGAAATTAATTTACTTAAGTTTGCCAAAATTAATTCTGGATTATCGACACCATACGGCAAAAATTCGAGCGCATACGATGAATAATTTCTTGCAAGAATGCTTCCGTTTCTGTCAAAGATCAAACCGCGGTTGGGTGCAATAGGCGAAACGTTAATACGATTTTCTTCCGCTTTAACCTGAAAATAATCTGTTTTAATGATCTGTAAATAGAATAATCTACACACTAAAAAAAAAGTCATGATGACCATTGCTATGACAGCCCACCTCATGCGGAAAGCAAAATCATTCAGTCTATTTCTTGCAGTTCTATAGTTCGGAGTGGGCAAAATTGTTCTCTATTCCATTTACATCGAATCAATACGGCCGACCTACTTTACAACAACACGCGAATAATCCTTTTGAATTAAAAATCCCATAAGAGGCCAAATCAGCCCCCAGACCGCTGCGGCTATAACTCTGTCAGTAAGAAATGGCGTACTCATATAGGACGACAGCAAACCGCTCAAAATGAGTTCTACTAGGAAAAAGGTAATCATCACAAAAGTTATATTATGCAATGAAGTACTCATTCGAAATCGATTATCAAACTGCATTGAGACCAATACCAACACAAGATATTTTAAAGAATGTAATCCTACGATTTGTCCAGACAAAATATCAACGATACATCCCAAAACAAAGGCTGTACCCAGTTTAGGCCTGGCATCACCGCCCACCATCGCCCAATAAAAAAGAACCAAACCCAACACGTCCGGAGAAATTATTCGAGACACTCCCGGTAGTCCAAAAGTAGAAAACATCATCCCAAAAAATATCGAAACAAATATTCTTTTAGTTGATATGCTTTTTGTATAAACAGTCATGCTGGCTCGTTACTCTTATGCTTACTTACTGTTCAGAGGAGAAAACATCATCACTGACAAGGTCTGTCAGAATTAAAAAATCTCGTTCAGAAATTGGATCGGCTGAGGTTTTAACAATTATTCTAGAAAAACTAGATGCAATCTCCTTAGTTACAGAAGTGACTTTACCCACGGGCACTCCAAATGGGTATTGATCGCCTATTCCGGAAGTAATCAATACATCTCCCTCTTTAACGTCTACTGACTCAGGGACAAATTTAAGCTTGAGGAGACCATATTCACCACTACCAAAGAGGACTGCCCTGAAACCGGTCCTAAGCACCTCCACGTGCACACTCGCGCGCTGATCAGAAATCAACCTCACCAATCCCGTATCTTCATTGATGCTCAAAATTTGTCCAGCAAGACCGTCACCGTTGACTACGTAATCACCGGCACTTATTGGTGCGTTAACGTTAAATCGGACCTTCAACCACTGCTCGTAAGGTGAATCAGAGGCGTCGATTACGGTTGCAATAAACATCGAGGAGTTACTTTTTAACTTTAAGTTTAGAAGTTCCTCCAGCTCTACCAAACGGTTTTCTAGCGAACTCAATCTCTGTAGCTGCACATCGGTGACTATCTGCTTTTGCTCAAGCTCCTCATACTTCTTTGCAATCTCTGATTTCGAAGAAAAGTGAACATACAATCCATCAGCGTAGGTTTTTATTGGTGAGATTTTTTCATTAATTAGGACGTCAAAATCTGACAACTTCTCTTTTATTGGGTTAAACGCTTGCTTTTTCGTATCCAAAACGACCAGAATCAGAGCAAATAAAACATATACGAATAGCCGAAAAAAAAAGGAAAATTTAATTCCTTTAATGGTGCTAGTGGCTAGTGGCATATCCTAGTGCAGCAAGCCATGTACCAAATTCGTTCCGCATTAAGGAGCGCATAACACCAAAAACTTACTCGCTCGAAAAGACGCCCGTGAAGGGGTCATCAAGCTTTTCGAGTGCCATACCCGAACCTCTCACGACACAAGTTAAAGGATTATCGCTAACCACTACAGGTAAACCCGTCTCTTCCATAAGCAAGCGATCTAAATCTCTTAGGAGTGCGCCGCCGCCTGTGAGGACCATTCCTCGCTCGGCAATATCACCGCCGAGCTCAGGTGGTGTTTGTTCAAGTGCGTTTTTCACAGCAGACACAATACTATTTAAGGGGTCTGTTAAGGCCTCAAGAATCTCTGTACTGGTAATTTTAAAACTGCGCGGAATACCTTCGGCTAAATTCCGTCCTTTAACTTCTTTTTCACGGATTTCGCCACCAGGAAAAGCTAAGCCGATGTCTTTTTTTAATTCTTCGGCCGTCGACTCACCGATTAACATTCCATAATTTCGACGAACATAATTAATAATAGATTCATCAAATTTATCCCCACCAGTTCTAACCGAGCCCGAATAAACTACACCCCCTAAAGAGATAACACCCACTTCTGTAGTGCCACCTCCAACATCTACAACCATCGAACCCGTTGCTTCTTCAACTTCCATACCCGCACCAATCGCTGCCGCCATCGGTTCTTCGATCAATTCTACCTTCCGCGCTCCAGCGCCGTAAGCCGACTCCCGGATGGCTCGCCGCTCTACTTGGGTCGAGCCGCATGGTACACAAATCACAATTCTTGGGCTTGGCGCAAAGAATCGCGTATCGTGCACCTTCTTGATGAAATGCCTAAGCATTTGCTCAGTCACGGTAAAATCGGCAATTACGCCGTCTTTCATCGGTCGTATCGCACGTATATTGCCTGGCGTCCTGCCAAGCATATTCTTTGCCTGACTGCCGACCGCGCGGATAGTCTTCGTGCCCCCACCAAAAGACTCATGCCGAATTGCAACAACAGACGGCTCATCTAAAACGATCCCTCTACCACTAACAAAAATAAGTGTGTTGGCAGTCCCCAAGTCAATGGCGATGTCATTTGAAAAAAAACGGGTAAACAGTCCGAGCATAATGCACTCCCACGAGCGGGTTGGAATGGAGTAAAAAATCAATGATATATAATAACCCAATGCTTTATTTATGGCTAAAAACTTTTAACCTAAAACATTCAATGAACCATAAACCGTGTGCCAATGAAAGGTCACGCTTTGAAAGCCCTCATTCAGCCTAAAGATTAACTCATTTAATTCACCTAACTGGTCCAACATGCCACTTAACAAACAAGACGTCAAAAAAGCTGCTGACCTTGCGAGAATTGCCATTTCTGACGACGAGGCCGAAGCTGCCTTAGCGCCGTTAGAGCAGGTCTTTACACTGATTGAGCAAATGCAAACGCAGAATACAGATGGTGTGGAGCCTATGGCACACGCACAAGATATTTCTTCGCGGCTCAGAGAGGATACTGTTACAGAAACAGACAAACGTGAGGCACTTCAAGCCTCAGCGCCGGCAACCGAAAAAGGGCTTTTCCTTGTTCCTAAAGTAATTGATTAACGATGTTCGATAAAACAGTAAAGCAACTAGGTGACGCACTGCGTAAAAAAGAGTTTTCCAGCACTGAGTTAACGCAAGCTTACTTAGAGCGCAGCAAATCAATCAATTCCAAACTAAATGCATTTATCTCCTTTGATGAAGAACGCTCACTTATACAGGCAAGAGCCGCTGACAAAATTCTTGCCACTGAAAAAAGTACCGCGCTAACTGGAATACCTATCGCGCACAAAGACATTTGGTGTGCCAAAGACTGGGTCACAACCTGCGGGTCTAGAATGTTGGAAACGTTTCGGGCTCCTTACAGCGCCCACATCATCAACCGGTTCAATGAGTACGGCGCGGTCATCCAAGGAAAAACGAATATGGATGAATTTGCGATGGGATCATCAAATGAAACCTCGTGGTTTGGCGATGTTAAAAATCCCTGGGACCCTACCCGTGTTCCTGGTGGCAGCTCTGGCGGTTCGGCTGCGGCTGTAGCCGCTGGCATGACCCCGGCCGCCACTGGCACCGATACCGGCGGCTCGATTCGACAGCCCGCGGCTCTTTGCGGCGTTTCAGGCCTAAAGCCCACCTATGGACTCGTATCACGATACGGAATGATTGCGTTTGCATCCAGCCTAGACCAAGGCGGACCAATGGCAAAATCAGCTGAAGATCTCGCGATTTTACTTGAAGCCATGGTAGGCTTCGATCCGAATGACAGCACAAGCCTCGAGAGGCCTGCGGTGGACTACTCAAACTCGATCTCCGATTCAATCGCGGGCTTGAGAATCGGAATCCCAAAGGAATACTTTAGCGATCAAATAGCTCCAGACGTGCAAACTAGCATCGCACAAGCGCTTACTGAGTACCAAAAACTCGGGGCAACGTTAGTCGATATCAGCTTGCCAACGAGCCCATTATCGGTGGCTGCCTACTACGTTATTGCGCCTGCGGAAGCTTCAAGTAATTTGTCTCGCTTTGACGGGGTACGCTACGGATATAGAACACCAGAGTACAAAGACCTAACGGAGATGTATTCAAAGACTCGAGCGCAAGGTTTTGGCGCGGAAGTTCGAAGACGAATCCTTATTGGCACTTATGTACTTTCACATGGATACTATGATGCGTATTACATCAAAGCACAGAAAGTTCGTAGACTAATATCTGAAGATTTCGCGCGTGCGTTCAGTTCGTGTGATGTGATCATGTCCCCGACGACTCCCAGCACCGCTTTTAAACTCGGGGAAAAGGTATCGGATCCCGTACAAATGTACCTTTCAGATACGTTCACTATTGCTGCTAATTTAGCTGGGCTGCCCGCGATGTCAATACCATGCGGCTTTGATAAGAATAATTTACCAGTCGGGCTGCAACTTATTGGCAATTACTTTGACGAAGCCCGCATGATAGCCGCCGCCCATCAGTATCAACTTGCGACTGATTGGCATCTTAAAAAGCCACCTTTGAGTATTTCGTGAAATTATGGAATGGGAAATAGTTATTGGGATTGAGACCCACGTTCAATTATCAACACGGTCAAAAATATTCTCCGGAGCATCCACAGATTTCGGTGCATCAGCCAATACGCAAGCTTGCGAAGTAGACTTAGCGCTGCCTGGGGTGCTTCCCGTATTAAACCGAGAAGCGGTAGATAAAGCCATTCGATTTGGTCTTGCCACAAAAGCTGTAATTAATCGGCGATCAATCTTTGCAAGAAAAAATTATTTTTATCCGGATCTTCCAAAAGGATATCAAATCAGTCAATTTGAAATACCTATCATTGAAGGTGGCTCCTTAACTTTTAACTCGGACGGCTCTGAAAAGACGATCAACTTAACACGCGCCCATCTAGAAGAAGATGCGGGAAAATCTCTTCATGAAGACTTTACCGACATGACTGGTATTGATCTAAATCGGGCAGGCACACCATTGCTTGAAATAGTATCTGAGCCAGAAATGAGGTCGTCCACCGAAGCGGTAGAATACGCAAAGACACTGCATGCACTTGTTCGTTGGATCGGCATCTGCGACGGAAATATGCAAGAAGGTAACTTTAGATGTGATGCAAACGTCTCTGTAAGAAGAAAAGGGAATCCAAAACTCGGCACCCGCCGAGAAATTAAGAATTTAAATTCCTTTAAATTTCTACAACAAGCAATTGAATACGAAGCAAACTGGCAAATAAATCAGATCGAGGATGGATTATCCATAGTTCAAGCGACAGTACTTTTCGACCCGGATAATGGTGAAACAAGGTTGATGAGGACTAAAGAAGATGCTCACGACTACCGTTATTTTCCGGATCCTGACCTTCTTCCACTCGTGGTTAAGGATGGCTGGATAGAGGAGGTTCGCACTGCACTGCCCGAACTCCCGAAATCTAAAGCCAAACGCTACCAAGATGAATTAAATCTCAATAAATCAGACTCAGTTTCTCTCGTATCTAGCCTAGACGTTGCTACGTATTTTGAATCCACGCTTAATGAATTTAACGAAGAAAAAAAGAAAGAAGCTTCAAAGCTAATTGCCAACTGGATAAATGGGGAAGTCACTGCCTCTCTCAATAGAGAACAAAAAAACTTTTCCGAATGTCCCGTCTCCGCGGCTCGCCTTGCAACACTAATTCAGCGTATCCTCGATAAAACTTTGTCCTCAAAATTGGCCCGGCTGGTTTTTGAAGAACTTTGGCATAGTAACTCGTCGGTGGATGCAATTATCGAAGAAAAAGGTTTCACTCAGTTGTCAGATTCTGGAGAAATTGAGTCTTTTGTTTCTCAAGTCATTGAGGCGCACCCTCAACAGGTTGACGACTTTAGAGCGGGGAAGGAAAAAGCGCTCAACTCATTGGTTGGCCAAGTTATGAAATTAACTAAAGGTAAGGCTGACCCCACGCAAGTAAACCAGATCTTACGATCCAAACTGGGTTAACTTAAAAAGCGCCATATTTTTCTCGATATTGTCGTACTCGACTCAGGTCATTGGCCATATCTGCTCTAGCGGATAAAAAATCAACCAAGTCATCTAAACAAAATAAATTAATAACTGGCACTTTAAATTCTCGTTCAATTTCCTGAATAGCAGACTCCGAGCCCATTCCTCGCTCTTGTCTGTCGAGGGAAACAACAATGCCGCATGGAGAGCCTCCATAGGCCTCGATCAACTCGATCGACTCACGAACTGAGGTGCCAGCCGAAATAACATCGTCCACGATCAACACCTTCCCGGCCACCGGCGCTCCAATTGTTGATCCGCCTTCTCCATGGTTCTTAGCCTCTTTGCGATTGAAAGCAAATGGCACATTCCTATCAAAACTTGATAACGCTATTGCAGTGGATGCTGCTAAAGTGATTCCTTTGTAAGCAGGACCATACAACATGTCAAACTCAACACCCGCATTCAAAATAGCTTGGGCATAGAAGCGACCTAGTTGTGATACCGAGTTTCCATCAATAAACAATCCGGTATTAAAAAAATAAGGGGACTGTCTTCCCGCCTTAGTTGTAAACTCTCCAAAGCGCAACACATTCGCGCTCAGTGTGAATTCGATAAACTCTACTTTTGAAAAAATCTGTGAAGTCATGTTAAAAATTGTTTCATTAAATTTAAA
The DNA here is from genome assembly GCA_965661885.1 of uncultured Burkholderiales bacterium. GTDB lineage: Bacteria > Pseudomonadota > Gammaproteobacteria > Burkholderiales > Eutrophovitaceae > Eutrophovita. The sequence goes on along the minus strand of CBFIFN010000006.1, from coordinate 7,275 downwards.
TGGTATACGTGCCGCCGTTCGAAAAGGGCTTCCCTCTTGGATGAAGCGATCAAACGCAGACATTGTTTGTCTGCAAGAGCTAAAAGCCCAAGAAAAAGATATCGATAACGACACCAGAAACATTGCTGATTACAGTAGTTACTTCCATTGTGCTCAGCGACCTGGTTACAGCGGTGTCGGTATCTATTCTAAACGAGAGCCCGATGACGTGATTGAAGGACTGGGATTTGAGGATATTGACGCGGAAGGACGATACATTGAAGCTCGCTTCAACAATCTCTCAGTTGTCTCTGTTTACGTTCCCTCTGGGACCAGCTCAGAGGAGCGCTTAGCGTTTAAATTCAGGTTTATGGAGCGCTTTATAGCGCCGCTTAACGCACTCATGCATAGTGGGAGAGAAGTTGTTATTTGCGGTGACTGGAATACCGCTCATAAAGAAATTGATCTTAAGAATTGGAAAGGAAATAAAAAAAATTCAGGCTTCCTCCCAGAGGAGCGAGAATGGCTCAACGGAGTTATTGACACACTCGGATATGTTGATGTGTTCAGAAAATTAAATACAAAGCCAGATCAATATACCTGGTGGTCAAATCGCGGACAAGCTTGGGCGAATAATGTCGGCTGGCGACTTGATTACCAACTTTGCACCCCTGGGATTGCCAATACAGCTAAACGTGAAAAAATCTATACGTCGAAACGATTCAGCGATCATGCACCGCTAACTATAGATTATGACTTCAAGCTTTGACGCTCCAGAAATATTTGAATAAATCAAGGGTGATTAAATATGCGCCTCAATTCATTTCTACTGATTTATACGCAACCTAACGTAATACGGATTCTTTTTCTGGGATTCTCGGCCGGACTGCCATTGCTTTTAGTGTTCGGAACGCTCTCGTTCTGGCTACGAGAGGCTGGACTCGAGCTCTCGACCATAGGGTTTTTTTCTTGGATAGGATTGGTATACGCGTTTAAATGGATATGGTCTCCTCTAGTTGACCAAATGCCTATCCCTCTTATGACGCGAATACTTGGTAGGCGAAGGGCATGGCTTTTGATCTCTCAAATCACGATAATCATTGGCCTTATCGGAATCGCAATGACAGATCCCGCAGAAAATGTGTCTCCGATAATTGGATTCGCACTTCTAACGGCTTTTGCCTCAGCCACTCAAGATATCGCGCTGGATGCGTTTCGCATAGAGTCAGGCGAAACCGAGGAACAGGGGGCTATGGCGGCGACGTACCAAATGGGATACAGAATAGCAATGATTACATCATCAGCAGGCGCGTTATTACTCGCATCATGGTTTGACTATACGGAACACACATATGAATCAACACCGTGGATGTATGCCTACATTATTATGGCTGCTTTCATGCTGGTTGGGATTACTACTACACTTATTTCCCCGGAACCTATAGCCGACAAAAACTCATCAAAAACACCAATCGCTAACAACACGATCCAACGATTCATCGCTTGGAGTAAGAGCGCGGCCATAATGCCGTTTTTAGATTTCATTTATCGTTATCGATTGCAAGCCATTTTATTACTAGCAATGATTAGCCTCTACCGTATATCTGACATTGTAATGGGGGTCATGTCTAATCCGTTTTACTTAGATATGGGTTTTTCTAAAGGTGAAATCGCTACAGTTTCTAAGATATTCGGCGTCATTATGACTATTTTGGGCGCACTGATTGGTGGGGCTTTTATTAAGCATCTAGGTATTTTCAAAGTGCTCTTCGTAGGCGCCGCCTTAAGTAGCTTGACTAACTTGTTATTTGCCTGGCTTGCCAGTAATGAGCCTTCCATTTTCGCTCTTACGATTACTGTCAGTGCCGATAACTTCAGCGCTGGCCTCGCAAGCGCCGCCTTTATTGCCTATCTCTCAAGCCTCACCAATATTCAATACTCTGCCACCCAATATGCGCTATTTAGCTCACTTATGTTTTTATTTCCAAAATCCCTCGCAGGTTGGTCTGGTGTTTTTGTCGAACAATGGGGCTATGTCAATTTCTTTTACGTAACCGCGTTTATTGGCATACCCAGTTTGATATTAGTTTGGTTCGCGAGCAAAGTCTCGCCACCTCACAGAAATTAATAAAATGTCAGAGGTTTACTTAATAGCCTTATTAAAGCGATAAATTGCCAACGCACCTAACAGGTTGGGAAGGACTTTAACCATGTTACCAACCTCATTAATTACGATCCGTTCAAGTATAGATATACCATGCGTCTTACAATATTCTTCAAAGTCCTTGATCGTCAACACATGTACATTTGGCGTGTCATACCACTGGTAAGGTAATTCTTTGGATATCGGCGTCTCACCTAAAAAAATTTGTAACCGATGCCGCCACAATCCGAAATTTGGAAAAGTCACAATCACTTGTTTACCAACACGGAGCATCTCCTCAATAATCGTTTCAGTTTCATGGACAGCTTGCATCGTCAAAGAAAGAATCACATAATCAAATGCCTCATTAGCGAAACCTGACAAACCTTGTTCCAGGTCTGCTTGGATTACATTGATGCCATTACTCAAGCTCGCTAAAACTTTTTTATCGTCCCGCTCCACTCCGTAGCCTGAAATGTTTCGCGTATCGCTTAAATGGCTCAAAAGGGAGCCGTCGCCGCACCCCAGGTCCAGAACGGTTGCCTCATCACTCACAAGCGCAGTGATAATTTCATAATCCTGCCGCTTTATCACCTGGTCAGCACACATTGTTTCCATCCCTCCATATTCGGGTAAAGTACGCGCGAACTAAGTTATGGTAAACCGGCTCATCCATTAAAAATGCATCGTGGCCGTGCGGTGAATCAATTTCAGCGTAAGAGACATCTAATTTATTTGCCACAAGCGCCTCAACGATTTCGCGAGATCGACTCGGAGAAAAACGCCAGTCAGATGTAAAGGAAATAATTAGATAGTTCGATTCCGACTGTGCAAGCGTCGCCGAAAGATCTCCGGCATTTTTCGCCGCCGGATCAAAATAATCTAAAGCTTTTGTAATTCGCAAGTAAGTATTAGCGTCGAATGTTTCTGCAAATTTATCTCCTTGATACCTTAAATACGATTCGATCTGAAAATCAGTACCAAAATTAAACTGCAGCGCGTCCTCGCGAAGAGCTCTGCCAAATTTTAAATCCATTGAATCATCAGACAGATAAGTAATATGGCCGATCATTCGCGCAATCTTCAACCCTCTACGTGGCACAGCCTTTTGTTGATAATAGTCACCACCAAAAAATTCTTGATCTAAAGTTATCGCTTGCCTTGCCACCTCGTTAAAAGCAATATTTTGTGCTGATAATCGTGGCGCGGCAGCAATCACGACAGCATTTTTAAGCCTCTTAGGCTGATCAATTGTCCATTGTAAAGCCTGCATACCGCCGAGGCTTCCGCCCATTACTGCAGCAAAAACGTCAATTTTAAGCCTCGTGGCAAGTCGTGCCTGAGCCTCAACCCAATCCTCAACAGTGACCATGGGAAAGGAGCTGCCCCAGGGCTCATTTGTCGCAGGGTTTATTGACGAGGGCCCTGTTGACCCGTGGCAACCTCCGATATTGTTAACCCCAATTACAAAAAAGTGATCGGTATCAAGCGGCTTCCCTGGGCCGATGAGGTTATCCCACCAACCGAGAGTTTTCGCATCTCCATCATACGTTCCGGCAACGTGATGTGAAGCGTTGAGCGCATGGCATACCAAGACAGCGTTACTCTTATCTGCATTTAACGAGCCGTATGTCTCATAGGTCAATTGATAATCCGTGAGAGTCGCCCCACTTTTAAGTAGTAAGGGCTCATCGAATGTCATATTCTGCGCTTTAACATCGCCAATTGAGGATGTCATTTCATACTCCGTTAAAGAAATGAACACGTCCAAAAGATAAAATCGAATTCACTACAAACGTCATAACCTAATTACCCTCCCGCGACAAGCGAACCAAAATTCTCGCCGCAGCCTCAGATGCCATATCAGAAATCAATGCGTCCTCTTCATCCGATTTAGCTGCGATTTCTAAATCGCTATGCGTGATCCTTCGGCGCAATACTAACTGACTCCCAACATCCATCGAGGCATCGTTTGGAGAGTAAAATTTATAACGTACCGTGTATATCAATTCGTACTCGTCAACACTACCCGCATTAGATAACACCGAGACTTCTCGCGATGAATTTTCACCCAAAACAGTGACGACTATTGCGGCCAAACTCACCTGATCAACAAGGTCGACATTTGACTTCCTGCTAATCTTCTTTTTTAAAGCTCTACCAACTCGAGAATTCATGTCTGTTTGCAGGTAAACAGTTTCGTAAGGAATCGTCCAGTCTCCTTTAAGCTTGAACCCGCACCCGGAGAGGATGGCAACAACCAGCAGTAATGGTAAGAATTTTGTTTTCATTACAACAAATAATCCTAAGGTTTCTTAAATTAAATAACGATATTGACTAACCGGCCAGGCACCACCACAAATTTTTTAATCGGCTGGCTTTGCACGTAATGTTGAATCGACTCTTCACTAATAGCCATCTGTTGGATTTCCTCTCTGGGGGCGTCTACGGAAACTTTAATCTTTCCTCTTAACTTTCCATTTACTTGCACTACTAGCTCCACCGAATCTTGAGTGAGGGCTTCCTCATCGACGCATGGCCATGAAGCATATTGTAACTCCCCGCTAAATTTTAACTCACTCCATAACCGCTCAGTAACGTGCGGGACGATCGGAAATAATATTCTCAACAAAATACCCATTCCCTCAGCACGCAAGCTCGACTTCAAGTCTGTCGCAATACCCTGGTCTTCAATACGTTCAAGCGTGTTGAGCATTTTCATGCCCGCTGATGCTACGGTGTTAAATTGTTTCCTTTCATAGTCAAAATTTGCTTGCTTTAATAACAAATGTAAATCTCGGCGTATCTCTCTCCCGACTCCTGACTCAACTCGTAGCTCAGCTAACGTTACGCCGTCAATTATCGAATCTTTAAATTGATAGCAATATCGCCATAATCGTTTGAGGAAACGATAAGCCCCCTCAACTCCATCGTCGTTCCAAGCCAAAGTATCTTCTGGAGGAGACGTAAACATCATAAAAAACCGAGCAGTATCGGCGCCATAACGCGTAATAAGCGACTGGGGATCGACGCCATTATTTTTCGACTTTGACATTGTTCGAATACCACCTGCATCGACTTTCTGACCATCGCTAATCAGTCGCTGCCCTATTCTTTTCCCATTATCATCAAACGTTAACTCTACCTCTTGCGGGTTAAAATAAACGGTTCGGCCAGCATCTTCCGTTCTTGAAAATATCTCATTTAAAACCATTCCTTGCGTGAGTAAATTTGAAAATGGCTCACTGATCTGTGCAACGTTGAGGTCGCGCATGACCTTAGTCCAAAATCGAGAATAAAGTAAATGTAGAATCGCATGCTCAATCCCTCCGATGTACTGGTCGACCGGAAGCCAATAATTTGCCCGGTCATCGACCATACGCTCATCAGAATCCGCACTCGCAAAACGTAAAAAGTACCAAGAGGAATCAACAAAGGTATCCATTGTGTCGGTTTCCCGCTTAGCCTCCTCGCCACAAACAGGACATTCGCACTCTAAAAAATCTGGGCGCTTATTTAACGGATTTCCTGACCCGTCAGGGACACAATCTTCCGGCAAAATAACAGGCAAATCCTTCTCTGGGACCGGAACGTCACCACAAGCCGGGCAATGAATAATCGGTATTGGTGTTCCCCAATATCTCTGTCTTGATATCCCCCAATCCCTCAGCCGCCACTGCGTATGTTTTCCTCCTAAATTTTTCTCCGACAAATCCTTGGTAATCGCCTCTAGCGAATCATGAAATTGCAGACCATCGTAACTACCCGAATTAATACATGTTCCTTTTTCGACATACCAATCTTCCCAAGCTGTCTCAGAGTAGTCTCGACCTGAAACCTGTATGACTTGCTGAATATCAATTCCATATTTCTTAGCAAATTGGAAATCTCGTTCATCGTGAGCCGGCACGCCCATTACTGCACCCTCTCCGTAAGTCATCAAGACATAATTTCCAACCCACACCTCAACCTGTCTGCCATCTATTGGGTGGGTCACAAATACACCCGTTGGCACGCCTTTTTTCTCCAACGCGGCAACGTCAGCCTCCATCGTACTGCCCCGCTTACATTCCTCGATAAACGCTGCAACCTCAGGGTTAGACTTAGCGACGTACTCGGCAATTCGGTGCTCCGCAGCGACCGCGCAAAAGGTTACGCCCATAATCGTATCGGCCCGAGTTGTGAAAACTTTTAATGTCTGCTTTTCACCTTCTAAGCTGTAGGAAAACGATACATTGGCCCCTTCACTGAGACCGATCCAATTTGCCTGCATCGTTTTCACTCGATCCGGCCATCCCGGCAAGTCATTCAGGGCCTCTAAAAGTTCTGGCGCGTACTCAGTTATACGCATGTAATACATCGGGATCTCTCGTTTCTCAACGACAGCACCGGTTCTCCAGCCTTTGCCATCGATTACTTGCTCATTGGCCAGCACCGTCTGGTCTACGGGATCCCAGTTAACCGACCCTGTTTTTCGGTACACGAGGCCTTTTTCAAGCATCTTGGTGAATAGCCATTGGTTCCAACGGTAATATGTCGGGTCACACGTTGCTAATTCACGGCTCCAGTCAATGGCAAATCCTAAAGATTGCAGTTGCTGTTTCATGTAAGCGATATTGTCTCGAGTCCATGCAGAGGGCGACACACCATTAGCCATGGCCGCGTTTTCTGCTGGCAACCCAAATGCGTCCCAACCCATCGGTTGCAGAACGTTGTAACCATTCATGCGTTGATGTCGGGTAAGAACATCACCTATTGTGTAATTCCTAACATGGCCCATATGTAACTTACCCGAGGGGTAAGGAAACATGGACAAGCAGTAATATTTCGGCTTTGTCTGATCTTCTGAAGCCTTAAAAGACTGACGCTTATTCCAGCCGTTCTGAACCTCTTCCTCTATCAGTGCGGGGTTATATTGACTTTCCATGGGTAACCAATGTTGTAAACTAATACCCAATTATAACTTTTGGTCTGCATTGATGATGTGCAATATTAAAGATATGTACAAATTTAAGTCGACGTGAACCAAATTCACTTCTAGATTAAACAATGAATTTACGAAATTAATGTCCCGGGCACACCCAATTGTTGCTGTTACAGGCGCGTCTGGCGCTGGCACTACGAGCGTCCAAAAAACCTTTAAATCGATTTGC
>CBFIFN010000005.1:0-36740 GCA_965661885.1 uncultured Burkholderiales bacterium | reverse complement strand
CCCCGGGAGTTTACTATCGATTAAATCCTCCCCTAAGTGGTCAAGTTTCAGCAGCACATGATCCGACTCATCACCACAGCCTCGACCGTCTTTAATTTCAGTGGCCATTGCGCGAGCTACCACATCACGAGAAGCTAAATCCTTGGCATTGGGCGCGTACCTTTCCATGAATCTCTCGCCATCCTTATTGAGTAGATATCCGCCCTCACCACGCACTCCCTCGGTAATCAAAACACCTGCGCCAGAAACTCCCGTTGGATGAAATTGCCAGAACTCCATATCCTCAAGTGGAATCCCCGCCCTGGCGACGATTCCCAGCCCATCCCCTGTATTAATGAATGCGTTAGTGCTGGAGGCGTAAACACGTCCCGCACCACCGGTAGCAAACAATACAGCCTTGGAGTGAAAAATAACCACTTCACCAGTCTCCATCTCCATTGCAGTCACGCCAACAACTTGGCCCGACTCATCACGTATTAGGTCAAGAGCCATCCATTCGACAAAAAAATGTGTATTCGCGCGAACATTTCTTTGGTAAAGCGTGTGTAGCATTGCGTGCCCGGTTCTATCGGCCGCGCAACACGAACGTTGACTCGGGGGTCCCGCCCCGAAATTTTGCATGTGTCCGCCGAAAGGCCTTTGGTAAACCGAGCCGTTTTCATTTCTATCGAACGGCATACCAAAGTGCTCTAGCTCAATAACACTTTTGGGGGCTTCTCTGCACATGAATTCGATGGCATCTTGATCGCCTAACCAATCCGACCCTTTAACTGTGTCATACATATGCCAATGCCAACTGTCTTCGCCCATGTTCGCTAAAGCCGCGCCCACACCACCTTGAGCCGCTACGGTATGCGACCTCGTCGGGAACACTTTTGACAACACAGCGACCTTACTACCTGCTTCGGAAAGTTGAAGTGCAGCTCTAAGACCAGCACCGCCTGCACCAACAATTACAGCATCAAATTTTCTTACCGGATAAGACATTTACACACTCCACAAAATTTGTACGACCCACAAGGCATAGGCAAGTAACACAACCACTGTGACAACTTGTAATCCAAGTCGCAGCGCAGTGCTCTGTATATAGTCCATGTAGATATCCCTAACGCCCACCCACGCATGCCAAAAGAGACTAAAGAAAAACAATAAGGTAATGATTCGCATCCACTGGGACTGAAAAATATAGCTCCATGTGAAATAGTCGGTTGGGCAGGTCACAAAGTAAATCACCGCAAATACGACCGTGTAGAGCGCCATAATGGTTGCCGTGACCCTCTGGATTAACCAGTCCTTCAAGCCGTAGTGCGCGCCAGTGATGTGCCGATTTACCATATGTTGACCCCCAAAATTACGGTTGCAGATATGCTCAATATCAAAACTAGTGCGCTAGACTTTCTGGCCGCATTTAACTCTGTTCCAAGATGTAAATCCAACAACAAGAATCGGATTCCCGCTATGAAATGGTGGGCAAACGCCCATATTAGACCCAGAACCACTAATTTACCGAACCATCCGGTAAGATAACCAACGGCTTGTTCGTATCCGTCAGGGGACTCCAGGCTAAGAGCCAACACTCCTAACAAAATACCGATCATCAAAAACATCCCGAAACCACTTACCCGGTGAAGGATTGAAACGAGCCCCGGAAGGGGTAACCGAATTTTTGTGAGATCTAAGTGCTTTGGCCTTGTCTTATTCCTCATATCTTTAACATCCTCAAGTTCATGTTTTTTGCTGTTTGAGCTTCAAATGATTTGATTTCGGTAATGATGGTTAGAGGTATTACAGTAGCTTCGCCGCAACTCCACCGGTTGGTCACCGTAAGTAAAAGCAATACGGTCGACTCGCAACAAAGGCGATCCGTCCAACAAGTTCAACCTGTCAACTATCTCTCCCTCAACCAAAACCGCCTTTACCCGCTCCTCAACGCGAAGGATCCTTACCCCAAATTCCGCCTCATACATGCTGTAGAGCATGCAATTGTGCTTTTTTATCAGCGCCTCTTCCATCACCTCGAACGGCTTTCCAGGCAACCGAATTTCCTCATATATTGTTTGCGACCCCTCTTGCGATAAAATTCTGCGAATCAACCATCCTGTTGACCCTGCAAGAACTGACAAGTTCGCCGCAGAGGCCTCATCTAGCTTGATTCTCCAAAAATCTAATAACTCTGCCCCAACGTCAATGATTGCCCCCTGATCGGGCGCGACCTTCAGAAACGGAAATTTGGTTGGCTCATTGGAGTGGGAAGCGACAAAAGTCCCTTTCCCTTGGTGACGAACGACGAGCTTTTGGGTAGCAAGTTCAGAAATGGCTTTACGAACCGTGCCTTGGCTAACTTTATAACGCTGCGCCAATTCAATTTCGCTTGGTATTGGTTGCCCCGGAGCCCACTCCCCTGTCACCAAAGCATCGGTAATCAATCGTTTGATTTGCCGATAGAGAGGGACATAACCCGTGTTGGTATCGTTTATTAGCTCCATGAGTTGGATATATTAGTCCCATTTCGCGAATTTATCTACAAGTATTCGCTTTATTCTTATATCTTATATAAGACTTGTTGACTCCGGGGTCCCGCGAAAGGTACAATCAGGCCGTAGAAACGAGTGCGACATGTGTTTCCAGTTAAACGGACCGATGGCTAAAGAAGGTCAGACTAACCTGGTCGAAAAAAATTGAATACGCATTGTAATTCCGAGAGGAATCGCTATGAACACAAATATCAACGAAGGGAAATACATTAAATGAAGAATCCCGTGAGAGTCGCCGTAACAGGCGCAGCAGGTCAAATCGGTTATAGCCTACTATTTAGGATAGCCTCCGGCGAGATGCTAGGAAAAGATCAACCAGTAATTTTACAGCTTCTTGAAATTACCCCCGCACTGAACGCACTCAAAGGCGTCGTAATGGAGCTTGAGGATTGCGCGTTTCCCCTGTTGTCAGGGGTTGTTCAATCGGACGACGCAAACGTCGCTTTTAAAGACGCTGACATCGCTCTATTAGTTGGCGCTCGCCCCCGATCAAAGGGCATGGAAAGAAAGGACCTTCTCGAGGCAAATGGCGCTATTTTTACGGGCCAAGGCCAAGCACTTAACAATGTGGCAAGTCGCCAAGTCAAAGTTCTTGTCGTGGGTAATCCCGCCAACACCAATGCGTACATCGCAATGAAGAGCGCACCCGATCTTCCCAGCCGAAACTTTACCGCGATGCTGAGGTTAGATCATAACCGCGCCCTATCTCAACTATCTACGAAGAGCGGACATAGCGTTGAATCGATGGAACGATTGATCGTATGGGGCAACCATTCTCCAACAATGTATCCAGACTATCGATTTGCCACAATCAGCGGCGAACCCGCTCCGGCGGTTGTCAATGACAAAGATTGGTACGAAAATACATTCATATCGACGGTTGGGAAAAGAGGTGCGGCAATCATTGAAGCAAGAGGCCTCTCATCCGCTGCATCTGCCGCATCTGCCGCAATAGACCACGTTAGAGATTGGGTATTAGGCACGAATGACAGATGGACCACCATGGGCGTTCCATCAGACGGATCATATGGCATCCCGGAGGGTGTTATCTACGGATTTCCCACTACATGCGCCAACGGCGACTATCGAATCATTCCCGACCTTAATATCGACGAATTTAGCCGCTCAAGGATGAATACCACCTTGGAAGAACTCGAGGGCGAGCGAGACGCAGTTGCCCATTTATTAAAGTGAATTCTACAAAGATACTTGAAGGCAATTCAGACGCGATAACCATCGAGGACAATTAAATATGACCGTATTATCACAAGGTAGAAAATTCAGGCAAGCAGTTGAGAAGGAACAACCCCTTCAAGTTATTGGGGCAATTAATGCTTATCATGCGCGTTTGGCAGAGCAAACAGGTTATAAAGCTATATATCTCTCCGGCGGCGGTGTTGCAGCTGGATCATTAGGCATTCCGGATTTGGGGATCTCCTCTTTAGATGATGTGTTAACCGACGTAAGACGAATTACGGACACTTGCTCACTACCTCTTCTAGTTGACGTAGATACTGGATTTGGTGGTGCATTCAACATCGCGAGAACTATCAAGTCTTTAATAAAATTTGGTGCGGGTGCGATGCACATTGAAGATCAGGTTCAAAGTAAACGATGCGGACATCGGCCAAATAAAGAAATCGTATCGAAAACCGAATTCACGGATAGGATCAAAGCCGCAGCCGACGCTCGAACTGATCCGGAATTTGTCATCATGGCTCGTACTGACGCACTAGCAGTAGAGGGTCTAGAGGCGGCAATTGACCGAGCCTGTGCATGCGTTGAGGCTGGGGCAGACATGATATTCCCCGAGGCCATGACCGAGCTGGACATGTACCAAAAGTTTTCTGATGCAGTCAAAGTTCCCGTACTGGCGAACATTACAGAATTTGGCCATACCCCATTATTCACTGTAGATGAGCTGCGCAGCGTCAACGTTGGGTTAGTGCTCTATCCGCTTTCGGCATTTAGAGCGATGAACCAAGCAGCTCTCAACGTGTACGAGACTGTTCGCAACGAAGGCACACAAAAATCTGTACTCGATACGATGCAAACGAGAGCGGCACTCTACGACCACCTCGATTATCATAAATACGAACAAAAACTAGATGATCTTTTTGCAAAGGAAAAACAATCATGAGCAATAAAATACAGCACAAACCAAAACCTAAAAAATCAGTTGCTTTATCAGGAGTTCCAGCTGGAAACACTGCGCTATGTACGGTAGGCAGAACCGGTAATGACTTACATTATCGCGGTTACGATATTTTAGATTTCGCAGGTAGCGCAGAATTCGAAGAAATCGCTTACCTACTGATACACGAAAAACTTCCAACGTCGGCGGAGCTCAACAATTACAAACTAAAACTAAAAGCACTTCGTGGCTTACCAAACAATGTAAAAGCCGTTTTAGAGTGGATTCCGGCTTCAGCACACCCAATGGACGTTTTAAGAACGGGTTGCTCTGCTATGGGAACCGTGTTGCCGGAAAAAGAAGATCACAACATTTCCGGTGCGCGTGACATTGCGGATCGGTTAATGGCTTCTTTCGGCTCGATGCTTTTGTACTGGTACCACTGGAGTCATAACGGTCGGCGTATCGAAACGGAAACAGAGGATGACTCTATCGGCGGACACTTTTTACATATGTTGCACGGAAAAGAGCCATCTGAATCGTGGGTCAGAGCGATGCACACATCGTTGAATCTCTATGCGGAGCACGAGTTCAATGCATCAACGTTCACCTCAAGGGTCATTGCGGGAACATCTTCAGACATGTACTCCTCAATCACAGGAGCAATCGGAGCGCTCAGAGGACCAAAGCACGGCGGGGCCAACGAAGTAGCTTATGAAATTCAGCAACGCTACCATAGCCCGAAACATGCAGAAGACGATATCAAAGAACGAATCGCGAAGAAAGAAATTGTGATTGGTTTCGGACACCCTGTTTATACGATAAGCGACCCAAGAAACGAAGTCATCAAGGGCGTCTCGCGTAAACTATGCAAAGAAACGGGAAACATGAACCTGTTCAATATCGCGGCGCGAATTGAAACGGTGATGTGGAATGAGAAGAAAATGTTCCCAAACTTGGATTGGTTCTCAGCAGTTAGTTACAACCAAATGGGAATCCCAACTTCTATGTTTACCCCCATATTCGTTATAGCTCGCACATCCGGATGGGCAGCACACGTTATGGAACAAAGAATCGACGGGAAAATTATTCGCCCCAGTGCAAACTACACGGGTAACGAAAACCTAAAATGGACTCCTCTCTCTAAGAGGAAATAATAGATCTAGCACTTTGGCAACACTGTTGCCAAAGTGCAATTTAAAAAAATTCATTAAATACACCATTAACAAAAGATAGGTCATTCATGTCAGCACACATTTCGAACGTTCGCCCAAAACCAGACAAAGTATTAGTTGATATCGCTAAATACGTATCCAAAAAAAAGATTACAAGCAAACAAGCATATGAAACAGCGCGCTACTGCTTGATGGACACTCTCGGTTGCGGATTAGAAGCACTTGAGTACCCTGCTTGCAACAAACTGTTAGGCCCTATTGTCCCGGGAACAGTTGTTCCAAATGGCGCGAAAGTTCCTGGCACTCAGTTTCAACTCGATCCTGTTCAAGCTGCATTTAACATTGGAGCAATGATCCGATGGCTTGACTTCAACGATACATGGTTGGCTGCGGAATGGGGCCATCCTTCGGACAATTTAGGCGGCATACTCGCTACGGCTGACTGGCTGTCAAGAAATGCGGTTGCAGCTGGAAAGAAGCCCTTAACAGTTCAAGACGTCTTGACCGCGATGATTAAAGCTCACGAGATACAAGGATCGTTAGCAATAGAAAACAGCTTCAACAAAGTCGGCCTCGATCACGTGGTGTTAGTCAAAGTGGCATCGACTGCCGTCGTTGCTAGCATGATGGGGCTTAGCCAAGAAGAGATCATTAACGCAGTGTCGCTGGCTTGGGTGGATGGTCAATCACTCAGGACATACCGGCACGCTCCTAATACAGGCTCCCGAAAAAGCTGGGCTGCTGGAGATGCAACGAGTCGAGCCGTCCGCCTAGCTCTAATCGCCAAGACGGGAGAGATGGGTTACCCGTCCGTACTGAGTGCGAAAACCTGGGGTTTTTACGACGTATTATTTAGAGGTCAAGAATTCAAATTCCAAAGACCATACGGCAGCTATGTCATGGAGAACGTGCTCTTTAAAATATCTTTCCCAGCAGAGTTTCATTCGCAGACCGCGGTAGAAAGCGCGATGAAAATCCACGACCTACTCAAAAAGCAAGGTAGGTCGGTAAATGACATCAAAAAGATCACAATTAGAACGCATGAAGCTTGCATTCGAATTATTGATAAAAAAGGTCCGTTAAATAATCCGGCTGATAGGGATCATTGCATTCAATACATGGTCGCTGTTCCAATCATTCACGGAAGGCTCACCGCTTCTGACTACGAGGATGACGTCGCCTCCGATACACGCATTGACAAGCTAAGAGACAAGATTTTTTGCGTTGAAGATAAAAATTTCACGAAGGATTACCATGACCCCAAAAAACGATCAATAGCCAATGCGGTAACGGTAGAATTTAAGGATGGTAAAAAGCTCAAAGAGATCGTTTGTGAATATCCAATCGGACACAAATTACGACGGAAAGAGGGAATGCCAGTGTTGGTAGAAAAATTTAAAACCAATCTGGCTCGAAAATTTCCTGGTAAACAACAAAAAGCAATCCTAGACCGGTGTTTAAATAGCAAGAAATTAGCAGATACACCAGTCCATGAATTTGTGGATATGTTCGTTATATAACTCGCACAATAGAACCTTTTTGGGAATCATATAATGAGACCCAAAAAGGTAACTGATTTCATACTCTAAGGCACCGACCAATGGCACACAACCTATTCAATTCAAGAAAAGAATTCACCATCAAAAATGGTAAAAAAGGAACTTATTATTCATTGCCAGCTTTAGAAAAAGCAGGAGTTGGAAATATATCTAAACTTCCAATGTCAATTCGAGTCGTTCTAGAGTCTGTTCTCAGAAATTGTGATGGTCAAAAAATCACCGAAAAACATGTGAAGCAACTCGCCAAATGGAAGCCGAACGGAAAACGAGTTGATGAAATACCGTTTGTCGTGTCCCGCATCGTTCTACAAGATTTTACCGGCGTACCGCTACTAGCCGATCTAGCCGCAATGCGCAAAGTAGCAAAAACAATGAATAAAAACCCTAAATCAATTGAGCCGTTAGTTCCCGTTGACCTTGTCGTGGACCACTCCGTGCAGGTCGATAACTATGGCAATAAATCAGCATTGGGTTCGAACATGAAGTTGGAATTCGAACGAAATACTGAGAGATACCAATTTATGAAATGGGGCATGCAAGCTTTTGATACGTTCAAAGTTGTTCCACCTGGAATCGGGATCGTTCATCAAGTCAATCTTGAGCATCTTGCACGAGGCGTGCACAAGAAAAATAAAATGTATTACCCAGACTCCCTAGTTGGTACAGATTCACACACAACAATGATTAATGGAATAGGTGTAGTCGGTTGGGGCGTAGGGGGGATTGAAGCGGAAGCTGGCATGCTGGGACAGCCGCTTTATTTTTTAACGCCGGACGTAGTTGGGGTGAACCTGACAGGAAAACTTCGCTGGGGAGTCACAGCGACAGACCTCGTATTAACCATAACCGAAATGTTACGTGAGGCAAAAGTTGTTGGTAAATTTGTCGAATTTTTCGGCGAAGGATCGGCGGAATTGCCTGTAACGGATCGAGCAACTATTGCAAATATGGCACCCGAATATGGCGCAACCATGGGATTCTTTCCTGTTGACAAAAAAACAGTCGACTTTATGCGTTACACAGGGCGTACCGAAGATGAAGTCACCGCATTTGAAAAGTATTATCGTGCTCAAGGTATGTTTGGAATGCCCAAAGAGGGGGATATTAAGTACAGCAAAGTACTCGAACTCGACTTATCAAAAGTAGAGCCATCGCTGGCCGGACCAAAACGGCCGCAAGACCGAATTCGATTAGGAAGCGTGGCATCGAAATTTGAAGAACTGTTCTCGGCATCTGTCGCTGAAGGCGGGTTCAATAAAAATCAACTCGATTTAAAGAAACGCTACCGTACAACGAATAACGTTGATATCGGCTCAGGTGATGTGCTAATTGCCGCCATAACCTCTTGCACTAATACATCAAACCCAGGCGTATTGGTTGCCGCGGGAATTCTTGCTAAGAAAGCTGTTGAAAAAGGATTAACGGTTAAAAAACACATCAAAACGTCTCTTGCACCAGGCTCAAGGGTGGTCACGGAATATCTCACTAAGGCCGGTCTCCTTCCATACTTGGAAAAGTTAGGGTTTTATTTAGCGGGCTATGGATGCACAACTTGTATCGGTAATGCAGGTCCTTTAGCTGAGCCCATTGATAGTTCAATACTTGAAAATGATTTAGTCTGTTCCGCGGTGCTATCGGGAAATCGCAATTTTGAAGCGAGAATTCACCCCAATATTCGGGCAAATTTTCTAGCCAGCCCGCCTCTCGTAGTCGCTTATGCTATTGCCGGTAACATGAATAAAGACCTTATGAGCGAACCCCTTGGAGTGAACAAGGATGGAAAACCCATATATCTTGGTGATATTTGGCCAAATAAACGAGAAATCTCTGAAGCTTTGAAGTTTGCGACAGATGCTAAGACCTTCAAAAAACTATACAAAGACTTAGCAAACGCTACGCCTTTATGGAAGAAAGTTTCCGCAGCAAACGGTGAGGTATACAATTGGCCAAAGTCGACTTACATAGCACAACCACCGTTCTTTGATAAATTTGGAATGAATCCATCAGCCGTTTCTGATGTAATCGGTGCACGAGCCCTAGGCATTTTTGGAGACTCGGTAACAACTGATCACATTTCACCGGCCGGAGCCATTAAAGAGAGCTCGCCCGCAGGCAAATATCTATTACAAAATAAAGTTAACAAAAACGAATTTAATAGTTACGGTGCGCGTCGCGGGAATCACGAAGTAATGATGCGTGGCACGTTTGCCAATGTAAGAATCAAGAATTTGATGTTACCCCTCGATAAAAATGGAACACAAATTGAAGGTGGCTTCACCATCATGCAACCGTCTGGTAAACAGATGTCAATTTATGATGCGGCGATGAGCTATCAAAAATCAAAAATACCAACAGTTGTCTTTGGGGGGGAAGAGTACGGAACCGGATCCTCGAGAGACTGGGCAGCAAAAGGAACTCAGCTCCTAGGAGTACGAGCAGTTATCGCGAAAAGTTTCGAAAGAATTCATCGATCCAATTTAGTTGGGATGGGGGTCCTGCCACTCCAGTTCAAAGAAAACGACTCTGTAGAAAAACTTGGTATCACTGGGGACGAATCTTACGAGATTTTAGGAATGGATAGTTTGAAGCCCCAGCAGGACATGATATTAGTCGTCACTGCGAAAGATGGAAAAAAGAGAAAGGTTACCCTACTCTCCAGGATCGACACATCCATTGAGGTTGACTACTTTAAACACGGCGGAATACTTCCGTATGTGTTGAGAGAGTTACTCGACGCGGCTTGATGTCAACATGACTCGATTGAGTCTTAAATCAAGCAAGGTATCTACCAGCAAGTCTACTCGTAGGGAGACCATGCCTGAGCAAGTGCCGATGATCCGTGTGTCGAAACTCATGTCCGAACGCGGTATGTGCTCCCGAAGAGAGGCGGACGATTACATCGTTAAAGGTTGGGTACTTGTCAATGGAAGTCGAGTTGAGGAGCTCGGCACCCGTGCGCCAAGCAATGCAAAAATTACACTGACCGAAAGTGGGCTTGGGTTAAATAAAGTCACAATACTGATTAATAAACCAATTGGCTACGTGTCAGGGCAAGCTGAAGACGACTATAAACCGGCGATTAAACTAGTAAAACCTGACAATCAGTTCGCTGATGACCCGTCGAAAAAAAGATTCATAAGGCAACACCTCAAAGGTCTAGCGCCAGCTGGAAGACTAGATATTGACTCAACTGGGCTTCTCATTCTCACTCAGGATGGTCGCGTGGCTAAGAAGCTAATCGGCCAAGACTCAAAAATTGAAAAGGAGTATTTGGTTCGAGTTACGGGGACAATTGTCGAAAACGGTGTGGAGCTTCTGCAACACGGACTTGAGCTTGATGGAAAGCCCCTAAAGCCAGCAAAAGTATCTTGGATCAATGAAGATCAATTGCGTATTGTTTTGCGCGAAGGAAAAAAGAGACAGATTCGTAGAATGTGTGATTTAGTGAACTTAAAAGTAACTGGCTTAAAACGTGTTCGTATCGGACAAGTTAAATTAGCTAAACTGCCAATTGGTCAATGGCGTTATCTTGGTGACAAGGAGCTGTTCTAAAGACCATGCGAGTCGTGTTCGATACGAATGTATGGATTGATTGGTTGTACTTTAACGATATTGCTGTAGAACCTCTCAAGCTATTAAGAAAAAATAAGTATTTTGAGGTTCTTATCGATGAACAATGCCTTGCAGAGCTCATGATAGTACTTAAATACAAACATTTTTATGGTCCTGACGCTAATGAGCCTCACATCATTAACACAGTAAAGTCCCTCTGCGAATTTGTGGACACGCCTAGCCCTCCTAAACCCAGTTTCTGGTGCAAAGATCCTGATGATGTTAAGTTTCTAGATCTTGCTGGACATTACCAAGCTGGACATTTGATCACTAAAGACTTCGACCTACTGAAAAGAAAGAACAGACGAGCACTAGGCGGTGGAAAAATAAATTTTTCGATAGTTACACCCACAAATTTTCGTAAACTGGTCGACTCAGAGACATCTGAGACCACTCATCAATAAAATCCACATACACAAAATAAAGAATGCGGTAATTGTAGACGCATTACACGCACGTTTCGCCATAATCTGAAAGGCACCCCATGACTATTAAAGCCCTCACATTCGACACCGGTGGAACAATTCTTGATTGGCATACAGGGTTCAAAACGGCTTTCGAAATAATCGGAAAAAAATACAATATCAAATTTGATTGGGGAGAGTTAACCAATGAATTTAGGCGTCGTACACTGGCAGCAATGCTTAACCACGGACAGTTTACGCCTGCAACTAAAAACTTTGACGACGTGCATGCAGAGGTTTTAAGCGAATTAATTTCGGAGAATAATCTCACGCAGTTTACCGAAAGCGATAAACGCTGCATCGCTTGGGATACGCTTCACTCACTCAACTGTTGGGCTGATTTCCCTACAGCTCTAGCAACGTTAAAGCACGATTATATCTGCGCCTCATTTACATTACTCTCGTACCGAGCCATCATTGATACAGCAAGAAAAAATGCTCTGACCTGGGACGCTATAATCTCCTGCGAAGGCATCGGGAAATATAAAGTGCTCCATGAGGCTTACATGACATGTGCTAAATATCTTCAACTAAAACCTGAGGAGTGCTGCATGGTTGCCGCACATCCCTTCGACCTTGACGCAGCAAAACAATGCGGCTTTAAAACAGCTTTTGTTCGACGGCCTACCGAGTGGGGCCACGCAGAGCCTCCTCACAAATATTCATCAGAAAAGTATGACTTTACAGCTGACGATTTTAATGATTTAGTTTTGCAGCTAAGTGCCCAAAAAGTCCCGGGCCTGACGCGTCATTGAATATTACATCACCAACACCACTGACACTTTTCTCCAGAGCCGTTTCCACTTTGACTAAAATTTAGCATAAAGCTTTTTTTGAATAAAAATCACATTTCAAGTTGCTTCAGAAATATTCCGTATTCACATTTATAGTTATGCTTTGGCGTAGTTACTTCGAGAAGACATTGTTTAATATGATGCAGTGTTGGCTCGATCCACGATAAATCAACCTCATACGGCATCAAGGTCATTTGAAACCTCATATGCGCATCCTGACACCCTAAAAATTCATAATCACTAAATCGATCACCATCGCAATAAAGAAAATATCCTGTCGAAGATACGTCGTAACCTTTTTCGCGCATCACCCATACATATAGATCCATCTGGCGTTTATAACTCGCCTTCCATGGATCATCCAGTGAGATTTTCTTTCCTTCACTTTTTTGGGAAGTACTCTTGTAATCAACGATATGAAGTTGCTGAGTTTTTTTGTTTAACCACACATCGTCCAAACCACCGCCAATTTTTAAGTTAGTTGGTTCATGAACAGTATTCATCCGACCCTCCGCGCCAAAATGCAAGCTTTGAGTCCATTTTTCAAAATCCTCATGTCGATACGGAATCAAATGAGGTGAACCTAACTCCTCTAAAAATGGGTGCGCCTCCCCTTTCTGTCGATAGATGTCAAAATCTCTTTTAAGCAGAACATCAGTCGCCTCGTTAATATTAAAACCGGGCATGCTTGGATACCGTACCCCTTTTACCTGCTGCAAATGGAAACAAGCTGGGCACCGCACGAAATTTTCGATCCTTGATCGGCTTAACTCATAAGCTTCATTTCTTGCCGGATCAAAAACGCCTCGATGCCTTTTCGATTTAGAAACCAATTGTCTATTTCTCCAATACCTTAGATATGAAACTGAACAGAGCTATCAATAGTGGCTCGTTCAGTACGATATGAATTCACAGGGTGGCTTTCATCTTCGTACCCGAAGCTTATTCCACATAAAAGATTATGGCCTTCGGAAATAGGAATAAACCGTTTAACCACGTCTGGGTAGGACGCAAGAGCTGCCTGAGCAATAGTCGCCACACCCAACTCTTGGGCCACAAGCATGAAAGACGAAATGTAAAGACCACAATCAACAGCCGCATACGCACCGAGTTCACCCGGCGTAGAGATAAAAGCGACGTGCGGCGCACCGAAAAATCGGAAATTCTCTAAAAGCTGATCTTGAGTTGCTGCATCATCACCCCTCTCTATACCCACAGCTGAATAAAGCTGTAAACCACAGACTTTTCGGCGCTCCTTATACTCACCGATATATCGTTCTGGAAACGCAATATCACTCTCGGATTTAAGCCCCGCCCTTGCCGCAGACACTAAGGCCTCGCTGACCCTGCCGCGAGCATCTCCAGAGAGAATATGCACAGACCACGGCTGTGTATTACACCATGATGCGGTTTTTTGAGCGGCAGACAATAGATCAGTCACCAAAGCATCAGGTAGCTCTTCTGACTTAAACTTCCTGCAACTGTACCGCTTACTTAACGCTTCAATCACACTCATCTTTACTACCCTTCTGTGTCAATTAAATATTTCCAATCTTTTTAACATTCTTTGAAATGAGCGAAGCACTTACTTTAACCCGTACTTTTTTCCTCAATTTCAATATGTCGCCACGCCTCCCGTTTCACCGTCGAAGTCAATACCTCGTCAATAGGTACTTGATAGCCCTCTGTGAGCCTGTTACCTGCATTCGCCAGGGCGACAATAGCATTTAGCTCACCTAAAATTTCATCGTCCAGTCCTTTTTTTCTTGCTGCCGCGGTATGACTATTAATGCAATACTCACAACTATTTGTGATGCTAACAGCGAGATAAATAAGTTCTTTGGTAAGTGGGTCGAGTCTTGAGGGCTTAAGCATTACATCCTTCATTTGACCCCAAAACTGCTTTAATAAGGGAGGATGAGACGCAAGAACCCTCCAGATATTATTAACAAAGTCAGACCCTCTGGTCTTCATAATGTCGTCAAAAACCTCCCTAACCTCGGGAGTGGCATCAGCGTAATTCACCAAATCAACCATTAGGTTTTTACTCATCTTTTATTTCTCCTATCGAACGCTTAACAAATTTAATTAATAAGACACTAGAAAAACACTCTACATAGAAAACAATATTTAATAAACGAAAAACACTTGATCCATATGATTCTATTAAAATAGTGATACGTGAACAATTAACAACAGGTGCAATATTGTGAAATTTCTTTTTGAAATCTTTCCCATCATCATTTTTTTCTTTGTCTTCAAAAGTTACGGCATCATGGCTGCTACAGCTGCCGCGATTTTCGCAACCATCGGTCAAGCTGGCTGGTCGTGGTTAAAACACAAAAAGCTAGAAAAAATGATGATGATTAATTTAGGAATCATCGTTATTTTAGGAGGTGCGACACTCGCCCTTAAGGACGAAACATTCATCAAATGGAAACCTACCGCGCTTTATTGGGCCTTTGCCGTTGCACTCATCCTATCCAACCTTTTATTCAAGAAGAACCTAATCAAAGCGATGATGGGCGCAAAAATGAAGATGGCAGAGCCGATTTGGAATAAATTGAATTTAAGCTGGGCCGGGTTTTTTACTTTCATGGGGTTTCTTAACCTGTACATCGCTTTTAATTTTGATACTGACACGTGGGTTAACTTCAAACTATTTGGCGGGATGGGGTTACTACTGATCTTCGCTCTAGGCCAAGCACTCGCGCTAGCTAAACACATCACTCCAGAAGATGATTAAACGTCCTCATTACAGAAACAGCGAATCCATAAATTAATGAAGAAAGGGCTTTGAGAAACATGAGCACCGTAGATCAGATCAAAGATAAATTGACACGACTTGAGCCAACATCCATAGACGTTTTTGATGACTCTGCCTCCCACGCGGGTCATGCTGGGGTTAAAGAAACGGGTGGCGGGCACTACGAATTGTCCATCGTATCACCGCTTTTTTCTGGAAAAACGACCATGCAACGACACAGGCTTGTCTATGAATGCTTATCTGAGTTAATGTCTGGGAAGATTCACGCGCTATCAATACAAGCATTCGCACCCGACGATTGATTAAACATTTAATTTTTTATGCTTTGGTTACCCGATAACCGACAAGCTGAGGAAACAATCAACCAACCCAGTATCTCGCATTTCGGAACAT
This sequence comes from uncultured Burkholderiales bacterium, assembly GCA_965661885.1. Classification (GTDB taxonomy): domain Bacteria; phylum Pseudomonadota; class Gammaproteobacteria; order Burkholderiales; family Eutrophovitaceae; genus Eutrophovita. The sequence continues at coordinate 21,308 of CBFIFN010000005.1, read as the reverse complement.
ATACATCCATGCGCCATCTTCTTCCCATTGCTCAGGGTGCCATGAGTTCTGGACACTTCTAAATACCCTCTCTGGATGCGGCATCATGATGGTAAAACGGCCGTCTACTGAGGATAAACCCGTCACTCCAGATACTGATCCATTTGGATTGCTCGGATATTTTTCAGTCACTTGGCCATAATTGTCGACATATCGGAGTGCTACATAAGGCTCTGCTGACTCTTGCTGAGTCGAAGATTCAAATTCCACCTGCCCTTCTCCGTGAGCTGTAGCCACTGGAATCCTCGACCCAACCATATTTTGCAGAAAGATCGAAGGACTATCGCCTATTTCAGTCATCACAAATCTCGCTTCGAACTGCTCCGACTTATTTTTCACAAATCGAGGCCAGTGAATGGTCCCCGGGATAATCTCACGCAAATTCGACATCATCTGACACCCATTACAAATGCCTAATGCAAAACTATCCTCCCGATCAAAGAAACTGGAAAATTCTTCATGTGCTCTCGAATTAAATAAAATTGACTTCGCCCATCCCTCCCCAGCACCCAGCACATCACCGTAAGAAAATCCGCCACATGCAGCTAGACCCTTAAAATCCGCTAAAGACGTTCGGCCAGTTATTACATCACTCATGTGTACATCAACAGTCCTAAAGCCAGCCCTATCAAAAGCAGCTGCCATTTCTATTTGTCCGTTAATACCTTGCTCTCGAAGTATTGCCACTTTCGGCTTTACTCCCGTATTGATAAAAGTCGTGCGTGTCGGGTCACTAATATCAAACGTTAAATCAGCATGTAAACCGGGATCTTTTACATCTAAAATGCGGTTATATTCTTGCTCGGCACATTCAGGGTTATCTCGAACGCCTTGCATATGAAAAGTTGCTTTGGACCATATTCGTTGCAAAGACCAACCGTATTCATCGACTAATTTAACGCCATTTGAACGTATTTCTAAACGCCCGCAGCGGTTAATGCTGCCAATAGACATTATGTAGTCAGTCAATCCGTGTGAATCTAACACAGCAAAAACTTTCGACTTATCAACTTTACGAACTTGAATAACGGCCCCAAGCTCTTCATTGAAAAGTGCTGCCAACTGACTGTCCTTATCCGAACCAGCACCTAACTCAACCGAAACACCTAAATGAGAGGCGAACATAAATTCAGCCAAAGTCGCTAAAAGTCCCCCATCCGAGCGATCATGATAAGCCAATATTTTGTTACTACTGTTAAGCGTTTGTATCGCAGTGAAGAACCCCTTCAAGAGTGCCGCATCGTCAAGATCTGGAGTTTCACCTCCCTCAATAGACCATGCTTGATGGAATATAGACCCACCTAGGCGATTCTTACCACCGGACAAGTCAACAAGAATTAATTCTGTGTCCGGATCAGAAGACAGAACTGGGGTGAGCGTTTTACGGATATCTGAAACCTGTGCAAATGCAGTGATGACCAGAGACACAGGCGAAATAACTTGCTTTTCTTCTCCGTTATCTCGCCACACTGTTCGCATCGACATGGAATCCTTTCCAACCGGAATACTGATTCCCAACTTCGGGCATAACTCCATACCAACTGCCTTAACAGTATCAAACAAATTAGCGTCCTCACCTTCAAAGCCAGCTGGAGCCATCCAATTTGCAGACAATTTAATATCACTCAGTCGATTAATCTTAGCAGCAGCTATATTTGTGATTGCCTCGCCGATAGCCATTCGGCCAGAAGCGGGACCATTAGTCACCGCCACGGGGGCGCGCTCACCTATAGCAAAAGCCTCACCTGAATATTCTTTAAAGCCCATCGAGGTAACGGCGACATCACTAACCGGAATTTGCCAAGGTCCTACGAACTGATCACGCGAACATAGTCCTCCCACGGATCTGTCTCCGATGGATATCAAAAAAGTTTTATCAGCAACAGCTGGGAACGACAGGACTCTGGCAACACCGTCATTAAAGTCGACGGAGCGCAAACTCTTGGCGATCAAATTTAGTTTCTTTCTTTTAACATTCCGCGTCATCTTCGGCGGCTTATCCAATATGACCGACAATGCAATGTCTACAGGCTTATTATCAAAGTAAGAATCATAAACCTCTAGATGTCCATCACTTGTTGATTCGCCCAAAAGCGAATACGGACAACGCTCACGTTCGCAAAACTCCTCAAACTGCTCAAATTTATTGGGGTCCACCGCTAACATGTAGCGTTCCTGAGACTCATTACTCCAAATTTGCATAGGAGTCATACCTGGCTCCTCTGAGGGGATCTTTCTGATATCGATACGCGCACCGCACTTCGCATCGTTCACAAGTTCAGGTAACGCATTAGATAGACCACCTGCACCGACATCATGAATTGATAAGATAGGATTGTCTGCGCCAAGTCCCCAGCAACGGTCAATCACCTCCTGACATCGTCTTTGGATTTCAGGATTACCTCTCTGGACCGAATCGAAATCTAGATCAGCGCTATTATCACCGGTTGCCATGCTAGACGCTGCTCCGCCTCCCATCCCGATTAGCATACCCGGCCCACCCAACTGAATGATCAGAACACCGGCATCAAATTTCTCTTTGATAGACTGTGTATCGGTCACGTTACCTAAGCCACCTGCCAACATAATAGGCTTGTGATACCCGCGAACAACCCCACCGCACTCTTGTTCATAATTTCTGAAGTAACCACAAAGGTTAGGTCGACCGAACTCATTATTAAAAGCGGCACCTCCAACCGGCCCCTCCAACATAATGTCTAGGGCAGAAACTATTCGATCGGGTTTACCGATATCGGCCTTCTCCCAAGGTTCTTCTAGCTCAGGTATCCTCAGGTGAGATACGCTGAATCCAACCAGTCCGGCCTTGGGTTTCGCCCCACGGCCAGTGGCACCTTCATCTCTAATTTCTCCGCCAGAACCCGTTGCGGCCCCAGGAAATGGGGAGATAGCTGTGGGGTGGTTATGCGTCTCGACCTTCATCAAAGTATGTGTCAATTCATTCGAAACATATTCATAATCGTGGTTTGGCGCAGCACGGAAACGATCAGCTGCGACACCTTCCATAATTGCTGAATTATCCGAGTAAGCGACTACGGTACCCTTCGGAGACTTCCGGTGAGTCTCCCTTATCATTCCGAACAGCGACTTCTCCTGAGGCTTACCATCTATCACCCAAGACGCATTGAATATCTTGTGTCGGCAATGCTCTGAATTAGCTTGAGCAAACATCATCAACTCTACATCAGTTGGGTCTCGGCCTATTGTCTTAAAACTCTGATGCAGATAATCAATTTCATCATTTGAAAGTGCAAGGCCTAATTCACGATCAATATCGTCGAGTGCCTGTTTTCCATTTTTTAAAATTGGAATCGTGGTCATATGTTGGGCCTCAACGTGATGAAAAAGCCGTTTCGCTTCGCTTAACTCATCCAAAACCGTTTCAGTCATCCTGTCGTGTGCCAACTTGGTAAATACCGTCAACTTGGAGCCGGATAACGCTTTACCACTTATCGTATTCACACTCCAAGAAACACCACGCTCAACTCTCAGCACGTCACTTAATCCACAAGCCTGAGCTATTTCAGTGGCTTTGGTTGACCAGGGTGAAATTGATCCCAGCCGAGGCACCACAACAAAACTTACTTTCCTGTCGTTCGATTTTGACGTATTCGGACCGTAGGAGAGAATTCGATTAAGTCGGCTCAAATGATCTGCCGTGAGCGGTTTCATGAGCTCAACAAAATGGCAAAAAAATGCTGAGATTTCGCTTATCTCTGGTTCGATATTTTGAGCTTCAATTAATAACTTATCGAGGCGAAATGTTGAAAGAGCTTGGCGCCCCTCTAGAAAAACAATTTCCGGCATGGAGTCTTTGATATTCAGTAATATATTTACAAATAAAGATTATAGCTGACCAACGATGAAGTAATATGACACTACACAATAAAATTGCTTAAATCCAAAATATGCAAACAGTTCCGGTGTACCAGACGGAAGATATAAGAGAGATTGAGAAATACCTTCTCAGGCTCGACCCAAAACCTGATCTGATGGAAATTGCAGGTAAAACTGTTGCTAACGTCGCGCTCCATGTCGCGCCGCAAGACTCACAAACCGCATTAGTACTTGCCGGGCCAGGTGATAATGGCGGGGATGCGTACGTAACGGCTAGGCACCTTAAAAACGCCAATTACTCCGTCGTAGTGCTCTCGCTGAGTAGTCCCGAAACCGCCTCTCAAGACAGAAGCCGTGCCATCGCGGATTGGAAAGAGATGGGGGGCATTATCAAGACTCAGTTAGATCCAGAGGACCATTTTGAGCTCGTCATTGACGGATTGTTTGGTATCGGATTAACGCGCCCTCTCAGCGGTGATTTTGCCAATCTTGTTCGTCAGGTAAATCAACTCTCATCTACAGTGATCGCCATAGATATTCCATCAGGATTGGATAGTGATACCGGAAAGGTTATGGGTTGCAGCATTCACGCACACCACACTGTTACTTTTCTAGGTTATAAAGTTGGGCTCCATACAGGCGAGGGTCCAGATTATTCCGGCACCATTCATTTTAGTGATCTTAATATGGATGGCTATCCACGGCCTGACAATAGTGGCTATTTAATCGGTAACGACGTACTCCAAAATGTTTTGGCACCACGAAAAAAAGCCTCTCATAAGGGTTCACATGGTCAGATCGCGATTATTGGAGGAAACGAGGGCATGGTCGGAGCCATACTGCTCGCTGGTCGTGCGGCCTTAAAACTTGGCGCTGGACGTGTTTTATTAGGCGCTTTGAGGACACCTTTACTAGCCGTGGATCAAGTTCAACCTGAGCTTATGATACGTAAAGCCAGTGATCTTCTTTCTCGAAATGAATTTGACTGCATTGCAATTGGTCCAGGCCTAGGTAACGATGACCTTGCTCTCCAAACCTTGGACGAAAGTCTGAGTCAACCTGCACCAGTAATAGTGGACGCAGATGCCTTAAATTTAGTCGCTGATCAAACTCAGCTTAGAGGTAAAATCAGCAATCGAGATTGTCCGACAGTGCTAACGCCCCACCCAAAAGAAGCCGCGAGACTTCTCAAATGTTCGGTTGAGGAAATTCAAACCGATAGAGTCCACTCAGCCCTTACATTGGCGAATGAATTTAACTCAGAAGTTATCCTTAAAGGGGTTGGGAGTGTGTGCGCCCTCCCGGATGGGAATTGGTTTATCAACACTACGGGAAACCCAGGAATGGCCTGCGCTGGAATGGGAGACGTGCTGACCGGTATCATTGGGGCATTGATTACCCAAGGTGCTTACAGCCACTCAGCAGTGGTTGCTGGCGTCTATTTACACGGGTTAGCTGCGGATCAGTTATTGAGCGACAACAAAGGCCCAATTGGAATGACAGCCTCTGAAACTATCGACACATCACGAGCAATACTCAACCAACATTTAACTGTTATTCTTGATTGATGATTGTGCGGGCAAATCACTGAACCATTTGAGGATTAATAAATGTTGGACCAACTGAAATCATATGATGCGATTATTATTGGCGCCGGGTTTTCGGGTCTGTACCAACTCCATTCGCTCAGAGACCAGTTAGGTTTCAATACTTTAGTGCTGGAAGCAGGCTCTGACCTTGGGGGAACTTGGTTTTGGAACCGTTATCCCGGAGCGCGTTGTGACTCAGAGAGCCATTCATACTGCTACATGTTTTCAGAGGAGATTTATAGAGAATGGGAGTGGTCAGAACGCTATCCAGGTCCTACTGAAATTCGTAGTTATTTAAATTTTGTCTCGAAAAAACTAGATTTAAGAAAAAATATTAAATTCAATACAAGTGTCAAAAAGGCACGCTTTATAGAAGATGCCAACCAGTGGGAAATCACGACAGCTACTGGGCTAGTATGCAGAAGCACTTACTTAATCACCGCCATTGGCTGTATTTCCTCAGCCAATATTCCAAGCATTTCAGGTCTAGAAGAATTTACTGGGGATTGGTATCACACAGGTAAATGGCCTCATGAGGATGTATCCTTCAAAAATAAACGAGTAGGACAGATTGGGACGGGCTCTACTGGCATTCAGGCGGCACCGGTCATCGCAGAAACAGCCGGCCATCTTCACGTTTTTCAAAGGACACCCAATTACAGCGTGCCTGCCCGAAATGCTCCATTAACCAAAGATTTTAAAGAATACGTTCGAGATAATTATGAAGAAATCAGGGACTTAGTTCAGTCAACACCTAATGGACATCCTTTTAGAATTTCAACAAGCAAAGTTTTCGATTCAAACGAAAATGAACGCATTAAGATTTATGAGGACGCTTGGGAGAAAGGAGGTCTTCAATTTAGGGCTACTTATCAAGATTTAACGACCAACAAAGAAGCCAATGACACCGCTGCCGACTTCCTAAAAAGCAAAATCAAAAGCGTAGTGAGGGATGAGAAAACTGCAGAGGCACTCTCTAACATTGACTATCCTTATGCTGGGAAACGGCCACCCATCGACACAAACTACTTTGAAACATTTAATAAAGAAAACGTCTCACTCGTAGACGTAAAAAAAGAGCCCATACTGAAAATTACAAAAGACGGAATACAGACAAGCGAACGGCATATTCCTCTCGACATCATTGTTTTTGCAACTGGGTTTGACGCAATTACAGGCAAATTTTTTGAAATGGACATCAGGGGAAGAAACGGGGTCAAACTGACAGATGCCTGGAAAGAGGGTCCAAAAACTTACCTAGGCCTACAAACACCAGGCTTTCCAAATCTTTTCACCATCACTGGCCCCGGCAGTCCCTCTGTATTATGCAACATGCCACCGTGCATTGAGCAACACGTAGAGTGGATTAGTCAGTGTCTAGACTACATGAGAGCGAATGATATCGACACGTGCGAAGCAGACGAATCAGCAGCTACGGAGTGGGTTAAACATGTGAATGAGGCCGCCGAGGCGACTCTTCTAGTTACGGTGCCTCACTCTTGGTATTTAGGCGCTAACGTTGAGGGAAAACCTAGAGTATTTATGCCTTATGCAGGGGGCATGAATCGTTACAGGGCGTTATGCAATGACGTCGTTGAAAAGCAATATGTTGGCTTTGAGATGAAGTCAAAGAGCGATGTTGTCAATGCTGTGACGCCTGATAAAAATCAGACATTTGACGTTACAAATAAGATTAAAACACCCGGCATATAACGTCGCCTCCAAGCTTGCGAAACAGCTTAGGCCAACATAGATTTGCAAACGCTAAGCCCAACTATCGTCATGACAATTGATCCGAAAACGTGTACGCCAATCAAAAATGCTGCCCAACCTAGTCGTCCACTTTGAATAAGCTGTACTGACTCAAGCGAGAATGTAGAAAAAGTTGTTAGCCCACCAAGAAAGCCGGTGATAATTAACAGCTTCCACTCTGGTGATAACTGAATATTATGTGAAAAAAACTCAATTGCCGCGCCGATAAGGAAGCCACCAACTAAATTCGCTAGCAACGTCCCGAGAGGAATATTTTTTAACGTTGCATTAAACGCCAAGCCAAGACCCCACCGAATCCAAGCTCCCGCGGCAGCCCCGGCACCAATAGCGAGAAGTTTCAGTAACACATTAATTCCACAGTCTACAAACCTAAGCTAACAAGCACATTTATCTACCAAGACGGACCCACATGATTTAGGAATCCATACTCCTCAAGAATGTCAGATACTACCTGATTTTCTAAAAATTCCAAAAACTTAAGACTCGCATCAGATTTTAGGGAGTCAGTCACCAAAGCTATGGGATATGTGATCGGCTCTTTGAGGCTAACTGGCAGCATCAACTTCACATTGTTTCTCGGCACACGAATATCAGTCGCATAAACAAATGCAACATCTACCTCGCCTCTAGCAACATAATCAAGGCATTGCCGCACATTCTGAGTAAAAATTATTTTTGGAGATACTGAGCCCCACAAATTTTTTTGTAGTAAAAGCTCACGCGCGTACCGACCACCAGGAACACTGTCTGGATTTCCCAGCGCGATGCGATTTACATTAGGCTCGGATAGCTCCGCTAGATTACCAATTTCCGAAGTAAAATCATCACGACCAACTAAGACCAGCTGATTACTGGCTAAATTAAGTATGGAATCACGGTCCACTAACTGTTTATCAACCGCCTCTTGCATCGTTTGTCGATCAGCCGGAACGAAGAGATCGACTGGAGCTCCTCGCTCAATCTGTCTTAAAAGTATTCCAGAGCCTGCAAAGTTAGTCGTAATCTTCACATCTGGATTTAGGGATTCGTATTTCTGAATAATTTCGCGTAGCACGTCTGACATGCTTGAGGCAGCTGAGATTACAAGCTCCGTCTCTGCGGTCTGTCCATAACAGCTCATGAATATAGGACTTAACATCAGTGACATTAGAAATTTTTTTAGTCTAGTCATCAAGGACTCCCGCCGCACTCAATAATATTTTTTTAATTTCAGGACGGACAGGCTTACCAGATGAGTCCCTGAAGGGCTCTTCAGTCAGATCGACTGAGCCTGTGACGGCTCCGTTCTTCATTAAAACTAGTCTTTGCCCCAGTTCAGCGACATCCTGCGGATCATGAGTAATCACGAGAATTGGGATTTTAAAAATTCCTTGGATTTTCCTCAACTCTTGCCTCATTGTTATTCTTAGGAGTGGGTCGAGTGCTGAGAATGGTTCATCCAGCAAGAGGATTTCCGGCTCTTGCAATAATGCACGAGCGAGACCGACTCGCTGTCTTTGTCCTCCCGATATATCGGCTGGATATTTATTTTTGAGATCCTCAATCTGAAAAACATTAAGTAGTTCCTGAACACGACTAAGATCATCCTTGCCCAACGCCTTTGAAAAAAAAGATCGTCGCGAAAAGCCAATATTTTCAGCTACCGATAAATGAGGAAATAATGCGTAGTCCTGAAACAAATAACCCATATTTCTGTGTCTTGATGACACATTTATGCCTTTCGATGAATCGAAAAGTAATCGGTTATTTATTAAAATTTTTCCTGACTTCGGAGTCTGCAAGCCTGCAATAGTTTTTAACAGAAGGCTCTTTCCTGAACCAGATTGCCCGAATAAAACAGTGATATCCTCATCACAGCTAAACTTGATACCTAACCTAAATTCATGCCCACCTGACCGAAAAGATTGATGGACATCTATATCGATTCGCATTTTCAGCTACCCCAGTCGATATTTCGGTCGAAGGAAATAATTCGAAGCCAAAAGGACTGCAATACAGACGATTGAAGTAACAATCACAAGAAAGTTAGCAATTTGATCGTGACCTGCTTGAACAGCCTCGTAAACAGCGATAGAGAGCGTCTGGGTTCTACCAGGTAAGCTGCCAGCAACCATTAGCGTAGCACCGAACTCTCCTAAAGCTCTGGCAAACGCCAACATAGCACCCGCCAAAATACCCCTAAAGGCCAGCGGCAATGTGATCATGCAAAACACTTGTAATTCGGTTTTACCTAAAACTCGTGATGCGTCCTCAAATTGTCTCGAAACACCTTCAAATGACGACCTTGAAGACTTATACACCAAAGGAAAGGCAACAATTGATGCTGCTATTACTGCTCCTTGCCAAGTAAAAATAAGGTTAATACCGAAGTGTGCATCCAACCATGCTCCTACTGGTCCTCGCCGCCCGAGCAAAACAAGCAGATAATAGCCAAGGACTGTGGGGGGAAGAACTACCGGTAACGTCAAGACAGCGTCCAGGATTTCCTTTCCCCAGAAGTCATATTTCGCGGCACACCAAGCCATAAACACACCAAGAAACGTCGCAATTATAGTAGCAAGGCCTGCCACTTTTAGGCTTAGGAGTAGCGGTATGATCACCGCTTCAACCGTTACTGGCAGAGATAGCAAAACTTAGTAAAAAACATTTATTTTCTCGCCCAATATATTGTTTTTCAATACAACTCTGGCGCCATGGAGGCGCCAGAGCTACATTTACTTTGAAAGGGGACGGTATAACTACCGCTCAGTACATGTTTCTGCGTTATATTTAACAAGATATAGCGCTTGTTGTCAACGAATGATCTCAATCACGCATAAATTCTGCAAAACGTCTCATCTCCGTTCTTACGCTTTTGGTGGCTTTTTCTTCCATAGAACGATATTGGGAGAGGACCTCGCCACCAAACTCAGTAACTCTGGCCCCACCCCCCCGATTGCCACCAGTGAGAGTTTCGACTAACGGGGACAAAAAGCTATTATTCATTGTATTAACGAGTATCCAGGCTCTTCGATAAGACATGCCTAACTCGCGGGCTGCGGCTGAGATGGAACCGTTTTTTGAAATGGCGTCCAGCAAAGCAGCCTTTCCCGGCCCCATTGCGATAGATTTACGAAAACTTACTTTAAGCTGTGGCTGGAGGCTATTCACCATAATCATCCTTGCCCATCATTATCATTATCACTGTCGCTGTTCCATCGGTGTGCTGCCGCAGCATCACTCTCTCTAGCCTCTACCCAACGATCCCCATCTGGTGTTTTTTCCTTCTTCCAAAAAGGTGCCTGCGTTTTGAGGTAATCCATTAAAAATTCACAAGCCTTGAACGATTCGCCGCGATGCGCACTCGTCACAATTACGAGAACAATTTGATCTAGAGGAAGCAGCGTCCCCACTCTATGAACGACCAATGCATCATAAATATCCCAACGAGATTTCGCTTCTGCAACAATAGCCCCCAATGAACGCTCCGTCATTTCCGGATAGTGTTCTAATGTCAGCACTGACACATCATCTCCATCATTTAAATCTCGAACTACTCCGACAAAACTCGCGACGGCACCTACCTTAGGATTTTTCTGCCTCAGAGCTAGCATTTCGTGACTCACATCAAAATCTTCCGTCTGAACACGTATAGTCATAGCTTATCCACCTGTCACCGGAGGGAAAAATGCCACTTCATCGGACTCAGAAAGCTGCACATCGTGAGTCACCATCTCCTGATTTACCGCAATACGAAAAGATTTATTATCTTGAAGCTCGGAGGCCCATACGCCACCCTTCTGACGAAGAGTCTCGATTAGGTCAGAGACTTTTTTATTGGAACCAGTGAGCGTTATTGCAATCTCACTGGTATTAAAAGTTTCTCGAAGTTTTGCAAAAAACAATATTTTAATTTCCATATTCATCCACTTTTTTAAATATTTTGCTATTCACCAACGTAGTTCTATCACAGCCGATAGCATCTCATGAGGCAACCGAAGACGAAGGGTCGTTGTGTTCAATCGTATATAATGATTTGTGTAAGTATTACACATAAAAATGGTGTTGAAAGTTCAAATGAATACAAGTAATCAATCAGTCAACCAAAATCCGGTGAAAGACACGAAACAGAGACATTTGAGAGATTTACGTATCTCCGTGACAGACCGTTGTAATTTCCGATGTACCTACTGTATGCCAAAAAGCGTATACGACAGAAATTTTAAATTTCTTGAGCGCGCGCAGCTTCTCTCTTTTGACGAAATCAATCGGTTGGTTGGGATATTCAAGCACCACGGTGTAGAAAAAATTCGCATTACAGGAGGCGAACCATTACTTCGAAAGCAGTTGGAGAAACTGCTCGAAATGATTTCTTCGTCACATCAGTTAGATTTAACTCTGACAACGAACGCTACACTACTGAAGCAGAAAGCAAAAATTCTAAAGGACTCCGGATTAAAAAGAATAACGGTCAGCCTGGACTCGCTCAATGAAAACACCTTTCAAATGATGAATGATATGAACGTTCCGGTATCCAAGGTTTTAGAAGGAATAGAAGAAGCTGACAGAATAGGATTCTCGCCAATCAAAGTAAATATGGTTGTTAAGCGTGGCGTGAATGATGAGGATGTTCTGGATATGGCGAGACACTTCAAAGGCAGTGGACATATTGTCAGATTCATTGAGTTCATGGATGTAGGATCTACGAACGGCTGGCAAATGAGCCATGTAGTTCCGTCAAAAGATCTTGTTGAAAAGATAAATGAAGTATTTCCAATCGAGCCTCTAGAGCCAAACTACATTGGAGAGGTTGCCGAAAGGTGGAAATATGTTGATGGCAGTGGAGAAGTTGGATTCATTTCATCGGTAACACAGGCGTTTTGTCAGTCGTGCACCAGAGCGAGGTTATCAGCGGAAGGCTCGATTTATACTTGTCTTTTCGCTACTCAGGGGACCGATCTTCGCATGTTGCTTCGAACGGGTGCTTCTGACGAAATGATATCTAAGGTTATTGAGAATCTCTGGCAGGCAAGAAGCGATAATTATTCGGAAATTCGAACAGCAGATACCGCATCTTTGAGGAAAATAGAAATGTCGTATATCGGCGGCTAAGCGATCAACCACAAGAAATAGTAAACAACCATGACTACACTTAAGAAACTAAGGACAATCACCCAAGAGACCGACTACGATCCAAATTCCATGCCAGTTGATAAAGCAAGGAATTACATCAAACAATTTTTACATCCGGTGAGCGCTTCGGAGTGCGTCTCCCTTCGTGAATCCTTGGGAAGAATACTTTCCAAGGATGTTATTTCGCCAGTCAATGTACCTCAACATGACAACTCAGCCATGGATGGTTATGCCGTCGTTGGCGATGACCTGTCACAGAATGATAATCCTCAGTTAAGTGTAATTGGCACTGCCTTTGCTGGTCAGCCTTTTGGAGGAACCGTCAAGAACGGCGAGTGCGTGCGAATTATGACTGGGGCAGTCATACCGAACGGCGCAGATACCGTTGTAATGCAGGAGCGTACCGAACGCAGTGGTGATACCGTATCCGTTGATTATTTTCCAACTGGGTCAAATACAAGAAAAGCCGGTGAGGATTTATCCATGGGGTCAGCAGCGCTAAAAAGGGGACATAAAGTTCAACCTGCAGACCTAGGGTTAATTGCATCGCTTGGCATACCGGAAGTCAACGTATACAGGAAACTTCGCGTTGCTTTTTTCTCCACTGGAGATGAGCTTGTTGGAGTCGGCAAACCCCTCGGTGATGGCCAGATATACGATAGCAATCGGTACACAATTTTCGGTATGCTAACCGAGCTTGGATGTGAAATTATAGATATGGGCGTAATTAAAGACACACCCGACGCAGTGGAAGAAGCTTTTAGAAGTTCTACCGATATCGCCGACGTTGTGATTACAAGTGGGGGCGTGTCCGTAGGCGAAGCCGATTTCATTAAACCGATCCTTAATAAACTCGGTGAAGCCTTGTTTTGGAAAATAGCGATGAAGCCAGGACGGCCACTTGCCTTTGGCAGGATGGGAAAAGCTAATTTTTTTGGTCTTCCGGGGAACCCAGTTGCTGTAATGGTAACTTTTTACCAATTTGTACAAAAGGCTTTAAGACTTCTGCAAGGCCAAACCGATACCTCACCGAATCCAACATTTAAAGCGCATGTTACGGAGCCATTGAAGAAAGCTCCAGGTCGAACAGAGTTCCAACGGGGGATACTCACAATGAAACCAAACGGAGATTGGACTGTTCAACCTACCGGAAACCAAGGCTCCGGAATTTTATCCTCAATGAGCCAAGCACACTGCTTCATTGTTTTACCAAATGACCAGGGAGCCGTAAAATCTGGAGAATTAGTAGACGTGCAACTTATAAGAGGCTTAGTAGGATCATGAAAAAAGTGGAGAAAACAGACGATGAATGGCGTGAAATACTGTCAGCTTCCGAGTATCAAATATTGAGGAGAGAGGGAACTGAAGCAAGCTTTAGTCACCCTTATAACAGCGAGCATCGGGAGGGAACATTTGTATGCGCTGGCTGCGACAACCCTCTATTTGAATCAAATATGAAATTTGAAAGCGGCACTGGTTGGCCAAGCTTTTTTGGATCTGTTGTCGGTGCTTTCGAAGAAAAAACCGATCGTAAATTTTTCATGACTAGAACCGAATATCACTGCGCGAAATGTGGTGGGCACCACGGCCATGTGTTCCCTGATGGCCCTCAACCTAGTGGGCTGAGATACTGCAATAACGGGACAGCCTTAAAATTCGTACCCAAAGATAGCGCTACCTAGGGGCTGTAGAATTTTGGCGATATCAAGGAGAGGGTTACTTGTAGCTTTGAGGTGCCAGTTCAATTAGTTCGGTCGAGTTTATTGACTGCGGCTTGTGATAATTCACTCAAACCCTCCCCGCCAGACTGTTCACTAAACTCGATTAACTGCTTATGCATTCGAGGATTCCAGAATTTTTTGATGTGCCCTGCGACACCCTCTGCAGCGATCTCCTTATCCTCCTCGGTATTGAAAAAGTTAGAGATATCATTCACCATTCTTACCAACTGCACACCATCCATAATTCACCCTTCTAAATTATTATCCGTTGTTTGTTTGCATAAATTGTTTGTCGTCCATCACGGGCGAACCCCAAAAGAGTCATCCCACTCTCCTTTGCGGTATTTATTGCCAACGACGTCGGTCCTGATACTGCAACGAGCATACCAATATTTGCGGCTGAGGCTTTAGAGACCATCTCATAACTCGCCCGACTTGTAATCAAAGCAAAGCCATCTCTGCTACCGAGGTTCGTGGACATAAGAACCCCAATTAATTTATCAAGTGCATTGTGCCTACCCACATCCTCTCTAATTTCAGCAATATTCCCTGCTGCATCGGCCCAGGCTGCACCATGAAGCGTTCCAACATCGATGTTGAGTGTCTGCGATGCGCTAAGCGACTTAATGGCTCGTTGTATTACGCCATTTTTAAATTTCTTATCGTTTGTAACTTTGAAAGATCGTCCTAAAGTTTCCTCTAGTGTTTCCTTTCCGCAAATCCCACAACCAGTTCTACCGACCAGATTTTTTTTTCGAGCTGTTAAGGCATCACTAAAGCGCTTATCGATACTCACATAAGCAGAGATACCGAATTTTTCATCGACAAACTCAAATCCACTGATTTCACGAGCGTTATTCACGATTTTTTCAGTGATAGAGAACCCTATGACAAAGTTTTCAAGGTCGACAGGGCTGACCATCATCACAGAGAAGGGCTCACCGTTATATATCAGAGCTAAAGGCACTTCTTCTGCCACTCTAATTGATTCTGACAAGATCTCGCCCTGAGAGGTCCACCTAATTGCCTGTCCCTCTGATATCGCCGAAGCGGGCATTGAATCTATACCCGCTCGGACTCTGTCGCCTTCGCGAGCAAGTCTAACTGCTCTTTGTTAAATTTCTCGAATTTCTTTTGCCACTCTGCTGGTTGAGTAACCGGCTCTACTTGCACTGCAGTCACTTTGAACTCCGGACAATTGGTTGCCCAGTCCGAATTGTCTGTTGTGATCACATTGGCTCCTGACTCAGGAAAGTGGAAGGTGGTATACACAACACCAGGTTGCACTCGCTCTGTCACCGTTGCGCGAAGCACTGTGTCACCAGCACGACTCGTTATCCCTACCCAGTCGTTATTTTTTACCCCACGTAATTCAGCGTCACTCGGGTGGATCTCTAACCTATCCTCATCATGCCACGCCATATTTTCAGTGCGGCGAGTCTGTGCGCCGACATTGTATTGACTTAAAATTCGACCCGTCGTTAAAATTAGCGGGAACTTTCGACTTGACCGCTCTGTTGTTGGCACATACTCCGTTATGACAAATCGGCCCTTACCAATAACGAATTCAGACGTATGCATGATTGGCGTCCCATCTGGAGTCTCGTTATTACACGGCCACTGGATGCTTCCTTCATCAAGCTTCTCATAACTCACGCCAGTGAATGTTGGAGTCAGACGAGCTATTTCGTCCATAATTTCGGATGGATGAGAATAATTCATAGGGTAACCCAACGCGTTAGACAACATCATTGTGCCCTCCCAGTCAGCCTTACCACCCAATGGCTCCATTACTTTTCTAATTCTAGAAATTCGACGCTCTGCGTTAGTGAAAGTCCCATCCTTTTCCAAAAAGGATGCACCTGGCAGTATCACGTGCGCGAACTTCGCTGTTTCATTAAGGAAAATATCTTGAACAACCACACACTCCATTGCCTCCAATGCCGATGTCACATGCTTTGTGTTTGGATCAGACTGAGCGATGTCCTCACCCTGAACGTATATGCCCATGAATTCATCTGAATGAGCCGCGTCTAACATGTTCGGGATTCTAAAACCAGGTTCAGGGTCCAGTGACACGTTCCATTCTTTTTCAAACAACTCTCGTGTCACACTATCCGACAGGTGACGATACCCCGGCAATTCGTGCGGGAACGAACCCATGTCGCAAGCCCCTTGAACATTGTTTTGGCCTCTCAATGGATTAACACCCACGCCAGGCCGCCCGATATTGCCGGTTAGCATTGCAAGGTTAGCAATACCTAGAACCATCGTAGACCCTTGGCTGTGTTCAGTAACACCCAAACCGTAGTAAATCGCACCGTTACCGCAGTTAGCGAACAGCCGTGCAGCTTCTCTTAACTCAGTTGCGGGAACACCGGTGGTTGATTCAAGATCCTCTGGCGAATTCCTATCTTGAGCTATGAAGCTTACCCATTTTTCAAACTGCTCTGAATCACAGCGCTTCTTTATGAACTCTCTATCGTGAAGATTCTCTTTATATATTACGTGAGCGAACGCATTGATAATCGCCACGTTTGTACCTGGCATTAATTTAAGGTGATGACTTGCCTTTACATGTGGGCCGTCAACAAGATCGATTTTTCGAGGGTCCACCACAATTAGCTTGGCACCCTGCCTCAAACGTTTCTTCATTCTCGAAGCAAATACTGGATGTCCATCTGTAGGGTTAGCACCAATCACGACCGCGACATCTGTATACATTACTGAATCAAAATCTTGCGTTCCCGCGGACTCGCCAAGCGTGGTTTTTAACCCATAACCAGTTGGCGAATGGCATACTCGTGCGCACGTATCCACGTTGTTATTTCCGAACGCTGCCCTAATTAATTTTTGTACTAAGTACGTTTCTTCATTGGTGCACCTAGAGGATGTTATCCCCCCAACAGAACCTTTACCGTACTTCTCTTGTATTTTTTTGAATTGCGAAGCAGCATAATTGACCGCTTCATCCCAGCTTACTTCCCTCCAAGGGTCAGTAATTTTTTCGCGGATCATCGGCTTGGTAATTCTATCCTTATGCGTAGCATAACCAAAAGCGAATCGCCCTTTCACGCACGAGTGTCCACGATTAGCTTTTCCGTCGGAGTCTGGAACCATCCTGACAACATCATTACCCTTAACTTCCGCTTTGAAGGAGCATCCTACGCCACAATAGGCACACGTCGTTTTCACGCTGCGTTCCGGCATTCCCTGCTCAATCACCGATTTCTCCATCAAGGTCGCCGTGGGACAAGCAGAAACACACGCGCCACAACTGACGCATTCCGAATCGAGAAAAGATTCTTTTTGACCAGCAGATACAGTCGAACCAAACCCTCTTCCGTCAATAGTAAGCGCGAAGGTCCCTTGAGTTTCCTCACATGCTCTCACACAACGAGAACACACGATGCACTTGGACGCATCAAACGTAAAATATGGATTGGACTCGTCCTTTTTTGCCTCGAGGTGACTAGCCCCGTCGACCCCGTAACGCACGTCTCTTAAGCCAACTACACCGGCCATATCTTGCAACTCGCAGTCACCATTAGCGGAACATGTTAAACAATCTAAGGGATGATCGGAGATATACAACTCCATCACTTCACGACGAATCTTTGCTAACTTGTCGGTTTGCGTTTTGACGACCATTCCAGCCTCAGCTGGGGTCGTACAAGAAGCTGGGTACCCTCGACGCCCCTCGATCTCCACTAGGCACAACCGACACGACCCGTAGGCCTCAAGACTCTCAGTGGCACACAGCTTTGGAATTGATAAACCAGCCTCTGAGGCTGCCCTCAGGATAGATGTTCCCTCCGGAACGGAAACAGATACGCCGTCCACCATAAGGTCAACAAAATTTTCGGATGCACTCTCTGGGGTGCCCAAATCTCTCCACGTTGATGTACTCATAATTTCCTCACTTAATTTACGCAGCCACTCTGTTAATCTGTGATTCAGCTAAGCCGAAATCCTCAGGAAAATGCTTCATTGCGCTGAGAACTGGAAAAGGAATCATTCCGCCAAGCGCGCAAAGTGATCCGTGCAGCATAGTGTCACACAGATCCTCTATCAATTCAGCATTCTGGAATTTATTCTGTCCGGACAGGATCTTGTCAATAATCTCCATGCCTCGGGTCGAGCCTATTCGACAAGGCGTGCACTTACCGCATGACTCCAAGGCACAAAATTCCATGGCGAATCTGGCCATATTTGCCATATTCACTGTCTGGTCGAACACCACGATTCCCCCGTGACCAATCATCGCATCTGCTGCCGCGAAGGTTTCGTAGTCCAGCTTCAAATCAAAATCTTTCTCAGGAATGTAAGCACCGAGTGGACCACCAATTTGAACGGTACGAATCGGCTTCCCGGATGCAGATCCACCACCAAAGTCGTATAACAGTTCATTCAATGTAACGCCAAATGCCTTCTCGACGAGCCCTCCTTGCTTAATATTGCCAGCAAGTTGGATTGGAAGCGTTCCCATCGAACGACCCATTCCGTAATCTCTGTAAGCTGAGGCGCCATTGGCCAAGATGAACGGAACCGAGGAAAAAGTAATCACATTATTCACAACAGTGGGTTTACCAAATAATCCCTCTATCGCAGGAAGCGGTGGCTTTGCTCGAACCAATCCCCGTTTACCCTCGAGACTCTCTAAAAGCGACGTTTCCTCTCCACAAATATAGGCTCCGGCTGCTCGTCGCAGCTCAATATCAAAGCTTTTTTTGCTACCACGAATATTATCTCCGATGTAAGAGTGTTCGCGAGCGATCCGTAAAGCCTCATTGAAAACTACCTCAGCATGGGGGTATTCAGACCTGAGATACAAAAATCCTTTTGTTGCACCAACAGCCAGCGCCGCAATACTCATGCCCTCGATCAAAGCGAAAGGATCACCTTCCATGGTCATTCGGTCGGAGAACGTACCGGAGTCGCCTTCATCCGCGTTACATACAATGTATTTTTGGTCAGCACTACATCCGAGCACTGTGTTCCATTTAATACCAGTTGGAAAGGCTGCACCCCCTCTTCCCCTTAATCCGGATTTTGTCACAATCTCTACGATTGACTTACCGTCGAGAGCCAAGGCAGCCTCAAGACCCTTAAATCCGTCATGTGAAATATAATCATCGATTGACGTAGGGTCAGTGATTCCGTTGCGAGCAAAGCACAAGCGCTCCTGATTTTTGAGATAGGAATGCTCGTCCACCAGACCGATTCCTTTCCCAGCCAAACCACTCTCGGAGAACCCATTGAGTGCAAATTTGTCCACATCATCGACAGTGACGTTGGCATATCCCATTCTGCCAGAAGCAGTTTCAATCTCTAACAACGGCTCCATCCACATCATTCCTCGTGACCCGTTCCTAACGATCTCTATCTCGGTCTTAGTGGCCGTTGATACCTGCGATATTTTATCGGCAACCAGATCGGCTCCCATCGCTACCGCGGATGAGTCACGCGGCACATAAAGTTTACTTATCATTATTCGTTGCCCTCAAATCAGCGATTAAACCATCCAGTTGATCGACAGATATTCTAGCTTTCGGCACTCCGTCAATCATCAAAGCAGGAGCGCAAGCACAGTGTCCTAGACAATAAATAGGCTCAAGTGTGATTTGCGCATCGGCAGTCGTTTCATGAAAATCAATACCGAGTTTACTTTTCAAATCTTCAACGACATCGGCTGCCCCCATCGCTTGACAAGCTTCCGAGCGGCATACTTCAATAATGTGCTTGCCTGGCTTGTGTTGCCTAAAATGATGATAGAACGAAACCACACCGTGCACCTCAGCCCTAGAACGATTGATGCTCTTACCGATCATGTCAATCGCCTCGGGGGGAATGTAACCTATCGCGTCTTGCACCTCATGCAAAATGGGCAACAGACTACCTTCCATGTCCAGATGTTTTTCTAGAGCCGCGTTAACCACCGACTCGTGACTTATATGTGCCAAAATAGAAACCTCCCGTAGCAGCCAAAATCCTCTTATCTGCTATTTCTATTAACCATCTTAATGTGCATTCTTTTGCATATTTAATGGTATCCTTACATTAACCAAGTGACTACGTTAATCTACTTTGATTGACGTTACAATATGTCAGAAAGTTCATATATTATGCGCAAAATAAAATTATTACCATCATGGTCCTTATCCAATGAAGAAAACGAAGCATTAGGATCAGAATTGTTTGTTTTATTGGATTTAATCCACAGAACAGGCACTTTAAGTGAGGCCGCAAAGCAAACTGGAATCTCATATAGGCATGCCTGGAATCAAGTGAATCACTGGAAAAGTTTTTTTGGCTCTAATTTGGTTGAGTTCACACGCGGCAAGGGAGCCGCATTAACTGAAATTGGGGAAAAATTACTTTGGGCGGAGCAAAGAGTTTCTGCACGCGTCGGTCCGCAGCTTCAGTCCTTATCCTCTGAAATAAATACAGAGCTTAATCGGGCTCTTACCTCCGCAAGCAACTCTCTAACTATTCATGCGAGCCACGGGTATGCAGTAGCCTACTTACCGGAGCTCTTAAAAATGGCGCCAGAATTTCAAGTGGACCTTCGATATACAGGGGCCGCCGAGTCCCTAGCCTCTCTTAACCGCGGCGATTGTGAGCTCGCGGGCTTTCATCTTCCCACAGAAGGAAACGGCCGAGAGATCATCGATAGCCTCGCTGCGTTTCTAGATGGGGGTTCACATCGATTCATTCACCTTGTCACACGCACCCAAGGGTTATTTGTACCATCGAGCAACCCTAAGAAAATAGAGAGCTTAGCTGACTTAGTAAATCCTGATGTTACCTTCGTCAATAGACAGTACCCCTCGGGAACAAGAATGTTATTTGACCATCTACTCAGCAAAAACAACATGTCTGCACGTGACATTGAAGGCTACCAGTCGGAAGAATTCACTCACGCAGCTGTAGCAGCATATGTAGCCTCTGGGATGGCAGACACTGGATTTGGAGTTCAACCAGCAGCTGACCAGTTTGGCTTAGAGTTTATTCCTCTTGCGCAAGAAAAATACATGTTCGCATTCAAGAAAAACGGTGCACGAAAAAAGGAGATTCTCAAACTAATAACTTTATTAAAGAGCCTTGAGTTTACCAACTACGTAGGCACGCTTCCGGGATACACAGCACCTGAGGCGGGGAAAGTCGTCACCTTGGACGAGGCAATTAGTTAAAAAGCCTCTGCTGATCAAACGTCAGA
>CBFIFN010000004.1:0-38853 GCA_965661885.1 uncultured Burkholderiales bacterium | reverse complement strand
GAAGGAAGCTCCAACAGTCACTACGCCAGAGCCCTAATGGCAAATGTTGAAAGACTAGGCTGGAACGGTTGTGTCGTACATTTTAGAGGATGCAGTGGCTCACCGAATCATCTGCCCAGAGCCTATCATTCTGGAGATAGCGACGAATTAGAGTGGCTCCTACCAAAAATTAAAAAGTTGACAGACGGACCGATATTTATTGCCGGCTTTTCCCTCGGGGGGAATGTGCTCCTCAATTGGCTAGGAAAATCACAATACGAAGGAACAAAATGTATTACTGCCGCCGCCTCTATATCTGCGCCCTATGACTTAATGATCGCTGGGAACCGTTTAAGCACCGGATTTAACAGAGTCTACGGTAACCACTTCCTTAGAACACTCAAGATAAAAGCAATTCAAAAAATTCAAACGCATCATTTAACGCTTTCCATTAAAACCATTAGAGAATGCGAAACCCTAAGAGACTTCGACAACAACTTCACTGCTCCTGTCCACGGATTCTCTAATGTTGATGATTATTGGACGCGCGCGAGTAGCAAACCATTTTTACCATCGATTGATAAGCCAACGCTTATCCTTCATGCGGAAAATGATCCGTTTTTACCTGGAAATGATCTTACAGAACTAATCGAGGGGAATAACAAGATTAATCTAAACTTAACTCTTACCGGCGGTCACGTTGGCTATATGCGTGGGCCATTCCCAGGAAACCTTACCTGGTTACCAAACCAAATTACCGACTACTTTAAGGATTTTGTATGAAGATTAACCCGTCAATTTTTAAAGCTTATGACATCCGAGGTATCGTAGATCGCACCTTAACAATTGAAGGTGTGACATTGATTGGTAAAGCGATTGGAAGTCAGGTCCACAATGGTAAGTCTTTATGCGTGGGTCGTGATGGAAGACTGAGTGGGCCAGCAATCACGACAGCACTCATTGACGGAATAACGTCGACTGGTGTAGATGTCATTGATATCGGTCAAACAAGCTCTCCAGGACTCTACTTCGCCACTCACGCACTAAAAACTGGAAATGGCGTCATGGTGACAGGTAGTCATAATCCACCTGAATATAATGGGTTAAAAATTGTTCTAGATGGTCATGCCATCTACGGAAAACAAATTCTAAGCTTGCTGACTAAAATTAATAATAAAGCATTTGATATTGGAGACGGCTGCGTCACGACTGAGAATATAAAAGACCGTTATATCGATAGAATTCAAAATGATATTCAATTGAGTCGACCAATGAAAATAACAATCGACTGCGGTAACGGCGTGGCCGGGCTGTTTGCGACCGAAATATTCGAATCGATAGGCTGTGAGGTCAGGCAACTTTTCTGTAATGTGGACGGTTTGTTCCCCAACCACCATCCAGACCCATCTAAGCCAGAAAACTTACAAGACCTGATAGATGATGTAGTGAATAGTGACTCCGAGTTAGGATTGGCCTTTGATGGTGATGCAGACCGATTAGGCGTCATCACCAAACAAGGAGAGATCATTTATCCAGACCGCTTAATGATGATGTTTGCAGATGATTTATTAGCTCGCCATAAGAGTGCAGAAATCATATATGACGTTAAGTGTTCGAGGGACCTGGGGGATTGGATTTCCCAGCGCGGTGGAAAACCTAAAATGTGGAAAACCGGTCATTCCCTTATTAAGGCCGAGATGAAGAGATCTAAGATTTTGTTAGGTGGAGAGATGAGTGGACACTTCTTCTTCAAAGAACGGTGGTACGGATTTGATGATGGGATTTATGCAGGTGCACGTCTTTTGGAATATCTAAGTAAGCAATTATCTGTA
Source organism: uncultured Burkholderiales bacterium (assembly GCA_965661885.1). Taxonomy (GTDB): domain Bacteria; phylum Pseudomonadota; class Gammaproteobacteria; order Burkholderiales; family Eutrophovitaceae; genus Eutrophovita. Next base: position 37,042 of record CBFIFN010000004.1, on the reverse strand, counting down.
GACGTATCTTTTGATAAATTACCAAAATCAATTTCAACGCCTGAATTACAAATCCAATGTCAAGAAGGCGAGAACTTTACACTCACGGAAAAACTAAAGTCCTCTCCCCACTTTAATTTAGCTCTAAAGAAAATAACGATAGACGGCATCCGAGTCGAATATCAAGATGGTTTTGGGTTAGCAAGAGCGTCGAACACAACACCCACTATCGTCCTGCGTTTTGAGGCCGACACTCAATTTGGACTGACACGAATCATGGCTGACTTTAGAAACGCTTTAGCAAATGAAGCGCCTCATCTAGTATTTCCGAAGCTAGATGAGGATTAGGTTCAAAACTCGTTTTGTTTTGTACGCTCAGAGATCCACCCGGGTATTGATCTGATAGCAGCATCTAATTCATCTGGCTTGTCACCACCGGCTTGAGCTAAATCAGGACGACCGCCACCTTTTCCACCAACTTGACTCGCGGCATAGTTAACTAATTCTCCGGCCTTTATTCTTGCAGTTAGATCATCAGTCACCCCAGCAATCAAAATAACTTTCTCTCCAATCACTGAACCCAAAACGATCACTGCAGACTTCAACTTGACTTTCAACTGATCAATCGTTTGGCGTAATAGAACCGCATCTGAGTCCGGCAGTACAGTTGCCAGGACATTGATTCCATTAATCAATGTAGCCCTAGAAGCAATGTCTGCACCTTGACCTGAAACTATTTTGGACTTGAGACGGGCGAGGTCTTTCTCCAATTTTTTAGCATTTTCTAAAACCTGAGTTAACCTATCCGACGTTTCATCAGGCGACGTCCTCAAAAGCGCAGCAACACCAGAAAATTGCTTATCTCGAAGATGGACATAGTCAAGCGCTACCTGCCCAGTGATTGCCTCTATACGTCTTACTCCTGAAGCGATCCCAGTTTCGGCCGTGATTTTAAACAGGCCAATATCTCCAGTTCTTTTCACGTGCGTGCCTCCACAAAGCTCCGTGGAAGCTCCGCCCATCGCAATTACCCGAACCTCGTCACCATATTTCTCACCAAATAAAGCAACGGCTCCATTATCAATCGCTTTGTCATAACTCATAACACGCGCTTGTACAGCTTCATTATCTCTTATACTCTGATTAACTAGATTTTCAATTTTTATAACTTCTTTAGAACTCAGAGGCTTCGGATGCGAGAAATCAAATCGTGTCCTCGATTCATCCACCAAGGAGCCTTTTTGTTGAACATGACTACCAAGAATATTACGCAATGCCGAGTGCAAAAGGTGAGTTGCGGAATGATTAAACATCGTAGACGCTCTAGCGCCAGCATTGACCTCCGTGGCCACTGAGTCTCCTACCTTTAAGTCACCATTTACCATCTCCCCGTGATGACCAAAAACTTCTGCTCTAATTTTTTGCGTATCTTTTACGTCAAATCTAGAAAAAGGAGATGCCTCAGTCGCGATATAACCTTGATCACCAACCTGACCTCCCGATTCTGCATAAAAGGTCGTCCTATCAAGGACAACGATACCTTTGTCTCCCTTAGATAACCGATCAATAAGACCACCTTCTTTGTACAATGCGACTACTTTTGATGTCGTTAATAAGGACTCGTAACCATGAAACTGAGTATTCAGCCCCTTATATTCAAGACCTTGGGAAGATTGGAATTTTGAGGCCGCACGTGCCCTTAATCGTTGCTCGGCCATCGCCGCTTCAAAGCCTGATAAATCTATTTGAATATTCCGCTCTCGGGCAATGTCAGCAGTTAAATCAACAGGAAAACCAAAAGTATCATACAACCGAAAGACAGTTTCACCATCCAGAACTTTATCCTCCCTGAGTAAAGCTGCCTCTAAAACTATCATCCCCTTTTCCAGAGTCTCCGCGAATCGCCGCTCTTCATCCAATAGGACCTCGGATACGCGGTCCTGAGCTTCCTCAAGCTCCGGGTAAGCTTTACCCATTACCCGAACAAGGTCATGAACTAATTTATAAAAGAACGGCTTTGTTTGCCCCAGCTTATACCCGTGTCGAATAGCTCGTCGTACGATCCGCCTTAAAACATACCCTCGACCCTCATTACTCGGAATTACTCCATCTACTATCAGGAAGCCACATGAACGAATATGGTCCGCGATTACTCTTAAGGACGCGTTTTCGAGATCCTTGCACCCAACCTCACGAATCACCCCGTCGATGAGAGATTTAAAGAGATCAATTTCATAATTTGAGTGAACGTTTTGGAGCACGGCAGCCATACGCTCAAGTCCCATTCCAGTATCAACAGACGGCCTCGGCAAAGGATTCATTACACCAGACTCATCTTTGTTGAACTGCATGAACACTAGATTCCAAATTTCAATAAAGCGATCTCCATCTTCATTCGGAGATCCCGGCGGTCCGCCTTCAATATTTGGCCCATGATCCCAGAAAATTTCCGAACACGGCCCACAAGGTCCTGTCTCACCCATCTGCCAAAAATTATCACTTTGATATTTTTGTCCGCCAGGTTTATCTCCGATTTTTACGATTCGGTCGACCGGAATGTTGATTTCGTTAACCCAAATATCGTAAGCCTCATCGTCTGTTTCATACACCGTGATCCACATCCGACTTGGATCAAGACCAAACTCATCTGTTAACAGACCCCACGCCATACGGATCGCATCTGCTTTAAAATACTGTCCGAAACTAAAGTTTCCAAGCATCTCAAAAAAGGTGTGGTGACGAGCGGTATAACCTACATTCTCTAAATCATTATGTTTCCCGCCAGCTCGAACGCACCGTTGAGAAGTCGTTGCACGATTGTAGGAACGAGTCTCATGGCCCAGGAAAACGTCCTTAAATTGAACCATTCCCGCGTTTGTAAACAGTAGAGTTGGATCGTTCCCAGGTACGAGAGGGCTACTTTTCACGATAGCGTGGTCGCTTCGCTCAAAATACTTTAGAAATCTCTCTCTAATTTCGTCGCTTTTCATTTGCTTATCTCAATACATTTATTAATATTGCTTCATTCATAACAATCAATTGTGTCAATACAGAACTCTGGGTCCGTCAACACTTTGCGGATAACGTTACTATCAAAACCCCGACTGGCAAGAAAGCGTGCTTGTTTCGCCCATTCCATTGGCGTGGTCGGTCGTGCACTATACTTTTTTGACCAAACTAATTTAACGGCATCAAAGTCTCCTCTAAGGACCTCCTCGCGATACTCCAAAATAGTGGATTTTGCTACTCCTTTTGTCTCAAGATCCTTGAAAATTTTTCTCATTCCATATCGATGCCTTTTAGTACGAATGAACGCCTCCGTGTACCGGCGATCATCGATCCACTGCTTCTCTTCAAAATCATCCAGCAGTTGCTGAACGTCGCGAGGACTCTCGGCTAGTGGCGAAAGCTTTTTGCCTAGCTCATAACGCGTGTATTCTCTACGACCTAATAAACGCATAGCTTTTAATGCCAGCGATTCTGCCAACTGAATTCCCCCGAGAGCTATTTCTTTTCAGAACGTTCGGCTTTCTCGCTTACCGGCGCACTTGCGAGACGCACACCGACGATCTCGCGTACTTTATTCTCGATATCGATAGCCATTTCAGGATTCTGCTTTAAATATTCACGAACATTATCTTTACCTTGCCCAATACGGTCACCGTTATAGCTGTACCAAGCGCCCGCCTTGTCAACGATATTATGACGGACACCTAGGTCAATGATTTCGCCCTCTCTGGAAATCCCTTTCCCATAAAGAATATCGAACTCAGCCTGCCTAAAAGGAGGCGCGACTTTGTTCTTTACAACCTTGGCTCTAGTTTCATTTCCAATAACTTCATCGGATTTTTTAATCGCTCCGATTCTTCTTATGTCAATTCTTACTGAAGAATAAAATTTTAGCGCATTACCACCAGTCGTCGTTTCAGGACTTCCAAACATCACGCCAATTTTCATGCGAATTTGGTTAATGAAAATAACTAGGGTATGGGACCGCTTGATATTAGCAGTTAGCTTTCGTAAAGCTTGTGACATCAACCGAGCTTGAAGTCCCATTTGAGGCTCACCCATTTCGCCCTCAATCTCTGCTCGTGGGGTTAGCGCTGCCACTGAATCAACCACGACCACATCAACAGAGCCGGACCGCACTAACATATCGGCAATTTCCAGTGCCTGCTCGCCATTATCGGGTTGGGAAATCAACAAGTCATCGATATTTACACCCAATTTAGTCGCATACTCCGGGTCTAGCGCGTGTTCGGCATCGATAAATGCCGCTGACCCGCCAATTTTTTGCATCTCTGCAATGACCTGGAGTGTTAATGTTGTTTTGCCCGAGGATTCTGGGCCATAAATTTCTACCACCCTTCCTCTAGGTAAACCACCAATTCCTAATGCGATGTCAAGACCAAGAGAACCGGTAGAGACTACTTTTAAATCTGGATTGATATCCTGTTCACCTAGTAACATGATCGAACCCTTACCAAATTGTTTCTCAATTTGTGAAAGAGCTGCCTCTAGCGCTTTTTGCCTATTTTCATTCATTTTTATTTGAACTCCAGATGTGTAAGTTTAACGACATTACCATTGATTATCTCACAGCCTCGAAAACTCTGGATTAACTGTATAAAAACCCAGCAAACGACAGATTTAAAAAATATCATGCGCCTACTTACCGAGCAGCAAACACTCTAAGAGTTGAAGCCCCTCGACAACTGTTTGCCGACGAACACCATTTCGGTCGCCTGAAAAAAGAAACCGTTTTGTCTTTATCCCATAGGCTTTATCGCAAGCACCGATCCAAACTGTACCCACAGGTTTATCGTTTGTTCCGCCACCTGGGCCAGCAATACCGGTGGTGGCAATAGCACAATCAGATTTCACATTAGTCATCACACCATTCGCCATACTTTTTACGACCATTTCTGAGACTGCTCCATGTTGATCAATTAAATCAGGGTCAACACCTAACTGTTTAATTTTTGACAAATTAGAATAAGTAATAAAGCCGGTGTGATACCAAGCTGAACTACCAGGTACCGCAGTAATCGCTTGCCCCAACCATCCCCCAGTGCATGACTCAGCTGTCCCAACAACCAACCCCCTATCTCTCAGTAGGTAACCCAACCGCTGGCTAGTAGAGAGAATATCTTTTTCTTTTTCAATATCCATATGTTGATCATTCCAGTCTTAACACAGCAGCACACAATACGAGGATTTGTATCGCACCAAGGGTATACACGCCAGCCGCTATGTCATCGAGCATGACTCCGAACCCTCCTTTGAGATTCTTATCCAAATAATCAATACCAAGCGGCTTAAAAATATCGAACAGACGAAAAACTACAAATGCAAGAGAGTGCCAATAAAAACCACTTGGAATGATGGCCAATATCAAACCAAAAGCAACGATTTCATCGATAACAACCGCCGAATGATCAGATTGACCCAGCGATTTACCAGCAAACTCACATAATTTGATTCCCGATATAAAAATGACTATCCAAATACCAATTAATTGTTGTGTCGAAATGACGAGAGCCAAACCATAGTGAATCGGAAACGCTAGGAGAGTGCCCCAAGTTCCAGGGCCGGGACGAATGGCGCCCAGACCAAATCCGCAAGCTATGAACACATATGGGTTTTTAAAAACACGATAATCAACAGAGAACATATTAATTTTTCGAAAAATGATCAAACCCTCGTTGAAAGTCTTGTTTTAATGTTCCGTCATCCGTTACGACGACCCCAAACCCCTCTGAAACTGTTCCAATTTTAGTTAATGGTAGCCTCAAATCAGATCCGATTTTAATTATATCGGCCTCACGCTCTTTTCGAGCGGTGAATAACAACTCGTAATCGTCCCCGCCACCAAGGATACAATTTTCAATAGACTTATTACCTTGAATATCCCTCACCGCTGAGTGCACAGGGATGTCCTCATATGCTATTTTTATTCGCACCCCTGATCGCTCAGCAATATGTCCTGCATCCGCAATCAAGCCATCCGACACATCGATAGCAGCATTTGCAACGCTTATTAGCCTTTGACCCAGCCCTACTCTAGGTTCCGGCTGATGCAATCTACCTAAAAAAACTCTCTCGTACTCACCTTCGATATTTAATGATCCCTGTTGAATCAGAAGACCGATGGCTCCTAGCCCAATAAAACCTGACACCCAGACATCATCCCCCAAACACGCACCATCCCTTCGAAGGGCCGTACGACTCTTAACATATCCAAGCGCTGTGACGTTAATCGATAGAGTGTCCCCTCGAGTTGTGTCTCCGCCGATTAAAGTGGTTGCATGATCATCTAAGATTGAATACATTCCCTTTGAAAACTCCCTAACCCAAATCTCTTCAACGGAAGGAACCGTTAGTGATAGCGTAATATATTTAGGAACCGCTCCCATGGCCGCGAGATCAGATAAGTTGACTGCCACAGATTTATACCCGATATTAAATGGGTTAACGTCAGCTGAAAAATGAGTTCCGCTGACTAAGGTGTCAGACGTTACTACTAAATCGCGATTATTCACAGCCTGCACCACGGCGCCATCATCGCCCACACCAAGTGGCACATCATTCTTATGACGACTAAAATATTTTTGGATAACCTCAAACTCGGACGTCAAGGCGCTTATCTCCTATCTGATTTAGTGAGAACACTTCAAATATCTGTTTTGTCAACAATCGTTAATCGATCAAGTGTAGTGTAACTCTGGTATCTTGAATCTAACCTCAAAGAGAAAAATAACGTTTTTCTCAACCTTCATCAGCGTGATTCAGCCTGAGGTTGGCGATCCCCCTTCAAATAACGATCCAAAACTCCGTTTATATATTTGTGGCCATCAGTTCCGCCAAATTGCTTGGCTAGCTCGATACACTCGTTTATCACCACTTTGAATGGGACATCAGAAGTCTCGCTCAACTCGACCAATGCAATAAGCAGAATAGCCTTTTCAATCGGCGAAATTTGCGATACCGGACGGTCTAAGCATGACTCAATATCTTCGAAATGTTTAAGTGCCTGGTCAGTTGCTGCTTCTATGAGACAGCGCGTGTATTCAACATCGGCCTTTGAATACTCTTTCTCTGTGATCAAGACAGCGATGATGCTCTCGGTATCCACTTTGTTTACCTGCCAGTGATACAAGCCCTTCACAGCTAGTATCCTAGCGTATCGGCGATTACCCCTCATGGAATACACTCAGCAATCTTGCCATCTTAATCGCGACATATGCACAATCCTTTGATTTTCCGTCGATACGCTCTTCAATCTGAGTCATATCCTCACAGGTCAGTATACCGTTAGCGATTGGGATACCAGAATTTAACTGAACACTCATGATCCCACTCGCTGATTCGTTTGACACAATTTCAAAATGATATGTATCACCGCGGATGACCGACCCGAGAGCGACCAGCGCATCGAAATTACCTGACCCGGCCATGGCGCTTAGGAGCATCGGGATTTCTAACGCACCAGGAGCTTCAACATAGGCGATATCGTCAGAATTAACACCTAAGTTTACGAGCTGCTCACCGCAAGCTAAACGCATGCGGTCGGACACATCTTTATTAAACTGTCCAATAACGATGCCAATTTTCAAGCCATTTCCATTTTCACCGATTGGAGCCTGGACATCTATTTTTTTCAAACAATTCACTCCTTCAGAATTTTTAAACACGTAGAGACTTTAGGGACTGGTTAATCCGGAACCTTCTCTTGATAACCCACGATTTCCAAATCAAACCCTGTCATGCTAGGCATACGTCTCGGTGTCGCCATTAAACGCATGCGTGTCACTCCTAAATCTTTCAATATTTGCGCACCAATCCCGTAGTTACGTAAGTCTACTTTTGGCTTAGACTCTTCCGTTGGCTGTAAATGTCGCAACAATGAGTCACCGTCCTCAGTACGGTGGATAAAAATCAACACGCCCTTTCCCACACGTTTGATTGTGGATAGCGCGTCGTCAAAGCGCCAAGAGTGTATTCGACTACTTTTATCTAGCAAGTCAACTATCGAAAGAGGCTCATGCACTCGCACCAGCACTTCCTCATCATGATCGAACTCACCCTTCACAAGTGCGACATGGACCTCCCTACTGAGGAGGTCTCGATAAGCGACTAATTTGAATACTCCAGCAACGGTATTAACTGGGCGCTCTAAAACTCGCTCGACGAGGGATTCGTTTTGCCCACGATACGAAATTAAATCAGCGATTGTTCCAATCTTAAGATTATGCACTCGACCAAATTCTATAAGGTCAGGCAAACGAGCCATCTCTCCATTTTCTTTCAGGATTTCACAAATTACAGCAGTTGGCTCCAACCCCGCCATTGAGGCTAAATCGCAACCGGCCTCGGTGTGGCCAGCACGAACCAAAACCCCACCCTCCTCCGCTTTTAAGGGAAAGATATGGCCCGGTTGTACTATGTCAGATGGTGACGCATCGGCGGCGGCGGCCACCTTGATTGTTTGAGCTCGGTCTGCAGCAGAAATGCCTGTGGTGACCCCCTCCGCCGCCTCAATGGAAACAGTGAAGTTGGTTCCCAACCGCGATCCATTGGAGCCCACCATGGGCATCAAACGGAGCTGCCGACACTTCTCTTCCGTCAGAGTCAAACAAATCAGACCTCTGCCATACTTCGCCATAAAATTTACAGTTTCAGCGGTCACATGCTCTGAGGCTACTACTAAATCCCCTTCGTTCTCTCGATCTTCTTCGTCGACAAGGATAACCATCTTGCCATTTCGTAGGTCGTCAACGATTTCGGTTACTGTACTGATATCGGTTGTCATATCGAATCACGGTTAATTAATAACTTCTCAGCGTAGCGCGCGAGTATGTCAACCTCAATGTTTACCAAGCTACCTGCCGCTATCATTTTCAAGTTTGTCATGTTTACGGTGTGAGGAACAAGATTAATAAAAACTTTATCTTCGCCCTCGCGATTGATCGTTAAACTCACGCCGTTTAATGTTATCGATCCCTTCTTCACTAAGTACCTATTCAGTGACGGAGGAACGCTAACAGTGATTTCCCAATTCCCGTCTATCTCGTCGACAATGTTGACTTCGCCTACACCGTCAACGTGGCCGCTAACTAAGTGCCCGCCCAATAGGGAGCTTAGGGTCATCGCTCTTTCCAGATTCACGATACTCCCCTCCGGCATCGGTGCGACTAAACTCATTGTTTCTGGAGATACATCAAACTGCAAATATCGGTCACAACGATTCGAGACTGTCAGGCATACGCCGTTAACTGCAATACTATCGCCAAGCCCTATGTTATCCACCTTAAAGTCCTCGCTCTCCACCCTCAGTCGTGATGCCGCTCCAGTCATCTCAATTTTATCAACGACACCCGTGCACTCTACAATCCCAGTAAACATTGTTAAAACCTCACCATCACTCGAAAATCCTTACCGAACTTTTCAATTCCGACAATATCGCGTTCAGCAACCTCATCCATGCTTTCGAGTTCATCAAAAAACAACATCCCCCTACCGTGGGAACCTAGAAATTTTGGAGCGTAATAAATTATCATCTCATCTATTAAGCTCCGGCGGAGCAAAGCGCTATGCAAATTAATGCCCGCCTCAACTAAAACCTCATTTATCTGCGTTGCACCTAGTTCATCAAGCAAAGACAATAAATCCACCTTGCCCTCAGAGTCTGGCAGCACTAGAACGTTCGCACCTATATCAACGAAAGGTGAGAGGCGGCTTTTGTCTGACACAGCTGTAGCAATAGTGACGTTTGACGATTTGAACAGCTTAGCACTCAAAGGGCTGCGAAGTTGACTATCGACGACAATAATAGTTGGTTGTCTATCCGTATCAACATGGCGAACCGTCAAACGCGGATCGTCCTCAACCACTGTTCCTACACCGGTGAGTATCGCGCATGATTGAGCCCTCCACTTGTGCGCGTCCTCTCTTGCAGCGGTCGAAGTAATCCACTGACTTTTCCCATTCTCTAACGCGGTTTTGCCATCGAGACCTGAAGCAATCTTCACCCTCACCCAAGGGCGTCCAGTCTCCATTCTTTTGAAAAACCCAAGGTTAAGTTCCTTTGCTTCCTCATCTAATATCCCCCCGCTAACGGCAATACCCGCGCTCTTTAGCCTGGCCGCACCTTTTCCGTCGACTAGTGGATTTGGGTCCTTTGACCCAAAGACAACACGACTGATACCCGCCTCAATAATTCCCTCAACGCATGGGGGCGTTCGGCCAACATGAGAGCACGGCTCTAAACTGACAAAAAGCGTTGCACCGGCAGCTTGGGACCCAGCATTTCGAATAGCTGTAACCTCCGCATGAGTATCACCAGCCTTTAGATGCCAACCTTCACCAACAATTTTCTCGTTTTTGACAACGACACATCCGACACGAGGGTTCGGCATCGTAGAGTACAAACCCTTAGCCGATAGCTGCAGCGCCTTGGACATAAAATACTCATCGGTATGTCCTTGTGGTTTGTCTGAGCTCACGGCTTTTGCACTTCCTTAAGAAGATCACGAAAATCCTCCTCATCCTGAAAATTACGATAAACCGACGCGAACCGAATATAGCCGACCTTATCCAGTTTTCGAAGTTCCGCCATAACCAATTCCCCCACTCGGCGTGACTCAATCTCTCGCTCCCCGAATGAGAGAACTGTTTGTATAATTCGGCTCACAGCATCTTCCACTAGATTGGCCGGTACCGGACGACTGTGTAGCGCTCGGGAGAAACCGGTCCGTATTTTTTTCTCATCGAAATCTTCCCGACTTCCATTTGACTTAACTAAAAGAGGCATGCGCAGTTCCACCACTTCATAGGTGGTGAACCGTTTTTCACAAGCCGCGCAGCGACGGCGACGGCGGATGCTGTCACCACTCTCTGATACTCGCGAATCGACAACCTGAGTATCCTCATGTTTACAAAACGGACATTTCATATCAGTGTCATTTACGTAGCATCAACTTGTCATCATTTGTAAACTGGGTAACGTCTACAAAGGCTCTTAATTCCCTCTCGGACATTTTTTATAACTCTATCGTCTCTAGGGCGGTCCAAAACATCTGCAATCAAATTAGCGGTTTCAGCGGCCTCGTCAGAACCAAAACCTCTAGTGGTCAAAGCTGGCGATCCAATACGAATGCCACTGGTCACAAATGGTGACTCTGGGTCATTGGGGATTGAGTTTTTGTTAACGGTTATGTGTGCAGTTCCGAGCGCACTCTCAGCTTCCTTACCATTGATATTTTTACTTTGAAGGTCTACGAGAAACATGTGACAGTCAGTGTCACCAGAAACAATTCTAAGACCACGTTCGGTCAGGACTTTGACCATAACCTTTGCATTGGCAATCACCTGCTCTTGATACTTCACGAATTCTGGCGTTGAAGCCTCTTTAAAAGCGACCGCCTTACCACCGATAACGTGCATTAACGGTCCGCCTTGATTACCAGGAAAAATGGAGGAATTAATGCGCTTCTCGTGCTCTCCATTTGACAGTATTATCCCTCCTCTTGGACCTCGAAGCGTCTTATGGGTGGTACTTGTCACGAAATCTGCAATGCCTACAGGTGTAGGGTAAACCTTAGCAGCTATAAGCCCTGAATAATGCGCCATATCGACAAGAAAATAAGCGGCGTTTCTTTTTGCTATTTCGGAAATTCGAGCCCAATCAATAACTAACGAATACGCCGACGCTCCTGCCACGATCATTTTAGGTTTGTGTTGTTGAGCTAAGAGCTCAATTTCAGAATAATCAATCACCTCATCTTTGTTCAATCCATAACTTACAAAGTTATATAATTTCCCGCTGAAATTTACGGGTGACCCGTGAGTGAGGTGTCCGCCATCGGCAAGAGACATACCGAGAACAGTATCACCTGGCTTAAGAACTGACATGTACACCGCCGCATTTGCCTGACTGCCAGAATGCGGCTGTACATTTGCCATTTCAGCACCAAACAATTCTTTGGCGCGATTGATTGCTAACACCTCAACCTCGTCAACGTACTCACACCCGCCGTAATATCGCTTTCCTGGATATCCCTCAGCATATTTGTTCGTAAGCACAGAACCCTGAACCTCCATAACCGCGGGACTTGTATAATTTTCAGACGCAATAAGCTCCACGTGATCTTCTTGCCTTTGTACCTCAGAGCTCATCGCCCCCCAAAGTTCGGGGTCTATTTCAGATATTCGATCGTTATAGCTAAACATTGTAGTTTTCAGTCTCTTCTCGATAAAACAATATTTTATCATTGCGCGGCGCAACATTTTGAATCATGTGGATCTGTTAGAAGGACTCTACCAAAAGAGAAAGCATAAGCTCCCCCATTGCAAACAAAAGAGTTACCTTAAAATGTCAAAAATCAAGAACGAGCTATGTAAAAAATCATCGATAAACGCTCGTGCATGCGATGGCCAAAAAAAACAAATATTTTTCTATGCTCGGACGTTGAAACGATTGAAAAAGAATTCATCCAACTCCAACTGACCAATAACCATGTCTCCTGCATTGTCACTGGAATCTTAGAGATTAGCTGTTTACGAATTATTCCTCACGTTTAGCTAATACCAAACATAACGAAATTTTTTATATTTCCCGCCATCTGGAGAATCCCAAAAAAATTCCTCTTGACACGTACCACCAATACTTTCATAAAATTTTACAGCAGACTTATTTTCCGCAAGTACCCAAAGATATACCTTTGATTCACCGAACTCACTTTGACTTAAAGACGTTATCTGATCGACCAATAAAGCACCAAAACCATTCCGTTTCATTCGGTGAGCTATATGTAAGTTATCTATGAACGTGCCAAATTTTTTGTCCTCAGAAAAATAGGCACAGACAAATCCTATTACCTCATCGCGTGTCCTCAGGCATAAAATACGCTGATTCTTTTTCGGCGCAGAAAGCCTCTCATTCCAAACTGCCAACCGATCCTCAAGAACAAAGTGGTCTAAGTAATCATCGCTCAGTATTCCACGATATGCGCGCTGCCAGCTTTCAGCATGAAGGGCTGCGATGATGGCACAGTCCTCGTAAACAGCTTCTCTAAGCTCCACCATAGTTGGAAACCTACTGCATAGACCGCTCAAAGGCTTCGAAGAATGGCTCCAATGAACTCTTTTCCGCCTCCATCGCTAATTTAATATCACGAGTAGTGTCCTCCATAAAACGAAAAACAGCCCCCATCATCGGTATTGCTAACATTTTCCAATACTTCGGGCCAACACAAAACTCATTGTCCGGACTACAAGCAATAAATGTGTATGCCTCTTTCTCCCCGGCTTTCCATGTGATCATTTCATTTGGCAATCGCTTTTGTGCTTCTTTTTGAAGTGTCTCAAGTTCTTTGCGTGTTTCCTCTAAGCGATAATCCCAACGATCGGTAAAGGTGTAATAAAAAAGTGTTGTCTCGCCAAGATACCATTCCATCAGACCTCTTTGAATAGCACCATGTTCAGTTTTAAAGTGCTCAGCAATGTACGAGGCCTGCTCACCGGTAAAGTTATTAGCAGTGTATTCCGTCCAGATTGCAGTGAGCCAATCACCAGAGGTAAATTTATCCCGTAACACCTCATCGCCAACCTCAATCAAATGCTGAACAGCTTGCTCAAATTCAACCTTATCTCGCCACCATTCTTTACTTAAACCCCGTTCTCTGCCCCAAACCAACACATATTTTTTCGCGGCCTTGACAACTTGCTGACGAACCATAAGTTCGCCACCTCTCAAAATCAAAGTTGTATCATGAGCGTCGACTATTGCTTTGACCGCACTTTCCTTAAGTTTCTCTGTCTCTAGCTCATGATCAAAATCGTCAATAGCATCTTCCGACAATACTGACGAAGCGCTCACTAGGAAAAATATTGAAAAAAACACTCCGATTACATTTCGTATCATCGTAATCCCTTTAAATAGAATTTTTAATTAATTCGTTACAATTGATTTTTTATTGTTTAGTGCAAGAAAATATAACGCCCTTCGTGTACCAAATGTAGCTTATCCAAGCCACTTTCGATTCACGGAAGAGTTTCGAAGAGCTTAACACCTCAACCAGAACTGAACAAAGAGAAAGATCCCCCACATACAGCATGGCGGAAATTAGATGCAGCTTTCAGCCTTTGGGCATTTACAATAAATGTAAAACTTAATAGATACGGAAAAAATCATGATTAAGACTTCCTCAACACACTACGGTGAAGTGCCTCTGCCAGATGGAATCAAATCCAGAAAAATTAAGAATATTAACGGGATGGAAATGCATATCCTCGAGGCGAGACCTGATGCGAAACAATATCCGCTTTTAATTCTCGCTCACGGATTCCCCGAGTTAGCCTACAGTTGGCGGCACATCTTGCCCGCACTGGCGTCCTTGGGGTACGTGGTAGTAGCACCAGATCAGCGCGGGTTTGGGCAAACTACCGGGTGGGCTGGGCAATACGAAGACCCTCTAGAGCCATTCAGTCTGGTTAACTTAGCAAGAGATATCGTTGGGTTAGTAGGCGCACTTGGTTATAGTGAAGTAAGAGCAATTATTGGTCATGACGCTGGATCTTATGTCGCAGGCGCCTGCGCACTAATACGACCTGATATATTCAAATCGTGCGTGATGATGAGCGCACCGTTCATCGGCGTTCCTCCGCTACTCGAAAATGAGGACACTAAGCTCACTCGCCCGACCCTAAATCAACTAGACAAGGAGCTACGCGAACTAAAAGAACCAAGAAAACACTATCAGACTTATTTTTCATCTCCATCAGCAAACGTTGATTTGATGAATTCATCCCAAGGAATTCATAAATTCCTGCGAGCTTACTATCATCACAAAAGCGCGGATTGGTCCGACAATAAGCCATTCAAGCTTACTTCATGGGACGCGAAGATAATGGCACAAATGCCGACCTACTATATTATGCATCATGGCCAGACCATGCCGGATACTGTCGTCTCAGAAATGCCAAATGAGAAACAAATCAAATCGTGTAGATGGCTCACAGAACTGGAACTCGAAGTATACGTTTCAGAGTACACAAGAAACACATTTCAAGGGGGACTTCAGTGGTATCGGTGCACCACCGAGGGAGTGAATCAACCTGCCCTCTCGCTTTTTGCAGGAAAACGTATTATCGTGCCCACCTTGTTTTTATCGGGAAAGAACGACTGGGGCATTTACCAAACTCCAGGCGCAATGGAGTACATGCGTGACCAAGTGTGCTCCGCAATGGAGGGAATAATCCTTATCGATCAAGCCGGACATTGGGTACAACAAGAACAAAGCAATGCAGTTCTAGAAAACCTCACGCAATTCCTCAAGGCAAAATAATTATGACCTCCGTCCACTATAGCGTCAGTCTAGAAGAAGCTCACGCTCATCTATTTAACGTCACATGTCAAATCAATGAAGTTGGTTCTCAACAACTTATAATTTCATTACCCGCTTGGATTCCGGGATCGTACCTTATAAGGGACTTTGCAAAAAATATTGTTCGTATCAATGCATATTCAAGAGATGTTGAAATTAAATTAAAAAAGATTGATAAAGACTCCTGGTCGGTCGAAAATTCTGGAAGCCCAGTGACAATTTATTACCAAATCTACGCGCGTGACCAATCTGTAAGAACGGCGTATCTTGATCAGTTCAGAGGTTTTTTTAACGGGACAAGCTTATTTTTAAAAGTACATGGCTTAGAGTCAGAAAAACACCTAGTGCATGTCAATAGGCCAAGTTGGATAAACTCAAAAAATAAAGTTAGAGTTGCCACTTCTATGGGCGTCAAAAAAATTGACTCTCTTGGATTTGGGACTTACGAAGATTCAACCTATGCATCGCTGATAGATCATCCTTTTGAAATTAGTGATTTTAAAAGAGCTACGTTTAATGTAAACGGAGTTTGTCATGAGGTGGTCATTACCGGTAATTCACGTGCAGACCTAAGCCGGATCTGTAACGATTTGAAATTAATCGTCAAGACTCAAATTAAGTTTTGGGGAGAACTTCCTGTCGATCGATACACTTTCTTGGTTAATGCTGTGAGTGATGGCTACGGTGGACTTGAGCACTCACACTCAACCGCCCTCATATGCTCAAAGAAAGACCTTCCTGTTCACGGAATTTCAACCACAACAGATGACTACATTAAGTTCCTCGGTTTGTGCTCTCACGAATATTTCCATTTATGGAATATCAAACGAATAAAACCAGCGGCTCTTTCCCCCTACGATCTAACGCAAGAAAATTACACTGAACTCTTATGGGCATTCGAAGGGATAACTTCTTATTATGATGACTTGATGTTGTTCCGAGCGGGTTTAATAAGCACAAATCAATACCTCAATCTTGTAGCTGGAACTCTTACGTTAGTTCAAAAGTCTGTCGGTAGGACAAAACAAACACTGGCAGACTCGAGCTTTTACGCTTGGACAAAATTCTACAAACAAGATGAAAGTGCGATTAACTCTATTGTTAGCTATTACAGCAAGGGTAGCCTAGCCGCTTTGTGCCTTGACTTGCATTTAAGATCAAAAACCGACGGACGTACTTCACTGGATAATGTAATGAGAACAATCTGGAACCAATACGGGCGGAAACAGATCGGCGTTCAGGAAAATGGGATTGAGCAGGTAGCTTCTCAAGTCTCCGGACTTAATTTAAATGCCTTTTTCAATCGAGTTATACGATCCACCAAAAATCTACCGGTCAAGACGTTGCTAAAACAATTCGGGATCAATTTAAATTTCTACGCAGCCACTAATTCGTCCAATAAAGCATCCGTTTCCACTAACTCGCTGGAAAACCAGCGCGACAGAATTAAGCATGATCTTGGGTTTACCTACCTAAACACGTCAGAGGGCCTCAAGGTCAAGCAAGTGATCGAAGGTCGGTCGGCGCAAAAAGCTGGTCTCGCGCCAGATGACCTTATCGTCGCAATAAACCGGCGAAAAATTGATGTGAATGACCCCCAAAAACTCATCGATATGGAAAAAACAGGGGTAGTAATTCCCATTCATATTTTTAGAGATGACGTACTTTACACTCTAGATTTTCGACTCAGTCCAGCCATTAAAGATACGGCTTATTTATCCTTCGAACCAACCAAAAAGAATGAAATACAGAAGTGGTTAAATTGACCTGGTAACAACTTACACTCGGCCCAAAAGCATCGCAATACCCTGCCCAACACCGATACACATCGTTACAAGTGCGTAGGTTTCTTTTGTCATTGATAGTTCGGTCGCCGCCGTCAAAGCTAACCTCGCACCACTCATTCCGAGTGGATGACCAAGCGCTATGGCACCGCCGTTGGGGTTAACTCTAGGATCACCGTCTTTAATGCCTAGGCTACGTGTAACAGCAAGCGCTTGAGCCGCAAATGCCTCATTAAGCTCAATGACTCCTATTTGGTCAATCGGAATATTCTCTCTCTCAAGAAGCTTTCTGGTCGCCGGCACTGGACCAACGCCCATGATTCTGGGTTCAACACCAGCGGTAGCACAGCCAATAACCCGAGCTAATGGATTTAAATGATGCTCCTTCATGGCCGCCTCACTCGCAAGCACTAAAGCGCATGCGCCGTCATTAACTCCTGATGCGTTGCCCGCCGTGATCGTACCCTCCGATGTAACGATAGGTCGAAGCTGTGACAATTTTTCAGCCGTTGTTTGTCTGGGGTGCTCATCTTTTGCGAACAAAATTGGAGGCCCCTTTCTTTGCGGCAACGTAATAGGCATTATCTCTTTCGAGAATCTTCCTTCTTGCTCTGCTTTAAAATATTTCTCTTGCGAGCTCAGAGCGAACGCATCCTGGTCTTCCCGATTTACGTTATAGTCCATCGCCACATTTTCTGCCGTTTCGGGCATGCTGTCGGTACCATACATCGTCTGCATGCGAGAGTTGATGAATCGCCAGCCAATCGTCGTATCAAATATCTGAACATTTCTGCCGAAGGCTGATTCAGATTTTGGCATTACAAAAGGTGCTCTTGACATACTTTCAACACCACCAGCGACAACCAAACTTTGCTCTTTCGCTTTAATGGAGCGCGCACCGATGGACACCGCATCGAGG
The DNA here is from genome assembly GCA_965661885.1 of uncultured Burkholderiales bacterium. GTDB lineage: Bacteria > Pseudomonadota > Gammaproteobacteria > Burkholderiales > Eutrophovitaceae > Eutrophovita. The sequence goes on along the minus strand of CBFIFN010000004.1, from coordinate 18,974 downwards.
CCCGAACCACACAACCGGTTTATTGTACTTCCGGGAATATGAGTAGGAAAATCAGATAATAAAGTTGCCATCCTAGCGACGTTCCGATTATCCTCGCCAGCTTGGTTCACACACCCAAAGATGACGTCATCCAAACGGTCCCAATCGACACTAGTAAGTTCGTCTTTAAGATGGCGTAGTGGCATTGCTGCCAAATCATCAGGTCTTATTTGTGAAAGTGCACCACCGTATCGGCCAATTGGAGTGCGCACTCCAGCACAGATGAAAACATCACTCATTTTTTGCTCTCTCTCTTTTTATACATTTTATAACTTCACAAGCGCCGCCAAGACAGCACCCGGTTGAATACCAACATAGTCATTCGCGAATTCTCAATCCAACTTGTTCCACTTTACCATCACTATCCACCTCTCTAGCGACCAGTTCTAAAGGACCGAAAAATACTCTGTCCCCTACCACGCATTGACTTCGAAAACGAATTCGCATGAATTCTGAGATGGTCATTTTTTTCGCATTATTAGGGACTTCGCCACCGTACATATCAGCCACATCTTCAATCATCGCAGTACCGTGCAAAGTAAAATCTCCGAAATAACGCGCTTGCTCCAACTCTGCCACTTCATCGGTTGGAAGAAGCATCTGATTCACAAGCATAACCTTTGCCTGCGGGGAAATCACATATATCGAATCTCCCGCCGCTATTACGTGCTCATCTATGTTTTCTACTGCGATGTCCCCTCTGTAAGCAGCAATAAATTTGATGCCATTTGGAGTTAAAAGACTATCAATACGACGGTTAGTAATGGGACTAGTCTCGGCAATTTTATATCCAACCACGGTTAAGTCTGAACTACCGGGCACCTCTAAACTCTCTGCATAGTACGGTACATTTTCCACAGGTAAACGTAACTGCAACCATTGGGCAAGAGGAACCACTGTCCATCCCTGAAATGCGAGCGAGAAAAGCACAGTAACGAATGCCACATTGAAATACAATTCAGAATCTGGCAACCCGCCAAGAACAGGAAACGTTGCTAAAACGATTGGAACAGCACCACGCAAACCAACCCAACTGATAAAAAACTTCTCACGAATAGGAAAACTAAATGGCAATAAGCTAAGCAATACCGCGATAGGTCTCGCAACAAACACCAACATGAGAGCTACGCATAGTCCAATACCCCAGTACTCTGTCAATGTCGTTGGTGTTACCAGTAAGCCAAGCATCAGGAACAGCGTTATCTGAGCCAACCACGCAAAACCATCATGCACTCTACGAACATTGTTGGCGGCGTGCGCCTCGGTGTTACCAACAATCAAGCCTGCAATATATATCGCTAGAAACCCACTCGCACCAGCGATTGTAACCAATCCGAACAACGTCAATCCACCCGCCGCCGCGAGTAACGGATAAAGGCCTGCAGTTAACTCCACGCGGCTTATCATCCTAGATAAAATATGACCTCCCAGCCATCCTAGAACAGCACCTAAGCCAAACTGATACAGAAATTCAATGACGACGCTCCATGCCAAAAAATACTGGTCGTAACGCATTCCCTCGACGAGCATCAAGGTTAAAAACACTGCCATAGGGTCATTACAGCCTGACTCTATCTCAAGAGTGGTTCCAACACGTTTTTTTAATTGCAAGCCTTTCGCATGCAGCACAGAAAAAACCGCCGCCGCATCAGTGGAGCCAACGATTGCACCAATTAAAAATGACTGCTCCCATGGGAGGTTGAATAGCCAATAAAGTCCGACTGCAACGAGGGTGCTCGTAAAAAGAACGCCGAGTGTAGCGAGTGACAATGCTGGCCTCAATCCCTCTTTTGAGCTTTCTGCCCGAGCCCTCATTCCTCCATCAAAGAGAATAATAGCCAGTGCCACTGATCCGATACCATACGCGACTTCGAAACTATCAAACGTTATTCCACCAAAACCTTCTCGCCCAGCCAGCATCCCTACCCCAAGAAAAACCAATAGCAACGGAGCTCCCGCTCGGGACGCAAACCCAGAAGCCAAAATACTTATTAAAAAAAGAATTGACCCCGCAAAAATTGTATTGTTGGTGAAATCCATTAATATATTTTCAGGTAATTTGGACGCAAATCATGTTTGTACTTTAAATAATTACTATGATATCGACTAAAGTGGTGATTTTTTAACCACAAATCAAGTTAAAGTCAGTGATCTCTTATATTTAATATTATCCTAGGATATATTTTTTATAACCCCCACCTCAGTATATTTTTTTTAGTAAACTAAACACCAGATACAACTATGGATGGATTTCGGGCGTCGGGCTCAAACTAAATTATTTGGTAAATTATTTAATGAAAACACTCGGTTCGTATGATTATGTGATTGTCGGAGCTGGATCAGCCGGGTGCGTACTCGCAAATCGATTAAGTGCAGATCAGTCAAAAACAGTCCTCCTTATTGAGGCAGGTTCTAAAGATGACTACTTTTGGATTCCCATTCCAGTCGGATATCTTTTTACAATAAATAACCCCCGAACCGACTGGATGTATAAAACGAGTAAAGAGAAAGGATTAAATAACCGATCAATCGGTTACGCCAGAGGTAAGGTATTGGGTGGCTGCACATCCATCAATGCGATGATTTATATGAGAGGACAGCGGTCCGATTATGAACGGTGGGTCAAATCGGGAAACCCAGATTGGGACTGGGACACTTGTCTTCCCTACTTTAAGAAAATGGAAGATTACGTTCATGGAGCTAACGCTTTTCATGGAGCTGGAGGAGAACTTCCAGTGCAAGAACGGCGAGTAAGTTGGGAAATTCTAGACGCGTGGCGGGAAGCGGCAGAGGAAAAGGGAATACCAAAGATTTCAGAATTCAACACTGGTGATAATTTCGGTAACGCCTACTTCCAAGTAAACCAAAGAAACGGCAGTCGATGGAATGCTATGAGATGTTTTATTAATCCTATTAAAAAGCGGCAAAATCTCACGGTAATGAGCGATGCCCACGTAGAGAAATTAATTTTTGAGGAAACTGATCATGACACGCCGAAGGCTAGCGGCCTACAAGTTCGTGTTCTTGGTGATATGCATGGTGTAATAAAGGCGACGCGCGAAGTCATATTATCAGCTGGCGCTATTGGTAGCCCCCAGATTTTAGAGCTTTCGGGTATCGGAGATGCCGATCATTTGGAAAAAAACGGAATTAAAGTAGTGAAACACGCGGTCAACGTAGGAGAAAACCTCCAAGATCATCTTCAAGTAAGGATGCAATATAAAGTTAAAAATACAGTGACTCTGAATGATCGCTATAAATCACTTTTTGGTCGAGCCATGATGGGGTTAGAGTATCTGTTTTTTAAATCAGGACCAATGACAATGCCGCCGTCACAACTAGGTGCTTTTGCCAAGAGTGACCCCAGTCAACCCACAGCCAATATTGAGTGGCATGTTCAGCCATTATCACTGGATAAATTCGGGGAACCTCTCCATGATTTCCCCGCAATCACTCCATCTGTTTGTAACCTAAATCCAACTAGTCGAGGATCAGTCCACATCTCTGATCCAAACCCATACATCCAACCCGACATAAGCCCAAATTACTTGTCCACTGAAGAGGATCGGATGGTAGCAATTGACTCTGTAAAATTTACGCGACACATCATGTCAGCGGATGCATTAAAACCATTCAGTCCAGAAGAGATGTTACCAGGGCCAAGCATTCAAACAAATGAGGAAATCCTGGATGCCGCTGGCAATCTTGGAACAACCATTTTCCATCCGGTCGGAACTTGCAAGATGGGGAACGACCCGTCATGCGTCGTGAACGATCATTTGAAAGTTTTCGGAATACGAAATTTACGAGTTGTCGATGCTTCAGTCATGCCCACAATCACGTCGGGTAATACGAACGCTCCGACGATGATGATTGCGCAACGCGCGGCCGAATTTATTCTTAACGATAATTGCTAACGGCTCAATTCCTTAGCAGTTTCATTCTTTGTGTGCTGCAATTTGAGAGCACTCATAAACTGTCGTATTCTTTTTGCATTTTGACCTAAATCACTCTTACCCACTCGGGACTGGGACCTTACATCAATAGCAGTTGAGTCTTCGTTAAAACGTTTAAACCGGATCACCATATCGTCTTTAAACCCAAATAAGAATGTGGTTGCCGTTGCCTCGATTCGCCCATCGTTCCTATCTGCACTGACTATTTCCAAACCCATTCCGGTCAAGACTCGCTCGGCGATACCAAAAACCTCTTCAATGTTTTTTTCTAACACTAGTGTCTTCAGGTCTGGGTAGGCTTTCACCTGCTCTTCAGTAACTTCCCGTCCCTCATACTCAATTGAGTGGTGATCAGATGTCCTCACTTGGCCGACGATAACGAATTTTGGTGGGTCTTCAATGTCGGTGGTGATATCGTGTATGTACGGATGTGCGTCTAACGTCCTTTTCCAGGAGTAGGGGATATAAATCATCGCTAGACAAATAAGGATTCCCAGTAGCGCCACAGTAACATCCATGCGCGTCTTCGTTTGTATGAAAAATATGCAGACCAACAAAACTAACAAAGTAACGACAGCCAGAACGAAGGACCACTTGAGAATTTGAAATCCTGTCATAAAGTGCCATACACCTAAACGATACCCCACGCCAGACCCTACAGCGGCTAAAGCACAACATAGTGCTAAAACAAAACCAACGTACATAATTCTCCTTCGATTTCTAGCTCTACTTTGAAGATGCGCGCTAAACATATGTTCCTCTTTTACGATTGACGAGTTTTGACGCTGAAGAAATCTCATAGCGTCCGACCAACAAGCTCAACTGAGTTACCGTTTAATATTACTCTAAAAACGACTTAGCAATAAACATGGTTAACTCAGATTCCTTTATCATGTGGTTACTTACCCTTAGCAGTCGTTTACGATATAGGCATGGATCTTCGCTTTTTTGTTTTAGCTACCGCAGCTTTTCTCTCCGGTGCAAATCTTCGAGTTTTTGACTCATTACTACCTAATATCGCAACCGAATTTCACACGTCGAACGCAACAGCATCAATCGTTGTAGCAGCATTTACATTTGCGTATGGGTTATTTCAAATAATTTATGGCCCATTTGGTGACCGTTATGGCCGGATAAAAACCGTCAGCGCGGCGACTGCGATCGTAACGCTCGGTTCGCTAGGATCTGCGCTAGCTCAGGATCTGCATTGGTTGACGGCACTACGCTTTTTATCTGGCATTGGTGCTGCGGGCATTATCCCTGTTTCAATCGCGTGGATCGGAGATCAGACAGAATATGCGGAGCGACAAGTAAATCTTGGATATTTTATTAGCTTCATATTAATGGGACAGATCCTAGGGCCAGCGCTCGGAGGCGCTCTGGCTGAATTTTACTCGTGGAGAATTATCTTTTATTTCTTCTCTATCACTTTCTTTTTAATGACAGTAATACTGATCATCGTTGATCATAACTATCGCTCCCAATACGAGACAAGGACCTCCCCCCTCACCAAGCGTACTTCAATCCAAAGCTATCGAAATATACTCAAAAACCCATGGTGCCAAACTATTCTCGTCGTGGTTTTCTTTGAAGGAGCGCTCTTCTATGGCAGCTTTGCTTTTATCGGGGCTTGGATAAAGACCGAGTTAGATCTCGACTACCTAACGATCGGGCTACTACTCTCTGGGTTTGGTTTGGGCGGCGTCATTTACTCCGTCTCCATTACCCGATTACAACGAGTGCTGGGAGAGACAGGGTTTGCGATGACCGGGGCATGCCTATTATTTATATTTTTCATCGGACTACAGGTAACGAATTCAACTCTCACAATAGGGGTGTGGTGCGTCTTAGGTGGCTTTGGTTTCTATATTCTCCACAACACACTTCAGACAAAAGCGACTGAAATGTACACTCAAGCCAGAGGTACAGCTATCTCAGTGTTCGCTATGTCCCTGTTCGGCGGACAAGCAGTCGGGACTCTGTTCTTCGGAATCATGACCTCGGTCCTAGGCTATTCAATTAGTTTTATGTTCGCAGGAATTTGCCTGTTATTTCTTGGATTATTTTTCGTAAAAAAACTCAACATAAAAGACCTTATTACTTAAATAACCTTATACAGCCAACAGAGAGCTCACATAGCTTCAACGATACGCATATCACGAACAGCGGCACTACCCATAACGTCAAGCGCTTCTCTGTAAGCCGCACTGCTGTGAGCCGCCTTGGCCTGGTCGACGCTATCAAACTCGATCATCACCACGCGCTGCTCTTTACCCGCCTCATAGACCTGAGAGGGCATACCCCGAGCAATAAATCGTCCGCCGGCGTTCTCAATAGCCGGCCTTGCTAGTTCCGAATATTTCTTCATTGCGTCAGGGTCACTGATAGAGTGATAAAACGCAATCCAATAAGCTTTTGCCATATGATTCTCCTTTGTTACTTTTTGAAATCGATAATTTAAATAATATCCTTGATCGTTTGCAGCGAGACTCTTCCATATCTTCCTTGACGATAATCAGTAACCACCAACTGAGCCGCTCGCTCAAAATCAACACCACCGCCCTTGGAGCGCATTCCACGCTTCTCTCCAACCTTTTCAATAAACGCGACTGAATCCATCTCGTCAAGTTCGATATGATACCGATCAGTTAAAGCACCAGGGTATTGCTCCAACATTTTCTGTATCAGAAAAATTGCCGCATCTTCAATATTGTATGCATTAACACCAATTGCGTTATTAATCGCGAGGTGAAGTCCAGTGTCAATGCTGTCAACTTTAGGCCACATAACTCCCGGGCTATCGTAGATCACTAATCGGTCATTTACCTCATATCGACTAATCATTTTCGTGACTGCAGGTTCATCAGCAGCCTTTGCCTTGGCTTGACCAAGAAGCCCATTCAAGATTGTTGACTTACCAACATTAGGTACGCCCGACACCATAAGCCTCAGGGGTTTTATCGCATCCACACGATGAGGAGCTAATTTCTGACATTGCTGAACAACCCTGCGCACATCTGGTTTAGATTTCCCGACAAGCGGTAACGCACTGGAAAATCCGCTGGTATCTAGGTAGTGATCCACCCATTGCTGAGTGACCTCTTGATCCGCTAAATCAGCCTTATTTAGAACTTTGAGCGCAGGTCGTTGCCTCTCTTTGCGTAATTCCTCAAAAAGAGGGTTAGCGCTGGCCGCCGGCATTCGCGCGTCAAGAACCTCTACAACCACATCAACATTAGCTAACGCCTTACTGAGGTTACGTCTCGCCTGCGCCATATGGCCAGGAAACCAGTTAATGAGTGCCAAAACCTATAGGAGGGAATTGATGATGAGAAATATAGTTGTCATTTAAACAACGCTAGTTTGATTCCTCATCAGAATCCTCAGTAGTTGAGGCGGCCTTTGATTTCGCGCCTGGCTTTCGTCCTGGCGCCCGCGGTGGGACATGCGCTGAGAGACGATAGCTCATACCTTCTATCTTTTTCTCACCGCTGTAACGGGTGACATGACAGCAAATTACAGCCCCCGCCGCCAAAAGATCTGTCAACTGTTTTTCCAGTTGCGCTTTGGGAATTTTGAGCGCCTTTGAAATATCTGAGTCCAGCTGCTCCCCTTGAGTTCTTAAATACTTTAGGATGTTTTCACTCATAGTTTTTACCGTTAGAATTGCAAAAAATTTGACAAATCAAAATTGGATTTGCACTTATAAAAGCGATATCGTATGCCTTCCACCAACTGAATTTATTAATGCTCTCGTCGCTAATCGACTAACTTTTAATCCTGTCCTAATGACGATTATTGGTTGAGTGACACCACGAGATAATCACGCATCCACACGGTCTATTTTTGTTTTACCCGCCTCAGGATTAGTTAATGTACACGCCCACCCCGTTACAGTCGATGAACTGTACTCATCAGGCAAACGCTCAACAATCGCGTCTAATGAGGCTTCAGCAGACGCCTCGCACGATTCTACAGTCTCCACATTTGGGTTGAACAACACGTAACTTAGCTCCTGACCTTTCTGGTCTTCAAGCAATATTTGCAGAAAAACACCAGCTTCATCAGGAAGTTCATCGGATATATTCTCTGGACCTTCGGAACAGCTCACTAATAAAAAAATCGAAGCTATCGACAGGCTGAAGCCTAAATGTTTAATCATATCCTACCTATCCTTCCAAACTAAGGTTCGTACTTTATCAAGATTCATCGTCTCGTGGAAGAACGTTAAAGCTCGTGGCCACAATTTCTGCAATACTTTGAATCCTTTAAATGTCCCTCGCTGAGACACTGACTGCAGGTCCTGGTCGTTGGCTGATCTCGCTGAAAGACAAATTCAGCACTGACAATACCAGTCGGAACAACCAAAATTCCCCATCCAAGAAGCATTGTGAGAGAGGACACGATTCTACCGATATCCGTTTGGGGAACAATGTCGCCAAACCCCACAGTTGTCATTGTCATGATAGCCCAGTAAACGGAAATTGGAATACTTGTGAAGCCGTTCTTCGGACCCTCAACTACGTACATTACAGTCCCCATAATTAAGACGACCATTCCCAAGAAAGTTAGAAATACTAAAATCTTTCGACGAGATGAATACAGCGCCCTTCCAAGGGTTGCATATTCCGCAACATAAGCCGTCAGCTTAAGTAAGCGAAACAACCTTAATAACCGCAGCACCCGAATATCGATGAGCACATGAATCCCGGGAGCAATTAGTGCAAGGTAACTAGGCACCACCGCCAAAAAGTCCACTATCCCATAGAAACTTCGCATATACGCCAGGGGCTTCGGCGCACACCACAAACGAGCGCAATACTCTACTGTGAATATCCCAGTAAAGACCCACTCCAGGACCATAAGTTGGCTTCCCCAGTTCGCGTGAACCGAATCAACGCTGTCAAATAAAACGACAGTGACACTCAGAACGATCAACCAAATTAACGTAAGGTCAAAAAAACGTCCTGCGGGTGTTTCCGCTTCAAAAATGACAGTGTAGAAGCGCTGCTTCCAACTCAAGTCAAGAGACTTTTCTTTTGTCACCTATTCATCCCAGGGTCATTACTGACGAACTCGACATTATTAAAGCGCTACCTGTTGACTTCGTTTTTTTAATATAGCGGTGGCCTCAGACATCGTTCGGTCAATCAAATCTTTACATGACGGCACATCATTGATCAGTCCGACAACCATACCGCAAGACCAAACACCGGACTCCATCTCACCACCCAGCATTACCTTCGGATAAACACCCGCGACCTGATCTAAGACATCGTCTATTTTGATATCAGTTCCAAGTCTTTCCTCTTTCTCCAGCAGTTTCTGTGCAGCACTGTTATTTAGGACGCGTTCTGTGTTTCGTAGCGGACGCATGACCAACCTGGTGTCCAATTCAGTTGCCTCCAACAAAGCGTCTTTAACATTTTGATGACATGGTGCCTCATGCGTAGCCATGAAGCGAGTACCCATATTGATTCCGTCCGCCCCAAGTGCTAGCGCCGCAACCAATGAGCGTCCATCCGCCATACCACCCGATGCTATTATCGGAATATCGAGTTCATCCGCTGCTCTTGGAAGTAGTATAAAATTTGGCACATCGTCCTCTCCAGGGTGACCGCCACACTCGAAGCCATCGACTGATACGGCGTCACAGCCAATTGATTGGGCTTTGAGGGAATGTCGAACTGACGTACATTTGTGGATCACTTTGACCCCCGCTTCTTTAAGCGCTGGCATAACTTGTTGAGGATTACGTCCGGCGGTCTCAACGACTTTTACTCCCTCGTCAATAATGACCTTGACGTAGCCCGGATAATCAGGCGTTGCCAAAGAGGGAAGGAACGTGAGATTTACCGCGAACGGCTTGTCAGTTAATTCCTTGCACTTTCTCACCTCGTTACGAAGGTCCTCTGCTGATTTTTGAGTCAATCCAGTTATCGTTCCCAGCCCCCCAGCATTTGATACTGCAGCCGCGAGCTCTGCAAACCCGACGTAATGCATACCACCTTGAATAATAGGATGTTCAATCCCAAGAAGCTCCGTAATACGTGTTTTCATCTTGTTCCACCTTTAGTCTGAAAAAGTGATCGTTAGTCTTTTAAACTTCGGAAATCCAATGTATGGTTTTGATATCAAAACTATTTCTAGGATTACATTTAATGTCAGCTTACCTCATTGGAGAAATCACCGTATTGGACCCGGCTGGATACGAAAAATATCGAGATAAAGTTGGCAGCTCCCTAGCAAACTATGGCGCCAAATTTCTCGTTCGGGCGGGCTCCATCGAGATCTTCGAAGGGGAGTGGGAGCCGAAGCGACTAGTCATGTGTGAGTTTCCTGACATGGAAACCATTCGACTTTGGTACGCGTCCGACGAATACCAAGAAGTCAAGAAATTAAGAGACGACACAGCGGTATTTAATCTTGTCTCAGTGAACGGGGTCTAAGCTTACAAAGAATGGAAATCTAAGACGCATTTTGTTCACATTCACGCGTCGGTAATCTTGTATGGACCCTTGAGTTTCCTAGGTAGTACGCGTCCCATTCGAGCACGCCGTAAATAGTGATGTTCGAATTTATCTCCCGACAACAAAATGACGTCTTCTTTTTGCGCTCTAGGAGAACGACCAGAAACCTTGACAGCACGCTTACCAGTCATGCTCACAGCGGATAACTTATCATCATCGTCGAGCCCCATCACGATAACACCACGACCTCTGGACAAAAACTTCATCTCCTCAGCAGAGAAAGCTAGCAACTTTCCCTTCTCAGAAATAGCTACCACCACTTCATCGCTTTGCGGATTGAAAAATCGCGGAGCAATAGGCACTTCACTGGCCTGCATAGACATGAAATCTCGACCAGCTCGCCGATTGGAAACTAAATCACTTAATTTTGCAAAAAATCCATATCCGCCAGACGTAGCCACAAATAAACTAGCGCCAACACCTCCAGAAACGCAGTGCAACAGCTGCGCGCCCTCCTGAATGTCAACTAATGATGCGCCAGGCACACCGTCGCCTCTGCCTGTTGGTAGGGCTTCTGCTTCAATACTGTAAGCTCTTCCTTTAGAATCAAGAAACACAATTGGATCTACCGTTCGGCATTTAATGAGCGATGCTAGTCCATCTCCCTCTTTGAAGTTCAAACTACTCGGCTCAACCTCCCAACCCTGACGCATACGAACCCACCCTTTCTTAGAAAAAACAATTGTTATGGGGTCGTTTGAAGCCTTGACTTCCAAAATGGCTTTTTCCGATGCCTTAATTTGTGTGCGCCGCTTATCACCAAACGCCTTGGTGTCAGATTCGATTTCCTCGATAATCAAATGCTCAAGGTGATTTCTATCTTTCAATATCTTCTTAAGAGATTTCTGATTTTTCTTTAAGTTTTTTAACTCTTGCTCAATTTTGATATGCTCAAGCCTTGCCAGCTGGCGTAGTCTCATATCTAGAATGTCATCCGCCTGACGCTCAGACAGGTCGAACGCCGAAATCAAATCAAATTTTGGTTGCTCAGATTTTCGAATGATTTTGATAACCTTATCAATGTTTAGAAGAATTAAAAGTCTACCCTCCAACACATGGAGACGATCTTCAACTTTTTCTAAACGAAACTGTGTTCTCTTAGTTACCGTTTGTTTTCTAAACACAATCCACTCTGACAAGATTTCTAACAGATTCTTGCCAGTCGGACGACCATCTAACCCTACATTCACCAGATTCATTGAAACGTTTGTCTCTAAGCTAGTTCGGGCGAGTAATGCGTTTACAAATTCATTTTCTAAAATTTTAGAAGTCTTGGGTTCGAACACCAACCGAACAGGATTAACTCGGTCGGACTCGTCTCTCATTCGATCCAACACCGACAGCATCGCTTGTTTATCCCTTTGTTGTGCGGTCGTGATTGATTTTTTACCCGCTCGAGGCTGAGGATTTGTAATCGCATCGATTTCCTCTTGAACCTTTCTAGCTGAAACGCTAGGCGGCAGTTCCGTGACAACCAATTGCCACTGCCCTCGGGCTAGCTTCTCAACTACCCATCGAGCTCGGACGCGAATGGCTCCACGTCCACTCGTATATATATCGGCGATATCGCCGGGGCTCGTAATCACCTGGGCACCCCCAGGAAAGTCCGGACCTTTAATATGTCGCAAAACATGCTTCATACTCATGTCTGGCTTTTTTATTAGCGCGATAATTGCAGCAGAGACCTCTTTGAGGTTATGGCTAGGAATCTCCGTTGCCATCCCTACAGCAATACCACTAGCCCCGTTGAGCAATAGAATAGGAAGACGGGCAGGCAAAAAACATGGCTCACTCACACTTCCATCGTAATTGGGAATAAAGTCAACGGTGCCCTCGCCAAGCTCATCAAGTAGAATCTCAGAAAACTTTGTCAGCCGTGCCTCGGTGTACCTCATAGCTGCGGCGTCGTCTCCATCTCTGGAGCCAAAATTCCCCTCTCCGTCAACCAAGGGATACCTGAGAGTAAAATCCTGTGCAATACGCACTAATGCGTCATAAACTGAGGAGTCGCCATGAGGGTGGTATTTACCCAACACATCTCCAACGACACGCGCTGACTTTTTCCTTGAATTTCCAGCTGTTGCGTTCATTTCCCACATTGCATAAAGAATTCTAGACTGAACAGGCTTCTGCCCATCAGCTAAACGGGGTAACGCTCGATCTTTCACTGTTGCTATCGCGTACTGCAAGTATTGAGTTGATGCGTATCGACCAAGAGGAATTGAATCAGAGAAATTGATTCGTTCCAAAGGAGCGAAATATTCGGGAAGCGGATCAGTAGAGCTTCTCTTGATAGACTTGGAAGGTTTGTTGGATAATTTTTCTTCGGTTGCACTCATTTCAAATAACTCTTTTTGTTGGCTCATTTTTTTCTGACAATTAAGAATTTCTAAAGCTCACTGGAGATCAAAAGAAAACTCAAGCAACTCTCGCGACCCATCCGATACGCTGAAAATCCAATCACCAGCTGGCGATTCCTCTTTTTCACGCGCATTGTATCCGACACACCCTGAAGCTATTCCATTTTTTACTTTGAATTTCCTTGGTACGTTGTAACCTTTATTTGGCCAACCACTCTTATCCAAAATTTCCGGATGCACCAAAGATTGAGTCAACATATACTTGTCGTCATCAAAAAAATTGACAAAAGCCTCGAAACAAAAACCGAATCGCACTACTTGGTTCGCAGATATAGTCCTTGTTTTTTGCAATAATATTTTTTGTTCGTCATAAATGCCGAATTCCGTAATTCTGGCGTCCTGCGCTAGGACATCCGTAACAAAAAAAGCAAAAACAACCAGCGCGAAAGTCCGATAAAAACTTAAGACATTCGTCATGAGAAATCTGCCTCGACCAAATTACCAAAAGTTTCCATCCAGTTTCGACGTTGGCCAGCGTTTTCACGAGCCATCATCATCCCAAATATATCCATAGATTCCTCCATCACATCTTCAAACGTTACTTGTAGGACCCGTCGCGTATCAGGATTTAACGTCGTATCCCACAATTGATCTGGGCTCATTTCACCCAGTCCCTTAAATCGACTAACCGACCATGAGTCGTCCTTCATACCCTCATCCCTTAATTTTTCCTCCAATGTCTTGAGCTCTTGCTCATCCAAAACATACATTTTTCGAGCAGGTTTACTCTTACCTTGAGCCGGCACGTCAATACGAAACAATGGTGGTTGAGCAATATAGACGTGACCACCTTGAATCAACCGCGGAAAATGACGAAAAAATAAGGTTAAGAGGAGAACTTGGATATGTGCCCCGTCAACATCGGCATCAGCGAGAATATTAATTTTTTGGTAGCGCAAATTAGATAAACTAACAGGGTCTTCTAAAGTATGGTGATCTACACCAATAGCCAGCGCAATCGCCTCAATCTCTTTGTTGGAGTAGAGTGAACTTGGCGCATCCTGCCAAGTATTCTTAGGCTTACCTTTCAATGGCAGTATCGCCTGAAATTCTTTGTCTCGCGCTCCCTTTGCAGATCCCCCTGCTGAATCACCCTCAACAATAAAAAGTTCATTACGTGACGGGTCCTCAGAAGCGCAATCCGTTAGTTTTCCTGGTAACACAGCGACTCCAGATGTCTTGCGACGCTCGGTTTTTTGAGCTGACCGAGTCCTTTGTGCTGCTTGACGAAGAACAAGTTCGGCGATTTGCTTACCGTCATCGACATGTTGATTCAACCATAATTCGATGGGATCTCTAATCATTTGGGATATTAATTTGAAGGCGTCGCGAGAAATCAGCTCATTTTTAACCTGACCTTTGAACTGGGGGTCAAGAACTTTACACGCGAGAACAAAATTCACTCTTGACCAAACATCGTCTGGCACAACCTTCAAACCTCGTTGGCCCATAGCATGAAGATCGATAAAACTTTTCATAGCTTGATAAACGCCGTCCCTAATCCCAGATACATGTGTTCCTCCCTGCCTAGTGGGAATCATATTCACGTATGACTCACTAATTACTTCGCCCTCGGTCGACCAAGATAGAGCCCACTGCGCGCCCTCACCTTCGGCAAATAGTCCAGACTCAGGGGAACTAGCCACATAACGCTCACCAAAAAATGTTGTCGCTACCGTATCCTGGCCCGCTATTGTCTCAGCAAAATATCCCTCTATCCCCTTGGGAAAGTGCCAACTCTGCACTTCAATCTTGCCTTGCTTCTCCAAACCTAAGGAAAAGCGAACCCCCGGGAGTAACATTGCTTTTGCTCGGAGTAATGCTGTGAGCTCACCGACGTCAAAGCTCACACTATCAAAATACTTTTCATCAGGCCAAAATCTAACCCTTGTACCAGTTTGTTTACTTGGTATCTTTTTCAGCTTTTTTAGTGGCGCTTTGACTTTTCCATTTGGACCGAACACTATCTGGTGAACGGCCCCGTCTCGTTTAACCTCTGCCTCTAACTGAGTCGACAAAGCATTGCTGACGCATACACCAACACCATGCAGCCCACCGGCAATCCGGTAAACGGACTCTGAATCAGTTTTGCGAAATTTTCCACCCGAATGTAGTGTCGTAAAAATGACCTGAACTGCGGAAACCTTCTTAGTCCGATGAACATCAACGGGAATACCTCGGCCATCATCGATAACCTCAGCCGAGCCGTCTTCATAAATCGTGATCTCGATGTTCTCAGCGAACCCAGCGAGGCCCTCATCGGACGCATTATCAATAATTTCTACTAAAGCGTGATTCGGGTTCACCGGATCCGTGTACATACCTGGTCGATGCAAGATCGGCGAAAGGTCCTCAAGAATCTCGATATCATCAGCGGTATATTCGTTAACTTTTCTATTCATATTATTTTCAACTGTGTAACTAGTAAGAGCAAAACATCGTCATAAATTATTTCCGTCACTAAATTAATAATGCGACTTTTTACTAATAGCGCGACTTTTTTTGACGACAGTGTAACTGAGTTTATATCGCTCGCTGTGGGTTCGTTTATTATTTTTTTGTCTCAACAACGACGGCAGGTTTAGATCTTAATCTTGGTACTGGTCGCAAAGGCGCTTGCGGATGCAAAAGAGATATTTTTAAAAACTCCGTTTTAACAAAATCAACAAAGAGTTTTACTTTTCTAGGTATCAATCGACTTGACGGGTAAACGGCGGAGATCTTTATAACATCAGGAGAAAAGTCACTTAAAATTGGTATCAAAGCACCGCTTTCAATTTCCTCTCGTACTAGCATTGCAGGAACTAAACCAATCCCAACTCCATTTAGGACCGCATCACGAATCGTGTAACCGCTATTTGCTCTAAAATCTCCGGACACCTTTATCGATAAAAGTCCGTTAGCGTCTCGAAAAGGCCATGCGCTTGAGAAAAGATGAGTATAAGTAATACAGTTGTGGGTTTTTAAGTCGCTCGGGTTTTTAGGCATACCATGCTTGCTCAAATAATCAGCCGAGGCCACACAAACCCTAGCACTGCTGCCGATGTGTCGAGCAACCAGCTGGGAGTCTTCCAGTTCTCCGAATCTTATTGCCACGTCAAACCCTTCTTGTACTAAATCTGCATAACGATCATCGAGGGATATCTCTACGCCCATATCCGAATACTGTTTACGAAATATTAATAAAAGCGGAAGCAGGTAAATTTGACCGAAAGCAACTGGGCTACTAATACGCAATGTGCCAGTGGGTCTGTTTTGTAGGCCCAAAACCTCTGATTCGAGTTCATTTACATCATCTATGATTCGATGACATCGCTCAAAATACTGTCTTCCAGCCTCAGTTAGTGAGAGTTTTCGTGTGGTACGATTCAACAACCGGACCCCGAGGCTCTGCTCAAGCATGTTCATATGCTTACTTACCGAGGGTTGCAGCATTTCTAACTCTCTCGCCACTGCCGAGAAACTGCCGGTTTCAACAATGCGAACGAATAGCTTCATTAATTTAAATCTATCCAAAATCAGTCCAATATATAATTTAAAAGAATATATTGGCCTCAAATTGATTATAAAGTCAATAAATTAGAATATAAATGACTAATAATTTATTGACGCATCGCAACAATTGTTATATTCTGATTGCGTTCTAGTTGATCTCCTCCTTCATTAGAGCTTTTTTTGGGCCTTTCTTCGAAAGGCCCTTTTTTTTGTACCGCAACAAAAATTCAGAAAATACCGCCGTTTACGTTAATTACAACAATAACAAAACGCTGATTTACACATATTATAGAATAAATCATATTCAAAAAAAGTGTATTGCGTTAATAAAGGAATAAAAATACTATCTTTATAAGGTAAATTAATCACTAAGATTTTGAAAGCTCTCTCAGTCACCTCCATCTGAGAGAGGTTATACCTAGCCCCCCCACGTTCCCCCATGGGGGGGTCTTTTTTTATTCCGCGCAGAATTCAGTCTGACGTTTATTATCCTGTATCCTTGAGTAAAAATAAGGCTTTAAGATGAAAGAAATACCAGCAACCGTCTACCGGAGGTAACGAATTGTCCTGTAAAAAAACATTTCTCATAATACTTAGCAGTCTGACTCTTGGGAGTTTCGTAAATAACACACTGGCAATGAGCGATGAAGAGATAGTCGCCAAACTCAGGCAGCAAGAAAACAGCACTGGAAATATCGCAGACGCAGTGGAAGCTATCACTGGGTTTCGCGGTTGGATGAACCCTGACATGAAACCCTTGTTCGACGTTAAGATCGTTGGTAAAGCTGCCACTGTCCTGATGCGGCGTGGCCTAACATCAGATCGACGTAACTATACGCCCCACCATTTACAATTATTAGACACCGCCGAGCCTGGCAGCGTTTTAATCTACGTCATGGAGAATGCCTTGGAGATAGCGGCTATCGGAAATTTAATGGCTACTACTGCAAAACTACGGGATCTTGAAGGGATCGTCATAGACGGAGCCACCAGAGATATAGCCGCTATCAAATCAATGCGATTTCCAGTATTTACCAGGAGAGTGAGTCCAGCCACATCGGTAGGTCGCATGATACCGGTAGACAAGCAGATACCCGTTATCTGCGGGGGTATATTAGTTAATCCAGGAGATTTCATTATTGGCGATCCTGACGGGGTGGTCGTTGTACCCCATCATGCAGCAGAAAAAGTACTCGAACTGCTCGCAACGTACGATGAAAAAGAATCAAAAATGATGACGATTATTCAACGCGAAAAATCAATTATCAAAGCAATTGAAATTTATAATCGGTATTAACTAGAAATAACCAATGCCTGAAATCTTTGAATCTGCTTCACTTATCAAAAATCAAATCGCCGCACTCATAGAGGAGCATCGAGATCTTGATGAGGTCATAGCGGTACTAGATTCCTCAAAACAGTCCGACGAATTGCGAATACGAAGACTAAAAAAACGTAAATTGCTATTAAAAGACCGGATTATCGAATTACAAAAAACATTGATACCAGACCTACTCGCCTAACCCCCTTCTGCGGAAGGTTAGGCTTTTTAGAATGGTCGCGACGGGTGCTATTCGCTAATCCAAATCGTCGGTAATTGCACCCCTAGAGGAAGTAGATACCAAATGGGTATACTTTGCGAGTAACCCCCGCTTAAATTTAGGGTCTGGCTGCTTCCATCCCTTACGACGCATCGCTAGATCTTCATCTGAGACTTTCACCTCGATCAACAGATTGTTCGCATCGATGGTTATTTCATCTCCCTCTTCTACCAGCGCAATATTACCGCCGACAAAAGCTTCGGGAGCAACGTGCCCAACCACCATGCCCCAGGTGGCTCCTGAGAAACGTCCATCAGTCAACAAGCCAACTGACTCGCCAAGGCCAGCACCAATTAAAGCCGAGGTTGGGGCGAGCATCTCTTGCATCCCTGGCCCTCCCTTAGGCCCCTCATAGCGAATGACAATAACATCGCCAGCGTTAATCTCTCCCCCCATAATTGCAGCCATGGTTTCTTTTTCAGAATTAAATACTCGAGCAGGCCCTGTAATGACAGGATTTTTAAGTCCAGTAATTTTCGCGACACATCCCTCTGTCGCTAAATTCCCCCTTAAAATAGCCAAATGGCCTTGCTTGTATAACGGCTTATCAAATGGCCGGATAACATCCTGATCTGATGACGGCTCACTTGGAATGTGCTCTAGCTCCTCCTCAATAGTTCGTCCGGTAATCGTCAAACAATCACCATGAAGAAGACCATTGACAAGCAACATTTTCAATACTTGCGGCACACCACCAGCACGGTGCAAATCAACCCCAACATATTTACCTGAAGGTTTTAAATCACAGAACACCGGAGTTTTTTGCCGAATGCGCTCGAAATCATCGATAGTCCAATCTACCTCAGCAGCCGAGGCAATTGCTAAATAATGAAGAACAGCGTTTGTCGAGCCACCAGTCGCCATGATCAAAGACACGACATTTTCAATCGACTTTTTAGTAATTATGTCCCTGGGACGGATATTTTGTTTGAT
>CBFIFN010000003.1:0-41246 GCA_965661885.1 uncultured Burkholderiales bacterium | reverse complement strand
AGAGCATCCCGTGTGATGACCATTTTGATTTTTCTGCTCCTGTCGGCTCGCTGAAACCGAATCAGTTCGGAGTTTATGACACGCTCGGAAACGTTTGGGAATGGACAGAGGACTGTCAAGCAATTTTGTGGCGAAGCGGTCCTACTGATGCGGCAGCCAGAGTCGACGGTCATTGTTCACAGCGGGCTTACCGAGGAAGCTCTTGGCTGAGCCATCCGCCTAAGTATTTACAGATACCGGACCGGTATAAATACATGGGAGCACGAGAAATCGATCTAGGTTTCAGAGTGGGTATGAGTTTAAACTTTAATTGATGCTTAACAAAAAAATATCTCGAGCCTTAGTAATTGGTGCTATTTCTTTTTTTTATAGTCAGCAGGCAGTCGCGGAGCAAAAGCCGCTAACCGTTTTTCAAGATTGTAAATTTTGTCCCAGCATGGTCGTCATACCTAAAGGGAATTATGGCTTCGGCTCTCCCCCTAACGAGTTTGGTAGTCCATACAATGAGGGCTACATTCTCGATATAGTGTTTGAACAGTCTTTCGCTATAGGGCAATTTGAGGTCACATTTAATCAGTGGGAAGTCTGTGTGGCAGACGGAATATGCCGCCCAGCGGATGATGAGGGATACGGCAGAGGAGAACAACCGGTAATAAATGTGTCTTGGGCAGATACCCAATCTTATCTCCAATGGTTACAAACAATTACAGGAAAAACCTATCGTTTGCCATCCGAGGCAGAGTGGGAATACGCCGCTCAATCTGGTAAACAACGGGCGATACTATTTGGTATACCACCTGAAAATGCCTGTGAATACGGAAATGGTTATGATGAATCTGCGGAACAAGAATATCAATTCGGATGGCGTAGGTTACCTTGCCATGACGGAGCAGCGAGTTTAGTTGGCGTCGGATCCTACAAACCAAACGAATTTGGCGTCTTTGACATGTTAGGTAACGTTTGGGAATGGGTTGAGGACTGCCTCAACCCCAATTGGCGCCACAGTCGGGGGTCTCTAAAGGGCCAACCATTCATTGATGGCGATTGCGACCAACGAGCCTACAGAGGAGGTTCTTGGTTAACAAATCAACCGTATTACCTTAGAACAGCACAACGCTATAAGTTTTATGGCACCAAACACATTGACTTAGGGTTTCGGGTTGCTCTGAGTCTTGAGACTGACAGCTCGGCTGAGTGACTAAAGTATAAGGGAGAGTCCGGGCTTAATTCCAAATACCCAAGCCATTAAAGTGTAAGCAGTAACGGTGACGAGCATAACGCCGATGATGTTCAAACTAAATCCAGCCTTTGTCATGTCCGTTTGCGACAAATATCCCGCAGAAAATACTATCGCATTGGGAGGTGTGGCCACCGGCAGCATAAATGCACAGCTTACTGCGAGCGTCGCTGGAATGATGAGCATTAAGGGGTGTTCTCCGAGTGTGATCGCTAGAGCACCGGCAACCGGCAATAAGGTTGCAGTGGTCGCGGTATTCGATGTCAACTCCGTCAGAAGAATGACAAGTAACACCATCGCCAATACAATTACTAATGTCGGAAATGTTGCTAACCCACTCAACTGTTGGCCAATCCATACAGAAAGGCCTGTTTTCTGAATCAACGAAGCGAGTGTGAGCCCACCACCGAATAAAATTAAAATGCCGAAGGGGATTTTTTTACCCCACTCCCAGTTCATTACAAATACACCGTTTTTCCAGTCCACTGGTATTAAAAAGGTCGATAAACCAACGGACATACCAATTACAGTGTCTGACAATTTCAAATCTGGAAAAATAGAATTTAACCAAGGGCGCAATATCCATAAAGCAGCAAGCGTAATAAAAATTAATCCTACCGATATTTCTCCTCGCGTCATTTTGCCTCGCGCTCGAAATTGAGAATCAATAAGTTCGGTAACACCAGCAATTGAGTGTTTACTAACTTTAAAAATAACTTTTGTTAGTAACACCCAAATAGCGAGAAGCATCAAAATAGAGAGTGGTAGCGCAATGATCATCCAATCTAAAAAGCCCACTTCCAATCCATATGTCTCCTTTACGAAACCCGCGAAGAAAGCATTGGGTGGTGTGCCAACTAACGTAGCCATGCCGCCAGCGGTAGCTCCATATGCTAAGGCTAACATCAGCGCCTTCGGCAGATCACTGTTGTGATCGTGGTCCGTTTTCAACATGGTCACCACGGATACTGCGATCGGAAGCATCATGAGGGTGGTCGCTGTATTTGACACCCACATGCTTAGAAAAGCACTTATCGCCATGAAGCCAGCGATCAACCGATCAGGACTATCGCTGCTATATTTGAGTACGACAAGGGCGATACGTTGATGTAATTTCCATCGTTCCATCGCCAGCGCGACGATAAACCCACCCATAAATAAAAAAATCACTGGGTGTGAGTAAGACGAAACTGTATCTTTGACCGAGGCCACACCCAACAGTGGTACTAACGGGATTGGCAGCAACGCGGTAGCCGGAAGAGGGATAGCTTCTGTGATCCATAAAATGGCCATCAGGATACCTAACGCCGCTACACACCAAGCCTCAGAGCTCAACTCTTGAGGGGCAGGCATTAGGAGCATAAGCACAAATGTGAAGAAGCCCAATACCCAACCCAATTTCGCGAGTTTATTATTCCTAAAGATTTCCTTATCCGTTACTAGGGTCATAAATTAAGCGCTCAAAGCATCAGCGTCATTTAGTGAACTCTAAAAACCGTGAGGCAACCGACTCTGTGATCAATTGATCCTCAACAGGTTTTAATCCACTCACGCCTACAGCGCCGACCATTTCACCGCTTTTAGTTATCAACAGATTTCCCCCAGGTAACGCAGTCATCAAAGGATCACAAAAATATCCTATATCAACATTATCAGTTCTCAATCGATCCAGAAACGCGTCGGTTGACATCCCCATTCGAGTTGCAGTGTGTGCTTTTCGCTGCGAGATTACGATACTTCGAATGGGAGCTTTATCCATTCGAAAAAATGCGACTTGATATCCATAAGAATCACAAATCGAGACACAAACGGGTCGCTTAAATTCGTCATTAGCCATCGTAACAGCGAGGTCAAGACATTTTTTAGCGTGCTCTAAAGTCAAATTACTCATATTTACCTTTCAACTATCAAAAACAAAATATTTTATCTTTTGGCCAATGAAGTTATGTATTCGTTAACCCATCTTCACCATAGGTGTTTGCCGGTCCCTGTCCCTCACTTCCTAGGCGTCCATCTTTACCAAAATGTCCTTGTCCTGGCACATAATTGACCTCGACGCGTATGCCATCAGGATCTTCAAATAAAACCGAATAGTATCCGGGGGCAAAACGCCCGCCCTCCTCTGGCGGATGAACCATGCGAGCGTGCTCAAGGCCGCTTACAAATTCAGCGACAAGCTCAACATCCTCTCTTGAGCGCGCACGAAAGCATATATGGTGTAACCCACTGGTATCCTGATCAAATTGAACAGACTGCTTATCGTTCGGAGCCAAGCGAACAGCAACTCCGGTCCGACCACCAATGCTGTAGTGTACGTCTTTATTGTCAATCAACTTACTCATTGACATGAATTCACACAGAGTTCGCCAAAAATCGATACTCAGACTATTACTTACTGTTAACTGAATGTGTGCCACGCCATTTATCTCAATACTCATTAAATACCTCCAAAACGATTGCCCCCGGTCATTGATGAAGACATTTTAAACTAAGTGATATGCTGAATTTATAATGTAATATAAATGAGTAAGGAACCTAAAAACGAATTATAAGGGGAGAGTTGTATGATTTTTCGAGGTCCACATGCGGATGTGTCTGCGCCAAAAATAAATGTTTTGGAATTTGTTCTTGGTGATATCTCATCGCATAAGGATAAGACTGCTATTGTTCAAGCCGAAACAGGGCGAAAAATTAGCTACCAAGAAATATCAGAGTCGGTCAATCAACTTGCGAAGGGACTCCAAGTAACAGGATTTGAAAAAGGTGATGTGCTTGCCATCTATAGTCCAAATTTGCCTGAATACGTCATAGTTTTTCTAGCCGTCCTGAAACTTGGGGGCGTATGCACAACCGTGAACCCGCTATACACAGCAGACGAATTGGCAAAACAGCTTAAAGACTCCAAGGCTAAATTGATTGTTACTGTTTCCGCATTTTTAGATAAAGCAGAAGCCTCTACAAAAAATCAAAATATTGACGAAATAATCGTGATTGACGGTGCGCCGAATCACAGAAGTTTGAAAGACTTAATGCTCACTGGTAATGACATAATTTTGCCAGCCATATCGTCAGATAGCGATGTTTGCGTACTCCCATATTCAAGCGGGACGACTGGCCTACCGAAGGGAGTCATGCTCACTCACCATAATTTGATCGTGAATATGTGTCAGACCGAGGGGATGGAGAGCCACAACGCAATAACAGAAAACGATACCGTTCTTGGGGTTCTACCTTTCTTTCATATTTACGGGATGGTCGTCATCATGCTCTACACACTTTACCGTAGGGGAACCATCGTATGCATGTCACGCTTCGAAATGGATGACTTTCTAAAGGCCATCGAAACATACAAAGTAACAAAAGCCCCGATCGTTCCTCCGATCGTTTTGGGCCTCGCAAAACACCCAGCAGTCGAAAAGTACGATTTATCAAGTCTTGAGCTCATTTTATCTGGAGCGGCCCCACTGGGCGAGGGAGTAGCGCTAGAGGCCGCTAACCGAATAGGCTGCAATATTGCTCAAGGGTTTGGGATGACCGAGGCGAGTCCGGTGACGCATTTATTGCCGATTAGTGATGAAAAGAAAAATATAGGGTCAATTGGATTACCTATTCCCAATACGGAAGTCATGATTGTTGATCCAGAAACGGAGGAACCTCTTGGTAAAAATCAGAATGGTGAGATTTGGATCAGGGGCCCGCAAATTATGAAAGGCTACCTAAACCGTCCAAAAGACACTGCCGATAGCATTACAAAAAATGGATGGTATAGAACAGGAGACATTGGATACGTTGACGAGGAAGGTCTATTCTATGCTGTGGATCGAATCAAAGAGCTTATAAAATTTAAAGGCATGCAAGTCGCACCAGCAGAGCTAGAAGCGCTTTTACTGACCCATTCGTCAATCGCTGACGTTGCCGTCATTCCTGTCGCTGACGAAGAAGCCGGGGAATTACCAAAGGCCGTTGTTGTCACTAAGGCGGAGATGGAAATGAGCGAGGTGGACGTGATGTCTTTTGTCTCTGAAAGGGTGGCGCCACACAAAAGGATTCGGATCGTCGAATTCGTTCAACAAATTCCTAAATCAGCGTCAGGAAAAATATTAAGAAGGGTCTTAATTCAAAAGGAACGCGAAAAGCAATGAAGAGAGTGGTGGGCTAAATTTTGCAGCCCACCCTTTTTTAGTTACCCCAGATTTTGAGGTGCAGGAAAGAAATCAACAGGCTTCATTAACTTGTTTTTTTGGTTTTCAAGAGCCCCCAAACTGGCACTCTCTCCAAGATAATTTATCCAGTCTGGATCAGCCTGCATAGCAGCTCTCTTGGCCTCTCTATCAGCTGCATTATCGTAAATCCACATGTGCACGTACTCGTTTGGATCTCCACTCTCGCACTGGAGATACGCGAGTGGCTGGCCAAGGTGCTTCGTCTGAGCTGGTTTACCAAGCCTCTCGTATAACGCCAAGTGTTTTTTAATGGTGCCCGGTTTGCATCGGTACGTTCTCATATCAATCAACATTTGCATTCCCCTTTAGAAGATTTACTTTTTATTTTTTTATTTCTAGAAGATTTACTTCAAAAATGAGTGTCGCTCCTGGCCCAATTTTTGGTGGCGCGCCTCTATCACCGTAAGCTGTATCTGCCGGACAAATTAATTGCGCTTTTCCACCGACCTTTATTTTTTGCAAACCTTCCTTCCAACAAGTCACCACTCCGCTAAGAGGAAAGGTCGCTGGCGAACCACGAGCAAGGGAGCTGTCAAAGACGGTGCCGTCAATAAGCGTACCTTCGTAGTGAACCATCACTGTATCGTCAGCTCCTGGAAATTCACCGGAGCCATCTTCAATCATCTTTACTAGCGCACCAGAGTCCGTCTTCACGATTGAATCGTCGTCTTCGAATTGTTTGAGATACGTCCCGGACGCTTCAGCCTCTTTGGCTGCGACCACTGCCGACCTCTCAGAAATCATTTCATTTATTCGTGCCTCGTATGTTTTCATATCAACCTGAGGATCATCCCCTTTAATACCGTCCATAATTCCTTGCACGATGGGAGCGATTTCCTCTTCACTCAGCGCAAATGGCTGCAATTGATTACTGATGAGCATACCAATGGCGTAGAGCGTTTTTTGATCCTCTGTTTCCAAAACAACGTCAGCAGTTACCGCCTCTTTTGAACAAGCTGACGTCAAAAGCACCAGCGCTATAAACAAGATCTTTTTCATTTATTATCTTCCTTAAAAAATTAGCTCATTATATTAATCGAATCTGAACAACAAATCGATTATGTTTTTCTACTGACAGTTTAATCAAATGCCAACATTATTATCGGCAGCTGGGGATAGAAGTTATAATCCGTTCTACTCATTCCGGCGAGTGTTAATCGACATGGAGGATCATCCAAAGTGATAAAAATATACCATTTTACAAACACTAGAGGCCTCAGACCTATTTGGGTTTGCGAAGAATTAAATCTGCAGTACACACTTCAATTTGTTGACTTTTCCACTAACTATCGATTCAGTAATGAATTCCTTCGAATCAGCCCAATCGGTAAAGTTCCCGCCATGCAAGATGGGGACACAACGATGTGTGAGAGCGGGGCAATGGTCCACTACCTTATAACAAAGTACGGAAACGGAAGACTGATGCCTGAAATCAATGATCCGTTATACATGAAATACCTTGAATGGAGCTGGTTTGCAGAAGCAACCTTCGCGTCGTCGATTTCCGAAATCATCAGACACAAGCGAGCATTTCCCAACACGCACAACCAAGAGGTAATTAGTGAATTCAAGAAGCGTGCAAATGCTTGCTTAGAAGCCTTGAACGTGTTTTTGGGTGACAAAGAGTGGTTGCTCGGAGAAAAATTCTCTGGAGCGGATATTATGACGGGGATCGCACTAACCGCTTACACGAAGCACGTCGAAGAACCATTTCCAGATTCTATAGCCTCGTACTTGCGGCGACTGACCTCTCGACCGGCTTTCCTAAGAACCAAAAAAGCCGAAGCGCAGCTATAGGGAAACGTGATAACTGAACAACGTTCTTCGCCCTTGCGTCTGATTTCAGTCTGAACCACCTAAAACAGGATAGCCCTCAACGTTCCAACGCAACATACCACCGGCTAAGTTGGCGATTTTTGTAAATCCAAGCGCCTTGAGATACGAAATCGCCTGGGTTGATCGTGCTCCAGAGCGGCAAACGGCGACAATAGGAACATCAGGATCAAGATTTTTACTCAGCTCTTCCAATTGGCCTAGGGGCATTAAACGAGCAGTCGAGATACGACCTAGCGGACCCTCAAATTCACTTGCCTCTCTGACGTCTATAACATTAACAATACTTAAGACTTCCTCTAAGGACGATGGCTTTATGTCCCAAGCACCCGCAAAACTGTAGGTAAGGTCGGCCCAATTTTGATCTTCCAACTCAGCGAGGTGGCCGTTAGGCTGGCCACACTTCAAATTCGCTGGTACTGCGCGATTAATCTGTTTAGGGTGTGGCAACTTCAAGTTATCCATATACCCGCAAAAGTCCTCTACGTTAGCCTCACCACCCAACCTTGGATTAAAAAATTTTTCTTCCGCTACGCTTGTAACAGTTAAGCCTCTGTAGTCATGCCCAGGATAGACTAAACAGGAGTTAGGCAACGTGAAAATTTGATCCTGGATCGAACGGAACATCAATTTCGGATTTCCCTCTTGGAAATCTGTTCGGCCAGTGCCTCGAATAAGCAAGCAGTCTCCGCTAAAAACCATGGTTTGATCATCAAGGACCAAAGAAATACAACCGCTTGTATGCCCAGGCGTGGCTCTGACTGAAAGGGATCGCTCACCAAAACCTACAGTATCGCCATGTTGAACATACCGCCCAGCACCTTCGGCTCTGCTGTCCCTAGAAACAACGATTTCACTCTTCAACCTGTTGTGCAACAACCAAGAACCGGTGACGTGGTCAGCGTGGACGTGCGTATCAATGGTGGCAACTAATTGCAAGCCCATTTCATCAAGCATCGCCCGGTCACGTGCCGATTGCTCGAAAACAGGATCAATCAACACACATTCTTTCGATTCAGGATCGCCCAACAAATAACTGTAGGTGGAAGACTGTTGATCAACTAATTGACGGAAGATGAGCATCGCTTAAACCTGGTTTATGAGAAATAAAAAGAACATCTTTGTGTCCCAATCATATCTTGTTTTTATCGGCTCATAAATACCCTGGAATTGTAATCGCTACCACCGAGTAGTTCGACTGAACATTATTAAACGGATGTTGTAGCCTTTTTCTTAAGAAGCGAACGTATCAAAACGGCACCCTCAACCACCTGGTCACATTGTTTCAGAATATCTTTCGTCTTAATAGAGTATTCAGCTACGGTTATTAAAAGATTGAAAACCGTCTGCTTACTATTCTGCATTTTAATTTTTTTCTGTATTTCATTTTTTCCTCGCGTACCCCACATTCGACGAACTGACTCTGACGTCCAAGTTTGAACTAAATCATCTTTTACGTCTTGCTTTAGCCATTTCCCAAACCGGGTACGGTCGTCATTAGCGAGATCTATGGCCCGCCTAAAGGTGGGCAAAATCTGCTCCTCTCTAGCTGGTATTCTGTGCGCGAGACTGGCATTGAGTTGCGTGACCCCCACGGAGCAAACCACTCCTGTTCCCTCTTGACACCATCGTGCAAGCACCCGAAGTCCACCGCGACTCACACAATTGTGAAAAACAAGTTGAAGTTTAAATGCATCCATATAGCCAGGGTCATAGTCGTAGTAAGCGGGTAATGAGATCACCAAGGACATTTGAGCGCTATATGCGCCACGGTCAATCAATATATCAACCTCGTCTGGGTCTATTCTTAGCGCGACTAACGCACGTTCAATTGTATTCAGAATATTTTCATGCGGTATAAATTGACGACCTCGAATCAGTTTTTTGATTGAGTTATCAGTCCCTAAGCGATCAATGAACGTAGCCTGTTCACTCGATGATGAAACCGTTGCACGGCTATTGAGTGCTGAGTTTTTTCCATTCGAAAAGGATGCGCGAGCCTTCGAAATAGAGCCAGAGCGCGGAAACGGTATTTCTAAGTGAGGCAATCTAGACGTTTTAGCGCCCTTAGTATTTGACACCGTGCGATCCACACGATCTCTAACACTGGAGACGCTACGGCGTAATCTCTGATTAGATAGATTATTTTGAAAAAAACTAAGCTGTTCCATGACTAACCTCCAAATTAATTATTTAGGTTGAAGGTAGTTTGCGCCCAGTACTAGCTCACTAGGTGAGCCTCTCCAATCATAATCCTTAAAAAAAAATTAAAAAGTTAAAAATCAGAAGCTTATTTATATATCTTCGACATTTCAGTCATTTTATGTATAACCACACTTCGCAATGATGCCGGCCCCAGCACCTCAACATCGGGACCAAAACGTAAAATATCCATTACCAGCTCATGCTCCTCGCTGTAGGGGATTTCTAAGATGAAGTACCCCTCATGATCGAATTGTGTTCGCTGAGATGGATGCCATTCCTCTAGAGAAACCCATTTAGCGCGTTCTGGTCGAAATTTCAATTTAGCCCATTGGAGATCAGTCCCAGAAAAAATGCCATATCCCGAACCTAGCACCGCGTCTAATTCTTGCTCATCACATCGTAAAGCATCATTTTCGCTTAGCACCGCGGATTGCACTGCATCAAGCGAAAAACTTCTCACACTATTTGCAACGTGGCACCATGCATCCAAGTACCAATTATCCCTGTAGTAAATGATTCTTTGCGGTGAAACTGACCGTGTGGTCAATTCGTCTCGAGTGCGAACATAGTAAGTAATCTCAAGCTGTGACTGCTTCATTAAAGATAGAGCAATTACCTCGAAATGTTTAATGTTACGACTGCGAGAGCCCATGTTGAGGATTTTGATTCGATTCTTTATCACATCAACGGAGTACTCACCTACCTCCATCAAATCATGTAACTTTTGCTTTAATGGGTCTAGCCGTTGCCCCAATAGTCCAGGTTGAATTTGACTTAGCAAAGATTCCATCGATAAGAGAGCAAAGATTTCCGATTGATTAAACCATATACCCGGCAGCTCATAAGCCGGCAGATCATCCAGATCGTGATCAAAAAGATACCCCCGCAGGCCTCGATCCCAGCTAATAGGAGCCCCGAGTCGATCTCTCATGTACTCTATGTCACGCTTAAACGTAGCTTTGGATATAGCCAGTTCCTCAAGAAATCTTTCTAAGGAGACTGATCTATTCTCTCGAAGTAAGCGGTCAATTTTATAAAAACGTTCTGTTCGTTCCAATCTGCGTTACCTCAATATCTGAGAGTAGCTCACACTGACCAGTTACAAAAAAGCGCGACTCCCTAGTCGAACAGTGCGAATATCTCTTTCTTAGTCAGTATCTCCGACAATAATAACGGAGGCCCATTATCTGGGGGATAGTAAGCGTACACGGGCACTCCTGATCGCCCAAGGCCAGTTAGTGACTGCGTTATGCTCGGGTCCCGAGAGGTCCAATCCGCTCTGAACATGAGTACTTTGTTTTCTTGAAACATCCTCAGAACATCTTGATCATCTAGCACCAGCGCCTTATTCACCTGACAGGTGATACACCAAGCAGCCGTATAGTCAACGAACACAGATTGACCATCTTTGCGGGCCTCAAGAACCGAGTCAGCCGACCATACTTCCCAATCAATATTCGCATTATTTTCACCTGGCGAGTTATCGAAGCTAGTCAAGACATAGGCAAGCCCTAGGGCCGATATCAGAACGCTGACTGCAATAAGACCTCTCCAAGCATGGATGCGAGAGACTTGTCCATACTGGATTTTTCCAATAGCCCATGCAGATAATCCAGTAAAAACCATGACAACAAGAACTTGACTCACAATGTGGATATTTGTCTGCTGGCCCAGCACCCAGATAAGCCAAACAACAGTAAGATATAGCGGCAAACTCAAGAGGTTCTTCAACGTATTCATCCACTCACCAGGCTTTGGTAACCATTTAAGCAATCCAGGGCGCAACGAGATCAGCGCGTACGGTGTCGCCATACCCACTCCAAGTGCAAAAAAAGTAAGCATGCTCGCCAAAGTTCCTTGCGCAATTGAAAACCCAATAGCAGCACCCATAAAGGGCGCGGTGCAGGGTGTCGCGATAATCGTGACGAGAGCCCCAGAGGCGAAGGAAGACCAACGACCGAAAGTATTGTTCATTCCACCAAATCGTTGCAGGCTAGTCCCAATTTCAAACAAACCAGACATGTTCAATGACAGAGCAAAAAATAAAATAATTAAAGTGAGAACCGTTTCCGGCGACTGGAGTTGAAAACCCCAACCAATCTGCTCCCCTGCTGACCTAAGCATTATGAGCGTTACCCCGATTACGCAAAACGTCAACACCACTCCAGCAGAAAACAAAAAAGTCTCACGAAATCGCGACCTACGCGATTGCTCGCCATGTTCAATCAGAGAGATTAACTTGATAGCTAAGACGGGGAGAACGCAAGGCATGAAATTCAGTATCACACCACCGATTAAAGCAAAACAGATGGCAAGCCATAGACTGAAAACCGTCTGCGACTCCTCTTGAAAGGAAATCGATCTTTCAAGTGCAATTTTCTGCTCAGGCACCCGAGTAAAGTCATAACTTTGCAGCTCTCGATTGACCTCGTTTTCCACGACCAGCGTACCCGCAAATTCATTCACTGAGTTTTTGTAGTCCGCAGATAGTTCTCCTCTCAAACTCAAACCATTTGAGTTTCTCTCTAACGTTTGCTGTGCGTCGTAACTAATCGTGTCGCTATAGTCCGGGAAAAATTGTGCGGACGACACCGGAAAATCTAAATAACTCAAATCGAGGCTCCATCGACCATCCTGTGTCACTACAGACCGGAATCCATTATCCCCCGCCTCCATTGGCAACTTACTGACTACCGTCGTTAAATGCTTCTCCTCCAAACTGGCCATCGGAGTCTTTCCCACATTTAGATCCATCAAGAGCTGTGCATCCCCAGGAATACACAA
The DNA here is from genome assembly GCA_965661885.1 of uncultured Burkholderiales bacterium. Taxonomy (GTDB): domain Bacteria; phylum Pseudomonadota; class Gammaproteobacteria; order Burkholderiales; family Eutrophovitaceae; genus Eutrophovita. The sequence continues at coordinate 28,964 of CBFIFN010000003.1, read as the reverse complement.
ATCCTTACATATCAACCAACTTACATTAGCCTCAACCAGGGTTGTACCCAATGTTGTAGAACCGGACACCTTAACGAGAAAGGGAAACGTGACCGCACCCTCATAGCCGAAATTAATGAAGTTCTCTAATCTAAAGCTGATTGGAGCAGGCCAAAGTATAGGGCCTATGTCTAGCTCGTCGGGGGCATTCCAAGTAACCCGAGTAGGTAATCCGGTATCACCAGGATTCCTCCAATATATGTGCCAACCTTCGTCAAGTGTCACACGCACACCCAAATAAAACTCTTGACCCGGTGCAACGGTATCGAATTCAGAAATCAACTCAAGGGTGGTGTGTTGAGCATCTACGACATGATCTTTTGCGTGAGCAGGAAACAAAATCGAAACTGCGACCACCGCAAGCCATACAAGACCAAAAATTACTAGTTTAGAACGCATATAGTGGCACCGGAAATCACAGCAGTTGGTTTTTTTCGTAAAACTTTACACAACAAAATCGAGTTATAAACGATATCAAAAGTTCAGAAATTAATTCGGTAAGACATACCTGATTCAGAATTGGCGGAAATAACTAGCGACCAAGATACGCTCCCGGAAACACATAAAAACGTAACAAGAACTTCTTTGGATTTCATCTGGTACCAGTAGCTATTGATAGTTGGAGCCAGAAACACCCTCTTGTTTCTGCTGCTTTTGTTCCCGCTGCTCTTCGCTTCGCTCGTCCCCGTCAGGTCCCAAAAACATGCGTTCATTGATCCTCGTCTCCAGCAAGATCAATTTTTCCTCCATTAAATTCACTCGATTCATCTCCTCAGTGATCAGTGTTTGTCGGCGATACAGCTCATCAACACGACCTCTCAAGGCTTGTTGGTCCGCAAGATCTGGTTGAATAATTTCCAATTCGTCTATCCGTTTCAAAATCGATGTCAACTCATCCGTACCCACCTTTGATATTTGGGCAACGCGCGTTTCAGCCAGACGTTTAATGAGTAGTTTCAAATCTTCAGAATTTAGCTCTGAGACATCGCCATAATCCTTCAAATCCCCGTCCAAGCGAATTAATTCCATTTCTACTGCATTGATACCAGATGAAATTTCATCTAACCGTTGAGGTAAATAAGAAAGGGCCTCTAGCTTTTGACTCAGCGCAAACCGTTCTTGCGTAAGTAGCTCAACTTCATTGGAGACACGATCAAGCTCCAACAGTTGACCGTCGATTCTTACGATTTGAGTTGCATTAACCGCTGAGGCGCTGTTCAACCTTTCTAGTTGTCCCGAGTTTTCAACGATCTGCTGCTCCAGCACCAGGATACGTGCCTCAGCGAGCTTCATGCGCTCTTTTGAAGCTTGGCTATTCGCTTTAAGGTTATTTATTCGAATGAGCAACTCTTTTTCTCTTGCTTCAAACACCATCTTCTCGACATATTGCGACCGCAGATCTTTAATATTGCCTGAAAGCACATCAAGCCGGCCACTGAGTTTAACGATCTGCTTCTCGGTTAACGTGTCAGAATCTTCGATGATAGTTCCGAGGTCTGTCAAGCCGTCATCCGCAACGTCCAACTGACGCTTTAAATCAAGTAATTTTTTACCTCTGGTCTCGAATTCATTTTGGAGTGCCTCGAGCAAGTTTCTGGCCTCTATTTGAAGCACCTTGAACTGGCTTTGTTCCCCTTCTAAATACTGCAAGGAACCGGTGTGGGAGACCAAATCCACTCGAATTTGGCTAATATCCCCCAAAAGCTCTATGATTCCTTGCTGATCTTCGTTCCGATCTTGCAACCGTCCATTATTGTTTTCAGTGATGCTGTTTTTAGCTTCGGTGATCGCGATTTCTATCTTTAAAAGATCCTGCTTGAGACGATCCACTTCATTCACTAACTCCTTGAAGCTTGGACGAGCATCTCTAATTTTTTTAGCGGTCTCAATAGGGGCACCCGGCCTATTTTGAGCAAACACTATCGTAGCGCCCAAACAAACTAGAAGCACCGTCAATATGGCTCTTTTCATGACTACCAAATGTACCCTATCGAAAAAGTTTTCTCAAACAAAAAGGGGCGAAAAACGCCCCTTTTCACCTACCCAAAAAACTGGGTCTAGTATGCAAAATCAGCGCGACGATTTTGCTGCCAACTGGACTCATCATGCCCCATTGCTACCGGCTTCTCTGAACCAAAGCTAGTAATTGTGATACGTCCACCTTCGATCCCAAGTATTTCGAGCGCAGCCTTCACCGCCAAAGCACGTCTGTTGCCGAGACCGATATTGTATTCTCGACTACCCCGCTCATCACAATTTCCTTGTATCTCAACATTCAGATCGGGATTGGCACGCAAGTACTCAGCGTGCGAAGTGATCACATCATCAAATTTAGGGACTATAAAACTCTTATCAAAATCAAAATAAACCGAATCAGTTGGCTTTCCCTGAGGCACGACATCGTTCACCACGCCAGCCTCCCCGGATGAAGCCGCTTCTGCCTCAGCTTTCAAAGCATCGGCCTCAGCTTTCAAAGCATCGGCCTCGGCTTGCGCTTTGGCTCTGGCCGCAGCTTCTTTCAAAGCTCTTTCTTCAGCCGCTGCTCTGGCTTGCTCTTCAGCAAGAGCTCTCTCCTCAGCCAAAGCTTGCGCTTCGCGAGCTTTATCTGCCTCAGCCTGAAGTTGCTCAGCTTCTGATTGAAGCTTTTCTTGATCACTCTGGGCTTGCTCCAGCTCCTGCTGAAGCTGCTCTTGCTCAGCCTGAGCCGCAGCTTCAATGTATTCAAAGTTATCCGAAAATTCCTCCACGGTCTCGGCGCTCTTGTTAGTTGTTTGGCACGCAACTAATGTCAGAGCAGCAAATCCGACAAGAACAGACTTGGTGAGTTTGAATAAAAATGTCATGTAATCTTCCTATTGAAGGTGAGTATTAAAATATTTTTGGGCTCTATTACTGAGACCGCAGCAAGCGGATGATAACATAGTAAATGAATGATTTTTATAAAAAATACCCGACATTTCACCCTGCTGAGCCTCGTGTTTTACTGTTGTGAGCTACGAATTGGTAAGATCAAGCGATACATTTACGGGCCACAGCCAATTCTGGTCGAAAAAATCTGCCACAACCAACTAATAATTGATGATAATTTATGCCAAAAACTAATCCTAGCTGCCGGGAAGACTTCTTTCATTTTCAAACAATTCCTACTCGCTGGATGGATAATGACGTCTACCAACACGTGAATAATGTCATTTATTACTCATTTTTCGACACGGCGGTAAATCAGTTCTTAATAGAACAAGGTTTGCTGAATATTGAAAATGCGTCGATAATTGGACTGGTTGTTGAGACCCAATGTCAGTATTTTTCTCCAATAACATTTCCTGAAGTGGTCACAAGCGGAGTGAGAGTGAATAAAATTGGGAATACATCGGTTAATTATGGCGTTGGATTGTTTCGAGAGACAGACAAGCTCGCGTCGGCCCAAGGTACATTTACTCACGTTTACGTGGACCGGAATACTCGACGTCCCGCCTTGCTCTCAAAATCGATGCTGAACGCACTCACCCAAATTTCAACCTAATTTTCATGAAATTACTGATATGTCTTAAGGCCCGGTGATAATAAAATTTAAGTGTAAAAAATGAGTCTTACAGCAAAATCTTTTTTATACCTTCTTTCTCAGACCCTCTTTTATGAATTCATGAATACAGACTTTATCAAAAAACTTACGATCCACAGTCTGCTTTTTGCATCCTTGATTACACCGCTTCTAGCTCAATCCACTGACACTTGGACAAACAAGTTAACGCCGATCTCTGAGAACGACTGGGACTATGCTAAGGCCCGTCATTTAATTGATCGAGTTGGATTCGGCGAAAAGCCCAAAAATATTGAGCGCTTCGTACTGATGGGTCCGCGAGCTTCCGTTCGAGAGCTTGTGTATTTTCAGAGTATTCCCAAACATTTGGATGACTTTGACCATTCGGGAATATTCGACTCTGGTATCGAACCATTTCCCTCGTCCAGACCTGCGGCGACCAAACTAGCAAAAGAAACCGGAGAGGCGATTGGAGTTCGAGTAAAGCCCAGCGGTAACCGCCGACTCCAACCGGTCGTTGATCGTTTTTTTTATTGGTTAAGAGCGAGCATGCTGGAAACACGACGAGTCGCTCACTGGTGGGCCAACCGTATGCTTATTAGCAAGCGACCGCTAGAAGAAAAAATGGCTCTTTTTTGGCATGGACACTTCGCCACTAACGAAGAAAAAGTCAGGGACTACCGTAAACTACTTCAACAAAATGCGGTTTTTCGAGAGTACGGGACCGGCAATTTCAAAGAGTTGCTGACACAAGTCTCGCAGGACCCGGCCATGTTGGATTTTCTGGACGCAGGCGTCAACGTAAAGGGGTCACCAAACGAGAACTTCGCTAGAGAAATAATGGAACTCTTCACGATGGGAGTAGGAAACTACACAGAGCAAGACATTCGTGAGGGCGCACGAGCTTTTACGGGGTGGAATCATACGGATCTCAAGTTCGTTTTGAATGCTGACCAACACGATTCATCTCAAAAGACGTTTCTGAATAAAACCGGCAATTGGGATGGACTAGACATCATTGATATGATTTTGGAGAAGCCGGTCACAGCAGAATATATCTCTGGAAAAATCTATAAATTCTTTGTCCGCGAGAATATTGATCCAGCGCTTCAAAAAGAACTGGCTACCTTCTTCTACAACTCTGGATATGAAATTACTCCCTTGTTGGAAAAAATTTTCCTGTCACAAGATTTTTACAGTTCCGCATCGATGGGGACTCATATCAAGTCGCCCACCGATTTGGTAGTTTCCACTTACAAGAAATTAGGACTTGATGTGTTACCCGGGGTACCGGATTTCCACGACACAACACAATCACTAGGACAAACGTTACTGTTTCCACCGACGGTTGCTGGCTGGGCTGGCGGGAAAAGCTGGTTAACACCCGGTCTACTTTTAGCCAGAGGTAACTTTGTTTATGACACCGTCTATCCAGATATCAACTTTATACCAAGCGACCGATATCCAGAAAACTATCAAATAGGAATCGTTGCGGAGAGACTGGCGGCTGGGGCCGACATTGCCACAGCAACGCAACCGGAAGACAGCTACGCAACCTCCGCGTCGAACGATATGGTTGACCGCGATGAGGAATTTAATACACGCCTTGGCAGTTATCGAGGTTGGAGAAAAGCCATAGAAAAAGTTAAGCCGATTGTCAGATCGCCGGCACCGTTAGATCTAACTAAGATTTTAATCGAGGCCCGGTGTCAATCGACCAATGAAGCAGTTGAATATCTCATCAAAAGATTTTTCTCAGTTTCGATCGATAAAAAAACGCAGCAAGAAATAACTAGCTTTCTCACGAGACAACTTGGCACGAATGACCTTGAGGCAGCAAAAACATTCTCGGAGGAAGCGCTGAGGGAAACCCTCCATCTGCTTTTATCCCTTCCAGAGTATCAACTTGGGTAAGGCAAAGAATTTATATGCGTAAACCACATCATTTAAATCGAAGAGATTTTTTAAAACTTATGGGCGTTGGTGCAGCAACAAGTGGCCTTCCCCAGTCTATATTTTCTCAAATGTCCCCTCTAGCGTTTGCTGGTGACCGCCCGCTAAGCAATAAAATCCTCGTCGTGCTGGAACTCTCGGGAGGTAACGACGGGTTAAATACATTAGTTCCTTACGGCAACGATGCCTATTACAAAAATAGGCCGACACTAGGAATAAAACCAAATAAATTAAGAAAAATAGATGACCACTTTGGTTTCAATCCTGACATGTCGGGGATGGAAAAGCTTTACAAGGACGGACATATGGCCGTTTTCCATGGATGCGGTTACGACCAACCATCTTATTCACACTTCACTTCCATGGCTTATTGGCAAACGGCGGCTCCGAACAGTGGAGAGTCCTTGGGTTGGATGGGAAAGCTCGCTGATGCAATGAACCCCGGTATCGACCCCAATTACCTTGTAAACGTAGATGCCACGCAATCTTTAGCTGTTGTAGCGAAAAACCATGTCCCAGTTGTCTTCGATGACCCCGAGGAATTCGGCAGAAAAGGGTTATTTAAATCCAGACCGTTGCTAGATGTGGACCGCATAGCGAGCGACACAAGCTCTCAGGCCAAAAGACGACTATTGGGACTAGCGAAAAGCGCACGTCAAGCATCTGAAAAAGTGCGGACCGCCTGTGGTAACTACAAAACACCCGTTGATTATGGGATAGCGCCCCTGGACCTCAATAAAATTGCGGCGCTGATTAATGCCGATATGAATACGCGCCTTTTTTACACGTCGTTCAGGCGAAATGCGTTTGACACTCACGTTCAGCAGCCCAACTTACATCAAAGATTGTTAACTTACTTCTCGGACGCCGTATCTGGTTTTTTTATGGACATGGACCGAATCGGGCGTGCGGATGATGTTGTGATGTTGGTATTTTCTGAGTTTGGAAGGCGTGTGGCTGAAAATACAAATCAGGGGACAGATCACGGAACCGCAAATAACATGTATCTAATTGGTCGTGCAGTTCAAGGGGGACATTATGGCGACATACCCAGCCTTACGGATCTCCATGACGGAAATATGTTCCACACAACTGATTTTAGACGGGTCTATGCTACTGCCATAAGCGGTTGGTTAGGCCTAAAAACACATGAGCAAGTTCTAAGACACCGGTTTAATCAGTTCCCAGTATTTGGTTAAAAAAACTGAGGCCATAAGATGGAAATTAAGTCAACAATGTCTCATATTGAGCTAGCGATTAAACTTGATCGGGTCTCCCCGTAACTGGAAAAGCCGGATCCGTATACCCCGGTGTCGACGGATGACCTGGTGCGACTAGCTCATTTACAAACTGTTCATCGTCTCTACTTAATTGGATTTTTAAAGCCCCGTAATAGTCTTCCCACTGCTCGAGTGTTCTCGGGCCACCGATCACACTATTGACGATGGGGTTAGCTAGGACCCAGGCAACTGCAAACTGGCCGGGCGAAACGCCTTTATCATTGGCGTATTGAACGAATTGTTTCGCGAGAGTAATGGACTCATCACGAAACTCAGTCTCCATCATGCGTTTGTCCTTCCTGCCCGCGCGGCTATTCTCACTTGGGATCTGTCCGACCTCATATTTTCCCGTCAAAACTCCTCTTGCGATCGGACTAAAAGGAACAACACCTAAGCCAAATTGCTTGCATACCGGTAAAATTTCCACTTCAGGCATTCGGTTAACAGCGTTGTAATAAGGTTGACATACAATAGGCGGCGGCACACCAAACTCTTTACACAACATTAAAACCTCGGCTATCCTCCATCCCCTAAAGTTGGATACTCCGAAATACCGAATTTTGCCTGCTTGGATCATATCTCCCATTGTGGTGACTGCCTCAACCAGAGACTCCGGCTCATAGTCTCGGTGCAAATAAAAAATATCAATATAATCCGTATTTAATCTTGATAGACTTTTCTCTATTGATTGGCATAACCATTTCCTGGACAGCCCTCCATGATTTGGTAAATCTTCGAACGGTTGACCAGCCTTTGTTGCCAGGATCCACCAGTCTCGAGATGGCTTTATAAGTTCACCAACAACACGCTCCGATTCACCCTTAACATATACATCAGCCGTATCAATAAAATTTACGCCATTATCTTTTGCTGAGTTTATTATCTGTCGAGAGACAGACTTATTGGTTTGGGCGCCAAACATCATGGTACCTAAACATAATTTAGAAACTTTGAGCTGACTGGCACCTAGCGAACAATAATCCATTGGTATGGTCCCCCTGTGTTAATTTGTATGTGGAAACAAAGCTTAAATTATTTCTAATCTGTAAACTCGAATAGAAATCATCATGCACTATGCAAAGTAGATAGGACTAATAATGCACAACTTACCGGAAAACATGCAAGCTGATGAAGTGACCGAGCCAGGCAAACCTGATGTTTTAAAGATCACGGAACGTCCCTTACCTTCAATAACCGAACATGAAGTTCTCATTCAAGTCGCCAACGCCGGAGTTAACCGTCCAGATGTTATGCAGCGTGCCGGCCTTTATCCACCGCCACCCGGAGCCACTGATATTCCTGGCTTGGAAGTCTCTGGCATTGTTGTTGCACTCGGAGAGAAAGTTTCTGATTGGGAAATTGGAGATGCTGTGTGTGCACTCGTCGCTGGGGGTGGTTACGCAGAATATGTTGCCGCGCCTGCGTCGCAATGCTTGAATATACCGACGGGCCTTGATCTCCGTGAGGCTGCCGCTCTCCCAGAAACCTACTTTACCGTCTGGTCCAACGTGTTTGATCGGGCGAAGTTAAAAGGTCAAGAAACGATCCTTGTGCACGGTGGGTCAAGCGGGATAGGAACCACTGCTATTCAGTTATGTCGGGCTCTTGGGCACGAAGTCTACGTAACGGCCGGTTCTAGTGAAAAATGTCGCGCTTGCGAAGCAATTGGTGCAAAAAATGCCATTAATTATAAAACTGAGGATTTCGAACAGCGGATACTGTCACTCACTGACGGAAAAGGTGTTGATGTGATTCTCGATATGGTCGCGGGTGATTATTTACAGCGTAACTTAAATTGCCTATCAGACGATGGTCGGCTGGTGATTATCGCTTTTTTAGGCGGTGTAAAAACAAACTTCAATATGACCGATGTTCTTCGAAGAAGATTAACAGTAACTGGATCAACATTAAGACCTCGATCTGCTTCATTTAAAGCAAACATTGCCCACTCACTCAAAGCAAAAGTGTGGCCACTTCTTGAAGCAAAAACAATCAAACCACTAATTTTCAAATCCTTCCCACTCGAACAGGCAGCTGAAGCTCACTCATTGATGGAGTCAAGCCAGCACATCGGAAAAATCATGTTGGATGTAAAGTCTAACGATTGAAACCAGAGAACTATTGATACGCCTTGGGAACCCTCAATCTTAAATGAGGTGCCAGCTCTGACAATGCCTGCTTATAGACACTTCTTTTAAAGTCAATGACCGAGCTAAGCGGCACAAAAAATGGATGCCAGCGCCACGCATCAAATTCTGGCACGCTGGACTTTCTCAAGGAAATGTCGCTGTCGTGCCCCACCAAACGCAATAAAAACCATATTTGCTTCTGTCCTCTATAGGTAACGCGCGAATCGCGACGAACAAACTGCCTTGGCACATCGTAACGTAACCATTCTGCAGTTCGCCCAACTATCTTCACATGTTGCGCTTCCAGTCCTACTTCCTCGTCGAGTTCACGGTACATGGCTTGCGCAGGAGATTCACCCTCCTGAATACCCCCTTGCGGAAACTGCCATGCATATTCCCGAACACGTTTTCCCCAAAAAACCTCATTGCGCTTGTTGCAAAGAATAATACCTACGTTCGGACGGTAACCATCTCGATCAATCATGACCCAAGCCCCCGTCAAATCTAATAATAAGTATATTTTTACATACTTATCGCTCTCCGAGGGGTCAAATTAGAAGTTTTTTAGTTTGCGTCGATTGAAACGAGCGCATTTTAGCTAACATAGCGTCAAAATCTAGACCAAGCTGACGCTTCAAAATTTTCGCCCGATGATCAATCTGGGATAACTTATCAGCCGCCGGCATCTTACAAAAAGCGATAGCGACGATGTTACCCCCCTTGGGTGTAGGCACTAAGACAATCTGTTCGAAATGACTCTCGATTTGGTTAATTCTTGATTTCAGTAACGGATCATTCGACCACAAATTTTGAATATAGATACCTCGATGAGTAAGACATCGTTTCACTTTTTCGATAAAAATCTCCTCAGTGAACCCATCGGGCACTCCTGCTCCGTCAAAAGCGTCAAGCATAATGACATCGTGTTGATTCGCACCGTTAATCCAAACCATCCCGTCACCATGTATCACCGACAATCTCCCGTCATCGCTAGGAAGTGCGAATAGTTGCCGCGCCACGTTTATAACTTGGAGGGAATTTTCCACCACGCAAACATTCATCTCCGGTAGATATTTCCAAATAAATTTAGGCATAGAACCACCGCCAAGTCCGATACAAGCAACTTTTCGTATACGGTCATCAAAAAGCATAAACGCCATCATCGCCTGGGTATAATCAAGGACCAGACTGAATGGATCAGAAAGTTTCATAGAGCTTTGTATAGTTCGACTGCCCAAATACAAGTGTCTGAAACCATGGGTCTCACTAACCTCAACTTCCCATTTGTTTTGAGAACCTCTACGGAAATTAAACTTTTTTAGCATATTGTTACCACCATCTTCGCTAATCCCTCATTTAACTTTGGGTTTAGCAACATAACTTTTATTCATCGGGATAGAATACTGCTTTCTGGTCAAAATGATTATAGAAACATGCGATTAACTCAATTTTTTTTAAATACCTTACGCGAAGCCCCGAATGAAGCCGAGCTAGCATCACATCAGCTAATGCTCAGGGCCGGTCTTATTAAAAAATTAGGCAGCGGTCTTTACTCGTGGCTCCCACTGGGACTCCGTGTTTTAAAAAAAATAGAGAGGATAATTAGAGAAGAAATGGAAAAAGCGGGCGCTTTAGAGGTTCTCATGCCTGCCGTTCAGCCCTCTGAGCTATGGAAAGAGTCCGGTAGATGGGAGCTTTTTGGCGAACAAATGCTTAAAATTAAAGATCGACACGAGCGAGATTTTTGTTTCGGCCCTACTCATGAAGAGGTCATCGCAGATATCGCACGCCAAGATATAAAGTCTTACCGTCAACTCCCTATCAATCTCTACCAAATTCAGACGAAATTTCGAGATGAGATTCGACCCAGATTTGGCGTGATGCGAGCGAGAGAATTCCTGATGAAAGATGCTTACTCTTTTCATGCTGACTTTCATGATCTCGAGAGGGAATACCAGAACATGTTTGATACCTACTCCCGCATCTTCGAACGTATAGGCTTGAGTTACCGATCAGTAGCTGCAGACACAGGTGCAATAGGTGGAAGTGGATCGCATGAGTTTCACGTCCTCGCTGATTCAGGTGAGGACGCACTGGCTTATTGCCCCCAGTCAAAATATGCAGCCAATATAGAGCTCGCAGAGGCAGTAGCACCAGACAGCACAAATACCCAAACGCCACAGGAGATGAAAAAAATTTCTACACCCGGATCGACCAGATGTGAGGATGTAGCTAACTTACTTAATATAGACCAATCAAATATTCTAAAAACGCTCGCAATCGTCGCTGATGATAATTTTGTCCTAGTTGTAATGAGAGGAGACCACCAGCTTAATGAAATAAAGCTAACAAAAATTCAAGGTATGTCGCGTTTCCGTTTTGCCACGGAAGATGAAGTAAAGAAACGCCTAGGGTGTCCTATAGGATTCATAGGACCGACTAATATCGACTCAGATATTCGAATTATTGGAGATAGATCGATAAAAATAATGGAGAACTTTTGTTGTGGTGCTAATGAGCCAGACTTTCATTTAACAGGGGTGAATTTCATCCGAGACATCAAGAATGAAATAGAAATCGCGGATGTGAGAAATGTACAAACCGGAGATCCCAGCCCAGACGGTAAAGGTACTCTCGAAATCTGCAGAGGGATTGAGGTCGGTCATATTTTTCAGCTTAGAAAAAAATACTCTGAAGCGCTTAAATGTCATTTTCTCGATGCTGACGGCAAAAGCAAACCAACTGAAATGGGTTGCTACGGTATAGGAGTATCAAGGATTGTAGCTGCGTCAATAGAGCAAAATTATGACGAGAAAGGCATTATATGGCCAGATTCAATTTCACCCTTCACCGTTGCTATCGCAGCAATCGGATACAAAAAAAACGCAGCGGTTAAGGCATTTTGTGACGATCTAGAAACTAAGCTTTTGAAACGTGATGTCGACGTCCTACTCGATGACCGTGGCGAAAGGCCTGGCGTGATGTTCGCTGACCTTGAACTGGTTGGAATACCCTACCGCTTAACCGTAGGCGAGAGAGGACTCAATGAAGGAACCCTCGAGTGGACAAATAGATCAACGGGTGAGTCTAGCTCAATATCTATTACAAATATCTTAGACGAGATAGTTCGAAGATTAGGCTAGACAATTTATCAAATAAATTCCAAACATGAAAACATCAGAAATACTCGTCCTATACTACTCACGTAATGGTAGTGTCCAACAAATGGCTAAGCTAATTGCAAGAGGTATCGAAATGGTACCAGGCGTGACCTCTCGAGTTAGAACTGTGCCTCCAATCTCTACCAATATCGAGAAAACAGAAGCTACCATCCCAGTTGATGGCTCACCTTATGTTGAGCTTGATGACATGAGAGATTGCATCGGGCTAGCTATCGGGAGTCCAACGCGTTTCGGTAACATGTCCGCGGCCATGAAACATTTTTTAGATCAATTAGGTGGTATCTGGCATTCTGGAGATCTGGTTGGACAGCCAGCCACTGTATTTACATCGGCGTCTTCCATGCATGGAGGTCAAGAGATTACATTAGCTACCATGATGTTTCCTCTCATCCATCTCGGAATGGTTATTACAGGTGTTCCGTACTCTGAACGAGAGTTACATACAACCGTTACCGGTGGCACACCTTACGGGACCAGTCATTTCGCCGGGCCTGATGGAAATTTACCAATCTCCTCAGAGGAAAAAGCTCTGTGCATAGCACAAGGCCGACACCTGGCCAGCATTGCAAAAAAACTGAATAACACTGAAGATAAGTAGCCATGCGTTTACATCAATTTTTTTCAAGTGCCGGGTTAATTGGATTAAGTTTGTGGTGCCTGGCTTGGGAGGCGCACATAGCACCGTTAGCCCCAGGAGGCTCTTGGCTAATTCTCAAGAGTATTCCCATCGTTTTGCCACTGCTAGGAGTTCTGCGAAATAATTTACAAACTTACCAATATACGGTGCTGCTAGTGATTCCTTATTTTATAGAGGGAGTCGTTCGAGCCTATGCAGAATCAGATATATTTAGATTTATGGCTGTTGGGGAAGTTGTCTTCTCTCTGATGACTTTCACAGCCATTTTGTTTTCAGTACGTATCGTCCGTGCCAGCGAAACGTAACTAGTCATAATGTACGTTGGACGGTTTGCACCAACTCCATCCGGTCCTCTTCATTTTGGATCCCTAGTTACCGCTGTTGGAAGTTTTTGTGACGCGAAATCTCAGTCAGGGAAATGGTTAATTCGTATTGATGATCTAGACCAAGAAAGAAACGTTGCAGGTGCTGACACTGAAATTTTTCGAGTACTTGAGAGTTTCGCACTTACTTGGAATGACGAGCCAATTTATCAAAGTCAGCAGAGACGATATTATGAGGATTGGCTTAACGAATTTGGCGTAAAAATTGATTGTTATCCATGCGCTTGCAGCCGTAAAGTCCTGCGCCAACGCTCTATTCAAGTTAATGACGAGTGGGTTTATAACGGACACTGTAGAACCCATCCGATCATCAACGAGACTATCAGAAATTACCGAATTAAACTGAACGAACCGAGTATCACTACCATTAACGATACTGCACTCGGGTCTATAAGTCAGGATTTACAGTCTCTATATGGAGACTTTGTTGTTTTTAAAGCGGATGGAACGCCCTCCTATCACTTAGCTAGCGTTCTCGATGATCATAACGCAAGCGTTACAAATATTGTTAGAGGTAGAGACTTGCTGTCCTCTAGTTTGAGGCAAGCTGCGATTCAAACAATATTGGGATACCCAACGCAAAATTTCTTGCATATTCCACTAGTCAGGAATGAAAAGGGTCAGAAGCTCTCAAAACAGAATAAAGCAGAACCAATCAATACGGAACACGTCACCGAAACACTAATAAAAGTTCTACATTTTCTATCTCAGGATCCGCCGCGTGAACTTTGCGACGCAAACCCTACGGAAATCGTCAGTTGGGCTGTCCATCATTGGAACCCTTTGTTAACCGCTACCGACTACCCCAGCATTAGAGGCGCGGAGGCAATTCGCTCCACTCGCAGTTTAACCTCATAACCAAACCCTTCAGATGGTCGTACGCCTCATCAACCACCATCGGTATGCCCTTCACCCCAAGCTCCACGCGGCGTTTCCGGTCCTCAGTGATCGTTGGAAGACTGAATACTTTACATCCTGGAAACATCATCAGACATTCGTCCATTAAGGGAATTAGGTTACTTTCCGGAACATCCAAAATTAATAACGACCGTTCAATGTCACGAACGCTCAAATGTGCTTCCGAATACTCAGAATCAAGTACCCACTCCATCATAGACCAGGCCATTGAGGGGAATCCGGGCAAAAAATGATGACTACCAATACTGAACCCAGGAATTTTGTTGAAACTATTAGGAATAATCCTCGACCCGATAGGGAAATCGCCCATTTTGATTCGATTTGGATAAGCGTCTTTGCCGAACTGATCCTCTATCTCCCGCCTCGCATCGGGATGGATGATTGTGTCCACTCCAAGTGCCTCAGCAACAGATTCCCTGGTGTAATCATCAGGCGTGGCGCCAATCCCGCCGAAGCTAAAAACAATGTCGTCCGAAGCGAGCGTGCGCCGGAACGTTTTCGTTAATAACTCTGGGTTGTCCTCCATGTAGGTTGACCAGTTGATCTTAAGTCCCCGCGCATGAGTTATTTCGATCGCCCTATCCAAGTGCCTATCTTTCCGTCTTCCGGATAAAATTTCATCTCCTATAATTACCAATCCAATGCTGACCACTCAAACACCCCTAACATTCCTTAAAAAAAAGATTCTCAAATCGGACTAACGGTTCGTAAGTCCACTATAAGTTGGATAACAAATGTCTATTTGGTTCGCCAATAAAGACTCTTCGAGACCCGAAACAATATTCAACGCAAAATCACTATCGCCATGAATACAAATAGTACCCGCCTTAACCTCATGCTCGGTCCCATCGATACTCGTAACTATTTTGTCACGAACAAGCTTTAGAACTTGTTGTTCCGCTTCAAGAACATGGTTGATTAAGGCGTGCTTATTAGACCGAGGGACGAGCTGGCTACTAGAAAGATAGCGTCTATCAGCGAAAGCCTCTTCAATCAGAACGATACCAACATCATTTGCCGCACGAACCCAAAACGAGTTAGCGAGTCCAAACACAAGCAAATGCGGATTGATATCGTAAATTGTCTCACACACTACTGTAGCCAGGGATAAATCAACAGCGGCCATATTGTAAAGCGCTCCATGCGCCTTAACATGCGTCATCTGAGCGCCCACAGCACTAGCGCAATTTGCGAAATCATCAAGCTGACGACGAATAACTTCCCGGAGGGCGTCCTCGGGCATCGTCATTGCCTTGCGTCCAAAATTATCTCGATCCGGAAAAGAGGGGTGTGCGCCTACCCCTACGTTATTCTGAACGGCTCGAGAAATGGTATTTTTTATTGATCGCTGATTTCCCGCATGCAATCCACAAGCGATATTTGCTGAGCTTACGTAAGGAATAATCGCCATCTCCTTCTCCTCCTCCGTCTTGGAGACATACTCGCCAAGATCACAATTTAGATCAATCGCATGTCTCATCAATCTAATTCCTTTACGCGATCAAAAACATATCGACGAAGCTCTTTCATCGAATTATCCTCTGCGATCAGAGCTTTTTGAGCGTCAAACAAAGAGACCTCAGCGAATTTTATGCCTGCACCCGGTTGACTTTGGACGAAGTGTGTTCGGTCTGCTGATATAACAACGCCCATTGATGGGTAGCCTCCAACAGTTTGACGATCAACTGACAAGATGATCGGTTGTCCATCCGAGGGAATTTGGATTGTACCCAGTGCAACAGGACTCGATGGCTCCCCCAAATCTGGACCCATATTAATTTCGCACCCCACTAACCGAACCCCCATACGATTTGATTGCGAGGTGACCCGAAAAGTCTCCGACAAAAAAACCTCCTTCATGTCATGTGATAAAAAAGACCACCGTGAAGATGGAATGAATCTAAATAATCTCTTTTCGCCATTAAAAAAACGCTTAACCCCCCAATTCGTGGTGATAAAAGGCTGCTGCATCGAATTTCGCTTCTTATCTTTTAAGTTACGAAAATTACGAGGACGTTTAGCAACTGACAATTTATCACCTACTTTCAGGGCCCTACCCTCTAAACCACCAAATCCGTTGTTTGTATCGGTTGCCGCACTACCCATCACTTCGTCGATTTTTAACCCTCCAGAAACAGCCAAATAGCCAAACATTCCTCCTATCGATCGACCGGTCACGAGAGTGGTTCCTGCATGAACTCTCACTGGACGCCCCTGAGGCAAGGGCGTCTCGCTAATACTCGCTGTATATTCAGCGCCGCAAAAAGCAATAATACAGTCCTCAGAAAAAGTTAAGGTCGGTCCCTGCATGACAAATTCTATAACTGGGGCTTTAGGCTTATTCCCAACCAAAACGTTAGCTATCCTCATGGAATTTAAATCGGCCGATCCAGAAACAGAAACACCTTGACTCTGCCAACCATCCCGCCCTTCATCCTGAATTGTTGAAAACAACCCGGGATCCGTCACAGTTATGATGCACTCACTCTCAGTCATCTTTGACCACAGAGGGACTTTCTAGAGTTCGAAATTCCGTTAAACTAACTGCGTCAAATTGCACCTGGTCGCCGACAGCCAATAACGAGCCAACATTGTCCGACCATTGAAAAAAGGTAGTAAGAGTGCGCCCCAGAATATGCCACCCTCCTGGCAATTCGGAGGGGTAAATACCAGTGTAGCTTGCCGCAATGGCTATACTTCCCTTGGGCACTCGGGTCCTCGGAGACTCTCTTCGCGGTAATACCAACCTAGAGTCCAACCCCTCAAGATAGGCAAAACCTGGCGCAAAGCCAATGGCTCCGACTGTATAAATCGGCGATTTATGCAGATCAATTAAATCCGGTATGGGTAAGCCCAATTTTAAGGATAGAAATTCGAGATCGATACCGAACTCGGTGTCGTAACATACCGGAACGCGCACAAGTGATGATGTTCGGTCATCTGCGTGCATCTTTGTGTCCGCAAGCCTTTCACTTAAATACTGGACTATCGCCTCATAGGGCGACTCGCTCGAGACACTTGTCCAAAATACTGGGTCATAATGAATTGCTATTTGTAGGAACGCGGGAACGATATCCGTTATACCTTGAAGATCAAACAGCTTAATTCTTTCGCAAAGTCCTGCGGCCGACATCGAGTGATTTTTAACCGTCATTTCAGGCAATAGCTTAATCACAACAGCGCGGTCGCCTAGAGGGGTAAATGTGTACGCATCTGTCATACAAAAATAGTCCGACGCCGAATTTATGAGTGCCTGAAGAGAAGTGAGATCTTAAAACAAATATTTCCTTTATTAAATCATACGTACAGAATATTTTTAAATCCAGGCTCCCTTCAATTTGTCATCGCTTTAACAGCATAAACCTGAGAATAAACATGAAATCCGGGCTAGTCTCAGTTTTTTATTCATGATAACTTGTCCATATGAATACAAAAATTTCAAAGCTAACCTTGATGGCATTGATTGCAGCCATTGGCTTATCGCCATTTACTGTCCAATCTGGTGAAGAAATACGTTCTTTATCTTCTGAGGCTACGCTATCAAGTAACTTAGGTGGAACTCAGGAAGCAAGGCTTGATTTTGACTTCGGTACAGTGAGGGGATGGTTAAGAGAAGATGGCCATTGGCAAATTGAGGGAGATGTAAGTCATCAAGCAGGATTTTGTGCGACGTATCGTCTAGGTATGCAGTTTGGAAGCGGAAACCCTGGGTGCGCTAATGTGAAGTGGATCACAAAACCGGTCTTTGTAACGAAGCGCTTGCAATGTAATGGAGCGGGGGCACTGCATTCCGGCGGAGATTACAGTTTTTTAGCTAAGAAAAATTTCAGTGATATTAACTGCGCTCAAAAAGTTATTAAATGCAAGGGCAGATGTAACTAAGGCTCAAAAACCTGTATCACTAACAGCCAAAAAATTTGATTTAAGTGCAAAAACTCACTCGATCAACTGATGTTTGAAATACTCCTTCGAACTTCGTTGAACACTGACCTTAACCGCTCTCATATCTCCGGCTCCCGGGACGACTAAACGAGTGAGATTACTATTGTTTAGTTGATCGCTATAGAACTCGGAATCCCATCGGTAATTGTGCGTGTCGCCGTGAATCATTAATACCTGCTTATCGGTGTTACGAATTCTACCCATCAATTGTGAGCCGATGGCCTCAGAAAATCCCGAAAACATTACTGATGGGCTTGGCATCATCCAATCAACAAACGGATCACCGTGAAAAATTACGACCGCCTCTGAAATGTCTTCGCTAGCCAAGCGATCAAACCCTTCATTGATCCAATTTTTGTTCGCGCGCTCGCGTCGCATAAACTCAAGCTCTCCGCGACGCGTACCTGATTCCATATTGTTGTTACTTCCGACGACATGCAGCGTGAGAAATAACGTTTGTGAAGATACCCACATTTGATTTTCAACAAACTCGCTGAATTCGTCTGAAATCGCGCCCTGACTATTCAATCCTAACGATGAATTCTGATAAAAATATGGCTCATCAAATAAAACCTCTCTTAGTCTCTCCAGTCGCTCTAGAGGATCATAGCCACCGTTACTTCTCCTATGACAATCGGTCCACTCATTATCCCCTGGCGTATAAACAAAAGGCGACTCAAATAAGGAAAAAAAAACTCTTTGCTTCACGTACATTTGATCGTCGCAAAGTGTTGATCCGCTTTTAATATCGCCCAGATGAACTACAAATGCTGAGTCCTCGGAGTTTATACTGCTTATTAGTTTGCGGTACCCACCTTCGACTTTGTCTCCATGTCCGTATGGCATATCTCCGATTACAATAAAATCTGCTGAGAGTGCAGTCATTGAAAATGATACACACGCCACGAAAGTCCAATATCTTAATATTTTTAGCATATTTTCTACCGATCATCTCTAATGAAATTGAATTACTGTGACTGGTTTAGGTGATTGACTTGAATGCCACCAAAAAATTTCATTTTTTTAACTGCGCAAAATTGATTTATAAAAACTCGGCTTATCAGGTTTTCATCGCTTCAGCCATAGCACGCTCAATTCGCTTGAAGGAAATGGGATACAAGGTTTTAATTTGTTGCGCCCACAAAGATACTCGCAGTTCCTCAATTGACCATCTAACTTCAACCAACTGATTTCTCTGACTCTCGCTAACAGCCACCCTAATCGCCGCATCGAGCTTGCTCACATACTCTGATATTTGTTGCTGCCAAGATTGGTCGCGCTGAGGGTCAGAACGCATCTTCTCTATTCTAAAGCGCAAAGCCTCAAGATAACGCGGAATATTAATAAGATGCGCGTGGGGGGTAATTGAAATAAAGTTGGGTGGCATTAAGTGAGACAGATGAGATTTAATGTTTTGAAAGAATATAGACGTATCTGAGACTTTATTAGCTTTCAAAGCCGCTATGACCTCAGCATATAAATCAAAAGTCTCAACTACGGTTTGATTAATTTCATTAGCAATCACGGTAATTGTCGGTTTAGCCCTCTTGATCAAATCAAGGAATTCAGCTTGGCTTCGAACCTCATAACCGTCTGCGGATAAAGCTCTAGCACTGGTCGCCGCCAACATCTCGTTACTCAATCTATTTTGAACAGTTAAGGGGCCAAAGGGCTCCTCGCACGCACTTAAGAGCATCGAGTACTGGAGCGCTGCCCGAGATAATCCAGTCCAGTTTTTCGCAATAAACTTGAACTGATCTTTATTGGCTATCTGGAATAATCGTTGAATACCTTTTTTTGAAACAAGGTCCGCCTCTGCCTCTGTGTCAACTACGATCACCGAAACAGACTCTTCTTCATCTTTTATACATGGAAAACCCGGTACTTTTTTGCCCTTTAACGTCATTTCAACGACACTCGGAAGGTCTCCGAAGTTCCAAGACTTGATTCCAGTTTGAGTTAATTCAGGAGCGGCGTGAAGTGTAAATACTTCCTTTGCTGTTACACCAAATTTTTGTTGTATAGCAGGCAAATCACGACCAGAACCTAACTCGTTTCCTAATTCATCTAATACAATATAGTTCATTCTGAGATACAAAGGGAAGTCAGTTTCATCAAACGTCTCCCTCGTAAGATCACCACCGTAATGATGAGTAACGATACGTATGACCTCATCGTAAAGAGAGTTATTCTTCGGCTTTAAGTCGCCGACAACTTCATCAACAAATTGCGGCAAAGGGAAGACTCGCCTTCTTATTGATTTGGGTAGAGACTTGACAATTTGTGTAACTTTTTCTCGAATCAAACCAGGCACTAACCATTCAACTCGAGAGTGATCAATTTTGTTTACCATCTCGATGGGCGTCTTTAGAGTTACGCCATCAAGAATATGCCCGGGTTCAAAACGGTAATCAAGCTTAAACTCACAACCGTTCATCTCTAAAAAGTCAGGATACAAATCGAATGTTGAGGACTCAATCTCTTTTTTAATTAACAGCGACTTACTCAAATACAGGTGCCGTTGGTTTTTCTTTTCTATGTGCTTACGCCATTTTTCGAATTCGACCCAACTCCATATATGTTCGGGAATTTTTTCGTCAAAGAATGAATAAACCACTGAATCGTCAACAAGCAAGTCATATTTTCTAGATCTCGCCTCAACATTTTCCAAAGATTCAATTAATGACAGGTTATGCTTTAAAAAAGACGGAAAGGTTTTTACTTGACCTTGCACTAACGCGTTACGAATGAAAATTTCACGTGACTCTCTAGGATCGATAGGCCCGTAATTAATTTGACGTCTTGGAATTATCACTAAGCCGTACAGGGTAACCCGTTCTGATACCACTACATTCCCAGAAGATTTCGACCATCGCGGATCATGATAGGTTGATTGCGTCAAATGTTTAGCGAGCGGTTCGACCCAATCTACACTAATCTCCGATACGCAACGAGCATATAAGCGTGAAGTCTCGACTAGTTCTGAAGCGACAATCCATTTAGGTTTGCTCCGTCTCAATTCGGAGCCAGGATGTATGTGAAATTTAATACCTCGTGCACCATAGTAAACACCATCGCCATCTCCTCGAAACCCGATATTTCCTAAAAGGCCAGTTAATAGTGCCTGGTGAATATCTGAACGACGTCCAGGTTTTTGGTTAACTTTAAAGCCCATATCAGCAGCCATGGACTTGAGGTGACGGTATAGCTCGCGCCATTCAAACATTCTAGCCAAAGATATATGTTGTTTTAAACAAATCTCTCGTAATTTTTTCTTTCCAGGTTTTTTATCGAACACATCCGAAAACCATAACCATACCGACAGTAATGATAGAAAATCTGATTTCTCCTCGACAACTTTAGCGCTCACCCCCTCTTCCGAGGAATTAAAGTCCCGCTCTCTTGGGTCCTGTACAGATAACCCCGCCGCGAGCTTTAATATTTCGTCAAGACAACTAAATTCATTACCTGCAAGAATCATGCGAGCCACCCTCGGATCTACGGGGATTCGAGCAACTTTTTTTCCAATTGATGTTAGACGTCTTCTTTGGTCTATTGCCCCCAATTCCTCAAGAAGTTGGTAACCGTCGGCAAGTGCACGAGACAGCGGTGGATCAATAAAAGGGAATTTTTCTGGTTCGTCAAGACCAAGAGTAGACATCCTCAATATCACAGATGCCAGGGATGAGCGGAGAATCTCCGGCTCTGTGTGAGCGGGACGCGATTCGTAATCCTCCTCTGAGTAAAGCCTAACGCAAACGCCATTCATCACTCTACCGCTTCGTCCTGAACGTTGATTGGCGGAGGCCTGTGACACCTTTTCGACTTGAAGCATCTCAACTTTATTACGATAACTATATCGTTTGACTCTTGCTAAGCCAGAATCTATGACGTATTGGATATTTGGAATTGTTAAGGATGTTTCAGCAATATTTGTAGACAGAATGATTCTTCTACCCTTTGTTGCGGTGAAAATCTTCCTTTGATCCTGAATGGACAGTCTTGAATACAACGGCAAGACCTCCCAAACTGTGCGCCTCTTTTTAGATAAAAAATATTTACGAATCGAGTCAAGAGACTGGTTGATTTCCCGCTCCCCAGGCAAAAAAACCAATACATCTCCGCCGCCACCTGAGACATCAATGTCCTCTATGACCCGACATATAACATCGTCGATGCTCTCTAAATCATCCGATACAGTGCTGTCCTCCGGCGGTTGATACTTGATTTCAACCGGATACAAGCGACCTGACACCTCGATGACGGGGGCTTGATTAAAGTGATTAGAAAACTTCTCGGCATCAATGGTCGCTGAAGTAATGATCAACTTAAGATCGTGTCTTTTTTTTAATAAAGCCTTTAAATAACCGAAGAGGAAATCCACATTTAAATTTCGTTCATGGGCCTCATCAATAATGATGGTGTCGTATCTCTTTAAATAACGATCACTCTGCGTCTCTGACAGTAATATGCCATCGGTCATAACTTTGACGAGATTATTGCTACTTGAGTGATCTAAAAAACGAACTTGGTAACCAACCAAATCTCCGACTTCTGAGCCCATCTCTTTGGCTAGTCTATTTGCGACTGAACTGGCAGCGATTCTCCTCGGCTGCGTATGTGCGATCTGACCGTGAACGCCCCTACCGATTTCCAACAACATTTTAGGTAATTGTGTGGTTTTGCCAGATCCAGTTTCTCCGCACAAAATCGTGACTTGATTTTCTTTTATTAGCTCCTTTATTTCATATTGCTTTTCGACTACTGGAAGAGACTCAGGAAAAGAAATAGTAGGGACTTTTCTCTTTCTTTCAGAGACCAACTCCATCGAATCTCTTATTTTTAACCGTAGGCGGTCAAGTTGTTCTAAGCCAACATCCACTTTATCGTTTTTTTCCAGATCCAAACGATCGAATTGTTTACGAAAAGCGTGTTGATCTCGAACCAAACACGAATCGATTAAATTATAAATTTCTTTTCGGTAATTTTTACGCTGGTTGCTCATTGGAAGATTAAAGCGGCCCTTTGACGACAAATTTTTTAATCAGTCGTTCGACATCAGGATAAAACTCGGTTTAATGATACGTCAACTGCTGAGCCCTTTAAATGGCGAAGAACGCTCGCACCATGCAGCAGTCGCCAGGAGATAATTGTCCTCGTCCACCGCACTAATTACTTGTAAACCCAACGGCAGCCCTCTAGGGCCCATGCCAGTTGGGATAGTAATAGCTGGTGCACCGACTAATGTCCATATTGAGCAAAAACTAGGGTCACCCGTTACATGAAGCGAGTTGGGCGCCTCCCCGGTTGCTGGTAACGTAATGATTGCCGAATAGCCTCTATCCATAAAGGAAGCGAAACTATTCTGTAAGGCGTTTTTCTTTTTTACAGCGTCCCTAAACTGCGTTTCAGTGACACGATCCCCTTCCTCCAATGCATGTATCAGAAAATCCGAAAAATAACCCCGAAATTCGTACCTAACCGCACGAGATACACGAGCAGCTTCATACAGCATAATCGTTCGGTGTACTTTATGAGCACGATCAAAGTCACCAGGGAGTTCAATGATATCTATTGATGCGCCAGCACCTCTCAATCTTGCAATATCCGATTCAAACTGAGCTCTCGCCTCTGGCGCAGCAAGATACCAAGAAGGAGAGCGCACGGCGGCTAACCGAGGTGCGTTTTTTAGTGGAGCTGCATTCGGAGATATTCCCGAGCGCGGGCCTGCAAAGCTTGAGGCTAACAACGCGGAAACTGCTACGCTTCTCGCAAACACACCTGGCTGATAAAACATTGGGGAAAATGGCATAATTCCGTCCAAACCAATCAATCCCCGCGTCATTTTATAACCGACGATTCCGCAATAAGCCGCTGGTCGGATTACTGAGCCATTAGTTTGCGTACCGATCGCACCAGGGACGAACCCCGCCGCCACCGCCGCTGCGGAGCCGCTCGAAGAACCTCCTGGAGTGTGTCGTAGGTTCCATGGATTACGCGTCTTTGAAGGCACCATAAAGGCCGCTTCAGTCGTGACCGTTTTTCCAAGGACAAAAGCACCTGACTTCTCAATCCGAGTCACAATGTCTGCGGATTTTTCTGGTACATAATTTTGATACAAACAACTACCCATTTCGGTAGGAATACCAGCGGTAAAGATATTATCCTTAACGCCAATTGGAATGCCGTAAAGTGGATGGGCCGCTCGCAAGGCGGCCGCCGAGGAATCAGCCTTTTTCGCAATCGCTAATGCTCGATCTCTATCTAACCATTGCCATGCCTGAACACTGCCCTCCAAATTATTGATACGTTCCAACAAATTTGAAATATAAACAGACGGCTTCAGCTTACCCTTGCGCAGCCTTTGTGCTACCTCATGCAAACCTAATTTAAAGTATTGATTCATATTGACGATAAAACCTATAAAGATATTCGTTTTTTTTTGTAATGTTAAGTTTGATTCACTGGGTTAAGCGGCGCTTGATTATGGGACAAAACGCTCACTAGATTATTTGCAGCAGTCATCGCCATCGCTCTTCGAGTCGACACCGACCCACTACCGATATGGGGCGATAAAACCACATTTTCAAGTTCCAAAAATTCCGGATCTAAATTTGGCTCTCCCTCATAAACATCCAGCCCAGCGGCAAATAAGGTTTGATTTTTAAGGGCGTTTATCAACGCCTTATCGTCTACGATACCACCTCTCGCGATGTTAACCAAAACTGAGTCCTTTTTCATCTGAGACAGCTGGTTTTCACCGATCATATGGTGCGTCTCTTTGGAATACGGCAAAATTAGCATAAGCACATCTGAATTTTGAAGTAACTTGTCTTTGCTGACGTGAATAGCATTTAGATCCGCCTCAATGGCAGGATCAACAGGTGACCTTGAATGATATAACACTCGCATGCCAAATCCGTTTGCACGCTTTGCAATTTCTTGGCCAATCCGACCAAAACCAAGCAAACCAAGCGTCCCACCATGCACATCGACTCCAAGTAGTTGTTTGAAGCGCATACCTTTCCATTGGCCGGACCGTACATAACGTTCACCCTCTCCAATCCTCCTACACGCAGCAATCATCAGTCCTATTGCGTAGTCAGCAACACTCGCATCAAGAACGCCAGGTGTATTGGTAACGATCACACCTCTACGTGAGCATGCCTCAACATCAATATTGTTGTACCCAACAGCTGTGTTAGCGATAACCTTAACGAGTGGCGCAGCATCTAAAAACTCATCGTCCACCCTATCGCTGGTCGCTGTTTGAATCCCTTCAGCGTCCGCATTAAGGGCGAATAACTCATCTCTCTTCAACAAAAGATCCCGTTGATTAGAAACAATATCGAAATGCGTGGACAACAACTCTATCGTTTCACTAAAGACTTCGCGGGTAATCACAACTTTTTTCATCTCAATAGGCCCAGTTGATATTTTCAAAACTCTTTCAATCGCATTACTCCGTCGTAGTAAATACCAACAACAGCAAAAAATATAGCGATCTTTTCTGCATCGTCACTAGCCCATTTAAAAAAGAGTTGTCATTTATGAACATGTTAAAATCGAACATAGTTTAATACATACGGTTGTATCCGGAAACCGACAGCTTCGCGGATAGTCTCAACAAGGGGGGGTAACACTTTGACATCATCAAACGTAGGTCGCTCGGTTTACTTAACAAATTTCCTTCAAGGAACGCCAAACTGGTACAAAGCGGCAATAATCGCCTTTTTGATTATCAATCCCATCTTATTCCACACAGCAGGTCCATTCGTCACCGGCTGGGTTCTAATCTTGGAGTTCATTTTCACCCTTGCAATGGCCCTCAAAGCGTACCCACTCGCACCAGGTGGTCTTCTTGCAATAGAAGCTGTTGCAATCGGAATGACATCTCCTGCCACCGTTTACCATGAGATTGTGCTGAATTTTCCAGTAATATTGCTGCTAATGTTCATGGTTGCGGGCATTTATTTTATGAAAGGCCTGCTGCTTTTTCTCTTCACCAAGGTGCTCATTAACGTTCGCTCTAAAATTGTTTTATCTTTGCTGTTCTCGCTAATGGCAGCATTCTTATCAGCGTTCCTCGATGCGTTGACAGTTACAGCAGTAATTATCGCCGTAGCAGTCGGTTTTTACGGAATTTATCACAAAGTTGCGTCAGGTAAGACCATCAACGACACGGTGGATATCGCGGACGACCAACATATTCAGGAGATTCACCGGGACAAACTAGATCAGTTTAAATCGTTCCTCAGGAGCCTTATGATGCATGGTGCTGTGGGAACTGCCCTCGGAGGAGTTTGTACTCTTGTAGGTGAGCCACAAAATCTTCTGATCGCCGAGAGAGCCAATTGGGAATTTATCGAATTCTTTATCCGAATGGCACCGGTAACAATGCCTGTTTTAGTAATCGGTTTAATCACATGCGCTGTTGTCGAAAAATTCAAGATTCTCGGCTATGGAGCGAAAATCCCAAGTGAAGTTTTAGACGTTCTTATCGACTTCGATAAGCAAGAGGAAGCCAAAAGAACCCCTCAAGATAAAGCGAAATTAACAATACAAGCGATTGCTGGCGTATGGCTCATGATCGCTTTAGGTATGCACCTAGCTGAAGTGGGGGTCATTGGATTATCTGTGATTATTTTCATCACGGCGTTTAATGGCGTAATAAAAGAACATGATATCGGTTATGCCTTTACCGAAGCGCTGCCCTTCACCGCTTTATTGGTTGTTTTTTTCGCGATTGTTGCCGTGATTCAAGATCAAAATCTATTCGCCGGTATCATTCACTATGGTCTCGCTCTCGAGGGTGTTGAACAGATCGGATTATTTTATGTTGCTAACGGCGTACTATCCGCGATAAGCGATAATGTTTTTGTAGCCACCGTTTACATTAACGAGCTTGCCAAGGCTTTAGCTGAAGGTATAATTTCCAGAGACCAGTTCGACCTTCTGGCCGTTGCCGTGAACACCGGCACCAATATTCCGAGTGTTGCAACACCGAATGGTCAAGCTGCCTTCTTATTCCTGTTGACGTCCGCATTAGCTCCATTGATACAGCTATCGTATGGGAGGATGGTGTTAATGGCCCTTCCGTACACCATAACAATGGCGATTACAGGGTTTCTAACGGTGACTATGTGGCTACCGGCAATGACGGAGACGTTATACGAGCGCGGCCTGATCAATCATCATGAAGCCTCCGAGATAGGTGGGCATGGGGATGACACTACAAGTCATCATTGAACTGTAAAATATTTGGGTCCATGTTCTCCAACTGCCTGGAGTCATGGATCTCTTTGATACGCGACCTAGCCAATGCTTAATGCGAGGTCCTACTTTTTCGTCTTCGGCGCCATTCAATATTTACGACTATCCTCCAAACACCTAACACAAGAGCGTACGATGATATAGCACCAAAGATCGCTAGCGAGAGTAATCCAACCGCAACATTTTTCCCAACGGACATAAACCTATCAAGCCATCCTACGACCATGTCTCCAGCTTGATACGCAGCATCGGTGATGATATTCGGAGTGTCTGGCTCTAGCAAATCGAAGATAAATGATCCTATTTCATTTGCTAGCAAATAAATCGGCGCGAACGTTAATGGATTAGTGATCATTGTGGACACAACGGCTGCAACCAGATGCCCTCTAAACCATACTGCAAAGATTGCAGCGAATGGTATCTGAAGAAGAGGAACTAGAAAACCGAAAAAAATACCAATCGCCACACCTGTAGCAACCCCTTTTCGATTAAGCTGCCATAGCCTAGGGTGGTAGAGAGCAGGTCCGATCCATCCAACCCATTTATTATTTCTGACAGTCTCGGTTGACGGCAAAAATCGTCTCAACTTGGATCGCCATCCACCACGGAATTTCTTATTCTTCATCCGTAAAATTTAATCATAAGTTAAATTGATAACGACCCATTACTCAGTAATGATCACATGAACTCGATATGGACCGTGAGCACCGTACACAAGTGTCATTTCGATGTCAGCCGTTCTGGAAGGGCCGGAGATAAAATTCACCTGCCTTGGTACCGATTGTGTTTCTCTTCTTATAAGCTCCCAAGCCTCCTCCATTGTTCGAAGTATGCGGGATCTGGAAACAACAGCAATATGTGTTTCAGGCAATAGGCTCGTTGTTGCGTGTTGGTTTTCACCGGACAACATCACCAGCGTGCCAGTTTCAGCGATAGCACAATAACTTCCAGTCAAGCCTACCTTATCTTCACCAACAGCACTGCGACCCTCCATCTGAAGATTCTCATCTGACCAATTTAAATCAGTAAACTCCGGCCAACACACTATTTTTTTCGGTAAATTATTCTCAGTAAGGTATCGATTCACCGCCTTAGGTAAATGGTCCATCGAATCGATTTGATCGAGCGAGGACGCCAATTCATGACAACGTAATTTAAAGTGGTCCTCATTTTCCCAATTTAGCGTTGGAAGCGGACTGGAAGGGTGCGCCTTGATGCGATCAGCTGCTGTGCCACCGATAACATCCGGATTCTCAGCAACCTTATTTGCCGACCTTATACGAGCTAAGATATTCTCTCTAGCAGACATAATAATATTTATCGCTTATTCATTTTATTTAAATAGATATCCCGAAAAGTTCTTCCGCTTGGAGCAGGCATATCTCGATTTTTGGTCCAATCTTGTCCGATGATGATCATGCGACGGATTCGCCTAGAGTCTCCGCCCAGCATGCGACCGATACGAGCCATGACTCGTGTGACAACCGAATAAATTTTTGGACGAAGTGCAAGATATGCCCAGAGTCTTAATGACCACTTTTCCATATTTGATTTCAATTTTTTTTCAAATTGCTTTTCTCTAAGCTTTCTCATCAAGTCAGGCAAAGGAATTTTAACCGGGCACACCACGCCGCATTGGTTACACATAGTCGCTGCATTAGGCAAATCAATTGCATTTTCGATACCG
>CBFIFN010000002.1:0-50920 GCA_965661885.1 uncultured Burkholderiales bacterium | reverse complement strand
CTAATCGTGATTTGATCATAGAAAAAATTTGATCCTCATTGCCAATGCTGCCATCAGTGATGAAAACAATTTGACGAATACGCCCTGTTTTTGCCTCGTCATTCAATGCCACACTGAGAGCGGGTGCGAGCTCGGTGCCACCATCCGCCGTTAACGCTTTTATATATTGGCAGGCGACTTTTAAGTTTTTATTGGAAGCAGGTCTTTCATGATCAAATAGTGCTCTAGTTTGATCGTCAAATTGAATAATGTTGAAGCGATCATTTTTGGCGAGACGCCTTACCGCCATTGTTAATGCGCTTTTAGCTTGATCAAGTGACGAGCCATGCATGGAGCCAGACGTATCAACCACAAAGACGACATCACGGGGTAGTCTGACATCGGGCTCAGTTTGTACAGTCGGTGGAAACAAAGTGATCAAAGAGAAATGTTTATCTCCTTTGATTTCGGTGTAAACCGCACTACTTGGCATCGCATTGGGTGCGGAGCGCCACGTTACTTCAAAGTCACGGTCAGCAGGAACGCTTCCAGAGGCGAGTCGAATTGTATATTTTCGATCAGTTATTTTATGTTTTTTGATAACGTGGTTAGTGCTCTGGATATTAGCAATGGTGAACCCTGCGTCGAGATTGATCGACAAGTTCACGAAATTACGCTTAGTTTCGAACTCATCAATGACCGGTGGTGAAATTCTGTTTGCGTCTTCTGCGTTATTACGGTCTTTTTGAGGGGCATTAAGGTCTTCATAATCTCGACCAGAAATATATCTTGGGGCAACTACTAATGGGAATCTCAGACGGACGATTCCTTCCCGGTAGTCAAGGGTATTTTGATACTCAATTTCGACGGTAATGGACTCGCCGGGTGCAATGTTAGTGAGACTTGTCGTGAATATGTTGGAACGTTCTTGCTCAATGAGTGTTGCCTTGTTGCCAGATTTTCTCGCCTCATGGAACATTTTTTTCGCCACTTTTTTTTCTTTTATTTGGCCTTCAATGATGCGACTTCCAATTCGCATTCTCAGGTGATCAACGGCGGCATTATCCGGCAAGGGAAAAACGTAAATTCCCTCCACCCACTCTTTAGAGTTGTTTTGGAATTTCTGGCTTACTTTCGTTCTAGACAACATACCTGAGACATCGATCTCCACCTCAGTCGCTAACGTTGGAGTCGGCGTGTACTCTCCGGTTTGCGCATTTTTAACGAGCAAGCTACCACTTGATGTCCTCTGTATATCGTTCAACTCTTCTGCGTTCGCTGTTCCAGCAATGAGCGTTATCGCTAAAGCGGTTGCGAACAGAAAAGTGGCGGCAGTAAGACCGATACCAACACTAATAAAAAGGCCCTTCAATGCATCCGTAATTATTGTCTTTATTGGTATTTGCGCGTATCTCCAAGAGCCGCTCGAGGGTGATTGCATATCTCTCTCCTGATTAGTTTAGTTGTGCGGTGTTTACCTCGTACAGCACTATTAAATCGAGCAAATATGTGGGAGAGGGGGTAGGAGATGAGGCAAATGAATGTCACTCGTGGCAATTTTGTGACTTTAGTGGCGGACTAGTGTTTTAGTTCATACTTAGAGTTATAGTTTGAGCGTGTATTAAATACTTTATTCAGGAGGATATTAATGCGGATTGCTCTAGTTGAAGACGATGTGATTCTTGCGCAAAATTACAGTGATCTGTTTGCTAAAGCAGACTGGAAGGTGTCACATTACCTCGATCGGGCGTCGGCATTTATGGGTATCGAGGAATCTACTCCAGACTTGGCCATTATTGATGTTGGTTTAGGGCTTGAGGATGAAGGAGGTTTTCAGTTATGCCGACAGTTGAGGTCGAACCCTGAAACAGAACGATTGCCCATCATTTTGATGACGGCTCGAGGTGAGCAGGATGACAAAATTTATGGACTGAATCTAGGCGCGGATGAATATTGTACGAAGGACCACTCAATGGATTATCTCGTCGCTGTGATCAATAGTCTTATTCGTCGTATCGAAATGGATCAACAGTCCCCAAGTGTGGATAGGCAGAAAAAAAGTATCGGGTCCTTGGAAATTTATCCGGAGGAAGCTCGTGCGGCTTGGAAGGGTGAGTTTGTGGATATTACGCCCGGGGAGTATTGGATTATTGAGCGACTTGTAGAACTGCCCGGCGCAATTAAAGCTCATCGACAGCTGATGATTCATGACGTTGAAGTGAGCCGAAACACAGTCACTTCAAACATAAAGAGAATCCGTAAAAAGTTTAAGCATCTAGATGATGCATTTGGTGCCATAGAAACAGATTTTGGTCGCGGCTATCGTTGGCAAAAAGATCGTTAACGCAGAATAAGCCATAAAACTGTGCGACTTAAGAAAAAATTCTATCTTGCTTTGTCAGTGTTGGCTCTGGTGCCGACGGTTACTTTTTTTTATGCGCAGGCTCTGATGGAAAACCTGCTTGTTGCACAAAAAGAAGGTCTTCTTTTAACGGCAAAGGCCTTAAGTGTCGCGATCAGTGATCGACCAGTTATTTTCACGAGTGATGTGGTGACGCCTTTTGCACCAGATTTAGCCAGCCATATTGCAATCAATCAGCTTCCTTTAAAGCCTGAAATCGATGGAAAACTCGATGAGTGGGAGGACTTTGGAGGTCAGTCTTTACCGCTTCAATATGGTTTCGGGAATCCGTTAGATCGCAGTGTCACCGCTCGATATCGGATAGGCAGTTATGATAAATCAGTCTATCTCGCAATCGCGGTCGATGCGCAATCGTCCTACAAGCGTTTCCCAGAGCAAGAAATTGGAGAATTTGAAGAAACTCTTAGTGACGAAGCAGTTGATCAAATTCTGTTATCTACGGTCGATGTGGACGGCCAATTTCGTCAATTCCAGATTAAACCGCATAATTCAGGGCAGTTATCTGCTTACGTATTGACTGACGATGGCTTTCTTCTTCGAGATGAGGCGGGAAATATTGTTCGAGAGTGGGATATTCGTGGAGAGGTGCGGGCTCGGCCAGGTGGGTATGATCTTGAAATAAAAATGTATCGCTCGGTCATAGGCCCGGCATTAGGAATAGGAGTGATGAATGTCGCTGGAATGTTGGGGCAACCAAAAATTGAGGTTATTCGAAGTTGTGAGAATTTAGCTGATCCATTGACGCTCGGCCCAGTATTTTTCCCCTCGCCTGAGGTGAACAGAGTGATCGCACAAGTGGGTCGAGCAGACTCGCGAATTTGGGTGGTGGATAGCCAACATCGTATTATTGCGCATAATGAAAATGATAAGTCAGATAGTTCGATATCTCAAATCGGAGACCGAGCTGAGCGCTCATCCTCAAGAGTAAACGTTATCGAAGCCTTTGCATCGGTGATGGCGCCGTTAGTGAGGCCAATATTGAATGTTTTTCTTGATCCGGGAACATATCAATTTGCAGAGTTACCTAGCGGTACTTGGCAGCTAAAAAACAACGAAATTAATATTGCATTAGAAGGGGATTCGAATGCGCAACTCTACAAGGAGGCTAACGGTTCTGGAGGTGGGAGAATCAGTGCAGCCGCCCCGGTTCAAGTCGGAAA
Organism: uncultured Burkholderiales bacterium; assembly: GCA_965661885.1. Lineage (GTDB taxonomy): Bacteria > Pseudomonadota > Gammaproteobacteria > Burkholderiales > Eutrophovitaceae > Eutrophovita. The sequence goes on along the minus strand of CBFIFN010000002.1, from coordinate 47,359 downwards.
CGCAGTGGTAGGGGCAGTGTTTGTCGAGGAAACGACGAACAAGGTGCTCGCGATGCGCTACCAAACTGTTGAATTATTAATTGGGTTTATTTTGCTGATCCTTTTAGGCTATGTTGTCTTACAGTATCTGCTTATTAGGAATGCAGTGAACCGCCTCGAGGATCTTGCCAAACAGACTCAAAATGCGTTTGATGCGAACGGTAAGTTCATGGGCCAGATTAAACCACAGGAATCGGGCGATGAGATTGGGATGCTGTCGAGAAGCCTGTCCAGTGTGAGTGTGGATGTAAGAAACTATACACAGTATCTTGAGAATCTTTCACGGCGCCTGTCTCACGAGTTGAAAACCCCAATTGCGATAGCACGGGGCTCTTTAGAAATGTTTAGCAAAACAGATGATATAGAGCAGGGTCAGGTGTATTTAGAACGAGCCGCTGATGGTGTTCGTCGTTTGGATAATCTCGTTACGCGCATGAGTGAGGCGTCGGACTTAGAAGCCTCATTCTCATCGGAGGAGAAAGAGGCAATTGATCTGTGTGAGCTTGTTACGGTTAGCATCGAAGAATACCGAAGTGCGTACGACAGTCAGGAATTCAAAGTGGTATTTGCGGAATCCCCTTTGCGAGTGAACGGGTCCGCAGAGGCTTTCCGACAAATGTTGGATAAATTAATTGAAAATGCAAATGAATTTTCGATACCTGAAAGCTCCATTGATATTGCACTATCGCTTGTCGGTAATGATGTCCTTCTTCAGGTCACGAACCAAGGTCCGATCATCCCGATTGAGAGCCAAGCACAAATTTTTGACTCTATGATTTCAGATCGCGCTCGTATCAAGAACGTCTCCGATCAGAGTCATCTTGGACAGGGGCTATATGTAGTGAAACTAGTGGCTCAATTCCACGAGGGCAGTGTTGCTGTGCGTAACCGACCTAATGACGATGGCGTGACCTTTGAAGTCTCGATACCTCATTTATGTTAATTGCAGGAAGTTTATTACAGTTCAGCTAAATTCAATTAAACTCGACGTAAACATGAATGACGTCAATGTTTTGTAAAGCATTCAAAATTAATTAAGAGGAATAAGTTGTGACAAAGAAAACGATAAACACTTCGAGTTTTTATTTGTCTTGGGGTTGTATTTTATTGGGTATGTCTGTCATGTTGGGTGGGACTTATGTCACCAGTACGACGGGCGGGCTGACTTCAATATTTTTCTTATTAGGGGCTCTTTTTTTAGGTGCGGGTGGTTTATTTTTCATTTTGGTGGGCCTTAGAAAAAAATAGCACCACAATATCGTTATCGATTGAAACTTGATATCTGGAAATAAGGCCCAACCGCACAATGGTCCCGTGACGGTGTTTTTTAAGAATAGGTTAAAAACCATTAATGAAGGCTAAATCAATTGTTTAATATTAAAAATTTCTTGCACCCCGCGTCGCCCGATCCAGTCAGTGTCTGGACAGAATTCCCAAAATACAATTTCGTAGGCGGGCATAATGAGGCGGATAATATTCCGTTCGTCGAGCTAAAAGAGGCGGTAGGAGAGGTGTTGTTAAAAGAGGGGCGAGATCTAGCGAAATATGGACTTGAGAGTGGGCCTCAAGGCTATCTTCCCTTACGGCAATTTATCACTAAAAAATTAAAAAATCGTGCGGGTATCGAATGCTCCGATAAAGAGATACTAATGCTGTCTGGGTCCCTTCAAGCACTTGAGTTGGTGAACCGAACTCTCCTCAAGAAAGGAGATACGGTCATTATTGAAGAAGATAATTATGGTGGGACCATCACTCGCCTCAAAAACCTAGGTATCAACATGGTGGGTATTCCTCTGGAGGCGGATGGGATGAATATGGACGAACTTGAAAACGCGTTAGTTCGCCTGGACAGTGACAACATAAAACCGAGATATATTTACACGATTCCGACTATTCAAAATCCGACTGGTACGGTGATGTCTGTCGCGAAGCGGAAGCGTCTATTGGCGTTATCCTCAAAATTTGGCATTCCCATTTTCGAAGATGATTGTTATGCCGATTTAATATGGGAGGGTGACAGACCTCCAGCCATAAAATCGTTTGATACCGAAGGCTATGTCATTTACTGCGGGTCATTTTCGAAATCGATAGCTCCGGCGCTTCGGGTTGGCTATCTCGTTGCAAAGTGGGAGGTTTTATCGAGAATCATGCCGTATAAAACTGACGCAGGATCCGGAGCTTTGGAACAAATGTCCTTGGCAGTTTTTTGTGAGAAGAGCTTTGACGACCACGTCGCGGCATTGACTCAAGTTTTAGGGAAAAAAGCTGATGCAATGTGCGACGCAATCGATGAACACTTTGGTTTATCCGCGACCTACATGCGACCGACTGGTGGAATTTTTATTTGGGTTGATCTGCCCGATCATGTGGATACATCGCATTTAGCTGAGCTTGCTCTGACAAAAGGAGTAGCTGTTAATCCGGGGGCTGAGTGGTCTATTAATGCCAATGGCCAGCATAAAATACGACTTTGTTTTGGAAACCCGTCAATTAAAGAAATCAAGGAGGGTATTCAAATTCTAGCGAAATTGTGTAGGGATGAGTTTAATGTGTAGATGTTTGTCTCCTGACCGGTTGGATTAAACCGAATCGTTATCCAATAGTGACTTGGCGGCAGTCGTGATGGCTGTGAGGTGTGCTTTAGTGCTGACTTTAATCACAATCATCTCCGCCCATGTTTCAAAGGTCGAGTTTTTGATGATTCCACCAGGCTAGAGCTGAGTATGGTCTTAAGTCTAACTCGTGAGTCCAAGCGGAGGGATGTTGATGGGCAAGGTGGAAGTAGCTGTCGGCAATTTTTTCGGGAAGTAGTAACCCATTTTTTTCGTATCCTTTTCGCTGTTTGAGTGCCTCAAAAGCATCGGGTCCGAGCATCTTACCAAGTGTGTCTGGCGCGTCTACTAGTCCATCGATAACAATGTGCGCTACGTGAACGCCTTTTGATGCGAACTCAGCATTTAAGGATTGGCAAAGCATTCGACGTGCTGCCATTGTCGCGGCGTGCGAGTGCTGACCACCATTACCTCTGACCGATGCGGTTGCGCCCGTAACAAGAAGGTTTCCATATGATCGACTCACCATGTAGGGCATTAAGGTCTTCGCGACACGGAATAATCCTAAAGTCCCTAACTTCCAACCTAACTCAAACACTTTAAGCGAAGTGTCGTCTAGGCTGCGGTCACCAATTTGAGCCCCAACGTTATAAACGGCCGTATGAATTTCACCGATTTCATTTTCAATCTTTTTGATTAAAAGCTCTAGTTGATCGGGCAGTGTCACATCAAGAATATAACCTGATGCCTTTTGACCATTTGTTGACAGTTCCTTAACTGCACGATCGAGGCCCGTTTGGTCACTACGCCGCACTAAGCAGATGTGATAACCCTCTGCCGAGAACCGTTTTGCGACAGCGACGCCAATTCCTGCGCCCGCACCAAAAATTAAGCAAACTTTTGACATACCCTCGCATCCTTTTTTTACTGACATATGGTTATTTTTTTCTTCGGATCCCAACGGTTACTTTATCTGGTTTTGACCAATTCTGGTCAATCCACGGGTCGCCGTCAACGTAAGCTTCAAGCATTTTAAGGGAATCATTACCCCAGAATATTTTATCGTTGTACTGGAAGGATGGCACGCCATAAACATGATTGGCAATTGCCTCTTCCGTGTTACTTCTTAGCTTGCCTTTAACGATTGGATCATTTATGTCGAGCTTTGTTGGGATTGAGCTTTTCAGGTTGTTGAATTCGTTGACGTCCGACACATCGATACCTCGATTCCAAACGAATTCAAAAATTTGATCACAAGTCTCTTTAGTTGCTTTTCCTGTACCTGTTTCGGCGATGGCGAGACGCAGAAGGCTCAAGGGGTTGAAAGGATGGCTAACTGGCAATTGAATAGGTATACCGGCCTCTTTACCTTCCCATAATGCTTGTAAAAAGGTCCACTCCCTTTTGTACTGGATTTCGGCAGGGCCTAGTTGGCCGTAGTGGTTGAGTAAACCAGAAAAAAGAACGGGTTGATAAGAGAAATCAATTTTTTGATTCATGTTGCGATTGATTCTCTTAAAAGCCAGGTAGGCGTAGGGTGAAATGAAATCAAAGTACATTGTGACATTCGGCATGTATTCAGCTCCCAATAAAATGTCCCCTTAACAATATCAAACGTCACTGAGACAACACGATAATAAGAAAGAATGATAACCTTGTCTCTAAAATGAATTCAACGTTAATAGGCCATCCAACTCAGTCAGAAGAGGGTTTCAAACTTAAAATCGTGATGTCAAAAAATCTCAAATTCCTCAGTGGAGTAGAAATCACAAGTAATTCGTACCGACTTGTAACGCATGATGCTTTTCCCATACTGGCTGAATTTGTTCTATTTCAAGAAAACTCAAAAAGGTCCTTGGGGATTTTCTACAGAGGCGACGTCGACAGCCCATGCTAGAGGTAGAGGGATTGAGTTTTGCTAGAGGCAAAAATACCTTGTTCAAGTCTTTGAGCTTTTCGTTAAAGCCAGGCAGCGCTCTGCGTGTGACCGGCTCTAACGGCTCAGGAAAGACCACCTTACTCAGGTTGTTAGCGGGGTTGTCCAGACCTGATGAGGGTGAAATTCTTTGGTGTGGAGAGCCAATAAGAACAAATTACGGTGACTTCGTGAGGTCAGTGAATTTCTTAGGGCATGACGACGGATTAAAAAACCAGCTCACTGCAACCGAGAATTTAAGGCTCATGTTGCCATTGCTCGGAACTAGCCCTAGTGCGAATGAAGTGGTGGCGGCTTTAGAAGAGGCTGGACTCGATTCGGTGAAAGATCGGGCCGTGATGCATATGTCCGCGGGACAAAAAAGACGAGTCGCTCTAACTCGAACGGACTTTATGAAACACAGGGCGCTTTGGATTCTTGATGAGCCATTTACGTCGTTGGATGTTACAGCGGTTTCGGCTCTAGTGGTAAAGCTCAAACGGCATATTCAATTCGGTGGCTTGCTCGTTTTCACTACCCATCAAGACCTAGATGTAATCCCCGATGTAAATAGCCTGAGTTTGGATTGATTGTGAATAACGCGTTTTGGTCACTACTTCGTAAAGAGCTGCTTTTAGCCGTAAGGCAAAAAACAGATGTAGTCACCGTTTTATTCTTTTTTTTAATAGTGTCTAGCTTGTTCCCCTTCGCTGTTGGACCTGAAAGCGGCACCTTAAAGCTGATTGGCCCAGGAGTTATTTGGGTAGGGGCCCTTTTGTGTTCGCTACTCGCACTGCACCGGGTATTCGAGGCTGACTATAATGATGGTTCACTTGAACATTTGGTATTAAGTGGTGAGCCATTGACTATTTTGGTGCTCGCAAAAATCATCTCGCATTGGTTGATAACGGGATTGCCAGTCGTGATTGTCGCACCGTTAATTGGAATCCAGTTTGGGTTGCCGCCACAAAGCTTACTGCTTCTGTTGGGAACCCTGTTGTTAGGAACTCCGGTCCTGTCGTTGATCGGATCAATTGGCGCCGGATTGACTCTTGGCGTCCGGGGTGGGTCTGCCTTGACATCCATACTCATTCTTCCGTTTTACGTGCCAATCTTAATTTTTGGTGCTGGGGCAGTCGTAGCAGACCTTCAAGGCCTCACGATTGATGGTCATATATCAATTTTGGTTGCAATGCTCTGCTTATCGGTGGCATTGGCACCCCTGGCAATAGCTGGTGCCATCAAAATTGCTTTAGAATAATGGGTTAACCCACATGGTTAAGGTATTTAATTTACGCAGTCGACAAAGAGTTGCTTGGTACACTTAAAATCCTATGAGTTTCTGGAAGTATTCTTCACCGCAATATTTTTACCCGCTAGCAAAAAAACTGGCCTCAATTTTTTTTGTTTTAGCGATTTGCCTAACTATTTGGGGGCTGTATATCGGTTTCCTGGTCGCGCCAACAGATTTTCAGCAAGGGGAATCGTATCGAATCATCTTCATTCATGTGCCTGCTGCGTGGATGTCAATGTTTATCTACTTGATGATGTCCTTTTGGGCGGCGATTGGTTTAGTTATGAATACGCGACTCTCGTCGATGATGGCGCACGCACTCGCGCCAACAGGTGCGATGATGACTTTCATCGCGTTATGGACCGGTGCACTCTGGGGCCGGCCTACTTGGGGGGCTTGGTGGGTATGGGATGCTCGGCTCACGTCAGAGCTCATTTTGCTTTTCTTGTACATAGGCTACATGGCACTCCGCTCATCCATTGAGGATCCGAGACGAGGCGACAAGGCTTCAGCTATTTTGGCGCTTGTCGGAGTCGTGAATGTTCCTATTATTTATTTTTCAGTCCAATGGTGGAACACTCTCCATCAAGGCGCCTCGGTGAGTTTTACAAAATCTCCGAGTATGGCGTCGAGTATGTTAATCGGCATGTTGGTCATGGCGCTCGCGTTCTGGATGTACTCGATAGCGGTATCCCTTATTAGGGTAAGAAAAATAATCAGAGATAGAGAGAGTAATACCGGTTGGTTGAATGAATCTAAAGGGGCGAGGTAAATGCAGTGGGGTAGTTTTTCGGAATTTTTGGCCATGGGCGGCTATGGGTTGTACGTTTGGGGTTCTTATCTCGTAACTGGGTTGTGCATCTTGATCGAACTTCTTAGTCTTCGAAAAAATTGATGAACTCATGGTCTGAATGCGTGTCAATATGATGGTTAAATCGTCGGGAAAGCACAATGAAACCACGTCATAAACGCTTAATTTTAGTGTTGCTGGCCCTCGCACTGATCGGAGTGGGAGCTTCATTTGTATTGAAAGCGTTTCGCAGCAACCTAGTCTTTTTTTATACGCCAACAGAGGTCTTCGCTGGAAAAGTTCCCGACGGACAGGCCTTTCGTATAGGGGGCATGGTTTTAGAAGACAGTCTCCAGAGACGGAACGACGGTATAACCGTCCAGTTCGAAGTAACCGACTCAATCGAAAACGTGCCCGTGCAATATACGGGGATATTGCCAGATTTATTTCAAGAGGGTAAAGGTGTGGTTGCTCAGGGCCGCTTGAATGCAGGCGGAGTTTTTGTGGCCGATCAGGTATTAGCTAAACATGATGAAAACTACATGCCACCAGAGGCTGCGGAAGCCATGGAGAGAGCTCGAAAAATTAAGATGGAAAGCCAGTGAGTTTAGCTGCAATTATTATAGTTGTTGAATTTGGAAAGGTGGTGGACATTGGTTCCTGAGGTCGGACATTTTGCAATCATTCTAGCTCTGTGTGTGGCTTCTGCTCAGGCGTTTTTCTCCCTCGCCGGAGCAGTGAGAGGACACGTCAACTGGATGGCGGTCTCTCGACCATCTGCATACGTTTTATTTTTTCTGACGGCCTTTGGATTCTGCTGTCTAGTTATCTCATTTTTAACAAATGATTTTTCTGTTTTAAATGTCGCCTCAAATTCTAATTCGCAGTTGCCGTGGGCTTATCGACTCGCCGCAAGCTGGGGCAGTCACGAGGGATCGCTTCTTCTCTGGGTTTTGATGTTGTCGGGATGGATGGCGGCAGTGGCGCGATTCAGCAAGGGGGTTCCCGCTGACATGCTTTCGTTGATCCTGGGAGTGATGGCTCTAGTCGCCATTGGTTTTTACTCTTTTCTTTTGCTTACTTCCAACCCGTTCGATCGCTTGCTTCCTCCTGCTCTGGACGGTCGTGACTTGAATCCATTGCTGCAAGACCCCGGAATGGTGATTCATCCACCAATGTTATACATGGGCTATGTTGGGTTTTCAGTGGTGTTTGCATTTGCTATTGCCGCGCTCATCAGCGGTCGACTCGACACAACATGGGCGAGGTGGTCAAGACCTTGGACGACCATCGCATGGGCCTTTTTGACAGTGGGGATCGCGCTTGGTAGTTGGTGGGCCTACTATGAGCTTGGTTGGGGCGGTTGGTGGTTTTGGGATCCAGTCGAGAATGCTTCTTTCATGCCATGGTTATGTGGCACAGCATTGATGCACTCTCTTCTCGTGACAGAAAAGCGAGGCAGCTTCAAAATTTGGACAGTGCTACTCGCGATTATCACTTTCTCGTTGTCGTTACTTGGTACTTTTTTGGTCCGATCCGGCGTTCTAACGTCCGTACATGCGTTCGCGACAGACCCTGAGCGTGGTATTTTTATTCTCGGTTTTCTAGTGTTTGTCGTAGGTGCGTCGCTTGTACTATTCGCCTGGAGAGCGCCGAAGGTTGGATTGGGTGGTAAGTTCGACCTAATATCTCGCGAGTCAGCGCTGTTGGCCAACAATGTACTGCTGGTGGTCGCGGCGGCTTCCGTACTTTTGGGGACTCTATATCCTTTATTTTTGGATGCTCTAGGTTTTGGAAAAATTTCCGTTGGTCCTCCTTATTTTGATGCGGTATTTATACCCATCATGGCACCAGCCATGTTTCTAATGGGGATAGGTCCGATCGCTCGATGGAAAAAATCCTCGGTGCCAGATTTAGCGGCGAGGCTTAAATGGGCGTTTTTTACGGCGATTGTTTCTGCTCTTTTGATACCCTTCGTCATGGGTGACTGGAGCTTATTGGTTAGCTTTGGTTTAGTGATGGCGATATGGATTGCGCTAGCGGGTGCCGTTAATTTATGGACTAGGATCAAGCAAATGACTTCTGGTGGCCATAAGACTATTTTTTCTTCTTTGATCTCGTTGCCTAATTCTTACTTCGGAATGTTGTTTGCGCACTGGGGAGTGGCGGTCTTTGTCGTAGGAGTGACGCTTGTTGGTGGGTATCAAGTGGAAAAAGACGTCAAAATGTCGATCGGTAATACTGTGACGATCGGAGATTATACGATTCGCCTTGATGCCCTAACGGAGCTCAAAGGGCCAAATTACACTGGAGTTGAGGGTTCCATGGCAATTTTGGTTGATGGCGAGGAAGTCGATAGGATGTTCCCGCAGAAGCGTCTTTACACTGTGCAGCAAATGGCTATGACCGAAGCCGCAATTAATACTGGATTTACTCGAGACTTATACATTTCATTAGGCGAACCGCTAAATGATGGATCATGGGTGGTGAGAGTATATTTAAAACCATTTGTAGATTGGATATGGGGCGGAGCATTTTTAATGGCACTTGGGGGGATATTGGCAGTGTCTGATCGACGTTATCGAAAAGCAAGTCAAGTATCAAATTCGACTGGAGAAGCTACCTCATCTTGAGGTAGGTCCTCGGATATACGAGATGCCGGCGACGAGATTCCTAATTCCGCTGATTGTTTTTTTCGCTGTGTGCGCTTTTCTATGGAAGGGTTTGTCGCTCAATCCAAAAGAGGTGCCATCGCCGTTAATTGGAAAACCTGCACCGGAATTCAATTTACCTCTTCTGAATGAGGCTAACACTACCTTTGATAGAACGGATATGCTTGGAGAAGTATGGCTGCTAAACGTTTTCGCTTCCTGGTGTGGGCCTTGTTTGGATGAGCACCCGGTTATAGTCGATTTTGCACGATCGTCGAAGGTGCCTGTTTTGGGTTTCAATTACAAGGATAGGCCCCAGGCGGCATCCCAATGGCTTACGCGTCATGGTGATCCATATCAAAGGGTTGTAGTCGACACAAACGGGCGGGTTGGTCTCGACTACGGCGTTTACGGCGTGCCAGAGACATTTTTAATTGATAGAGATGGAATTATTCGGTACAAGAAAATTGGTCCGCTAAGCCAGACTGATGTGTCAGAGGATATACTTCCTTTGATAAAGGATATGCTTCAATGATAAAGAAACTTTGCTTGTCGATGTTACTTATTACCTGCGTGACCTCTGTGTTGGGTGAGGAGGCGCCAACGTTGGCCAAAGATCCAGCCCTAGAAAAACGCGTCAAAGCGATTAGTCTCGAACTCAGGTGCCTCGTGTGCCAGAACCAAACCATCGCGGACTCAAACGCCGGGCTGGCTGTCGATCTGAAAAACCAAGTTAGAGAGATGTTACGAAAAGGCATGGGGGAGGACGAGATAAAAGACTTTATGGTCGAGCGTTATGGAGACTTTGTTTTGTACAACCCGCCAATGAAAGGGACCACGATGGTATTGTGGATTGGTCCTCTGATAATGTTGATGATTGCGCTGGCGGTGGCGGTGAGAATCGTTCGTCGACGTTCATTTGACGATGAGACAAAGCGAAGCTCAGCGGAAACTGATCGCGCGCGCGAGCTGCTGAAAGACTAAATTAGGATCAAATAGCTGATGACAACATTTCATATCTTCTCGGCCTTACTTATTTTGGGTGTTGTGCTCATATTCTTGAGAACGATTTTCAAATCCCGATCGGTCTTGTCGAGCACACAATCAGAAACTAATCTTCGTTTGTTGCGGGATCAACTTAAAGAGTTAAAAGAGGATCATCGAATCGGTAATCTCTCAAACGAGCAGTATGAAGTGTCAAAAACTGAAATTGAGGGTCGAGTGGTAGAGGAGGTCTCGAGGGAGCCACAATCTTTGGTGCTCTCAGGGCAATTAGCGAAAATCGTATCCATAGCGGTAGTGGTTCTGATTCCCATAAGCGCGTTATATCTTTACAGTCTCATCGGTAGTCATGACGGACAAGATATCGATGCCTACCTCGAAGCTCAAAATAAGCCAGTGGATCATTTAGAGTTTGAAGCGCTCGAGGCGAAAGTGATCAAGCACATTGAGGAGAATCCGGGTGACACACAGGCTTGGGGTATGTTGGCGAAAACGTATCAAGCGATGCAACGATTCGATGAAGCCGCTAATGCCTGGGAAAGAGCTTATTCATTGGATCAAAATGATCCAGGTATCCTTGTGGACTATGCGGAAGCCCGGGGTTTGGCTGCGGGCGGAGACCTTGCTGGCGAGCCTTCGAAATTGATAGATCGAGCATTGGAATTGGATCCGAATCACGGGAAAGGACTTGCTCTCGGGGGAACGGCAGCATTTGCCGCTGGTTCTTATCAAATTGCGATAGACCGATGGACACTTTTAATGAAGGCGAATCTCGGTGATGCTCAGCTGATTGAAACATTACAGTCCGGTATCGCAGAGGCAAAGATAAGACTTGTGCAAGAGGGCGGACGGTCACCTGCCGAACCCCTCGCCGCAAAGCAACCACCAGCGGACCAATCTACTCAAATATTGACTGGTTTAGTCCAAATTTCTGACGATCTTCTGGGAAGCTTGTCTTCTCAAGACGTGGTCTTCATATTTGCAAAAGCGTCCGAGGGTCCACCTATGCCAATAGCTGCGATAAGGGTGCCTGCGAACCAATTACCTTTTTCTTTTGTATTTGATGACTCGTTATCCCTAATGCCCAGTCGTAAGTTATCTGACTTTTCGCAGTTTTTAGTTGGTGCGCGTATTTCGCGGTCTGGCAATGCGATAAGAGCGAGCGGAGACCTGGAGTCGATCACTACCCTTGTAAAGTCGGGAGAAAATATTGAAATTACAATCGATAGTACGGTACCTTAGAAGTTAACTCTCATATCCACTTTAACCTCGAGGTGTTTTTGATAAATTTTTCTTCTTTGCAATTCAAACGAAACCTATGGATTTTTTTGGGGGCAATAGCCTTCACGATCCCTATATCTGCTTTCGCGCACGAAAATCATAATCACGATATCGAGCGTAAGGTGTCACAATTCATAGACGACATGGTGACCGAGCACCAGTTCTCGGAGGAATATCTTAGAGCGCTTATTGGTGATGCTCAGAAGAAGGACTCCATCCTAAATGCTTTTGCCAAGCCGGCTACGTCGAAGCCGTGGAGTTTCTTTAGAAAACTTTATGTTACTGAGTGGCGAGAAAAAGAGGGAGTGAAATTTTGGAATAAGCACTCCGAAACTTTAGCTAGGGCTGAGGAAGTATTCGGTATCCCTCAAGATATCATCACTGCGCTCATTGGTATCGAAACAAATTACGGAACGTATACAGGAGAATTTAGGATTCTTGATGCTTTCTATACATTAGGTTTTTTTGGTGAGAGACGGAACAGTTACTTCTTAAAAGAGTTTGGAGAATTTCTGGTGCTGGCGAGGGAAAACAATATCAGTCCCGAGGAAATTAAAGGTTCTTTTGCCGGAGCTATTGGTATCGCTCAGTTTATGCCTTCAAGCTATCGTGAATATGCAATCGACTTTGATGGTGACGGAAAAGCGGATTTAGAGAATAGCGTAGCTGATGCTATTGGTAGTGCGAGTAACTACTTGAAGAGGCACGGCTGGAAAAAGGGAGAGCCTATTGTGTTTCGGGTCAATTCCAGCGAACCTGATCAATTAGCCCCAGCTGCTGGGAAATCAAAGCCAAATCGTACCTATCGGCAGTTGAAAGCGTTTGGGGTGAAAGAGAGTTACGATTTGGAAGATGATGTCTCTGTCGGGCTTTTTGAATTAGAAGGGGAAGACGGTCTAGAGTATTGGATGTCATTAAAGAATTTCTATGTCATTACGCGATACAACCCGAGCAACAATTATGCTCTAGCGATGGTTCAACTTGCACAAAAAATAAAAATCTTGAGAGATACTCAATAATTAAAAATTTTCACATTGCTGCGTTTAAGAATCTTGTGGTTTGCGGTATCGAAAAAGAATATGAAACATTTAACAACTACTTGTTTTTGAGCTCGCGTGACTCTTAACTTTACCCACAGCTTTGTAAACGAGCTAAGTGGCTGTTACCAACACTGCGAGCCCGAAGTGTGTTCTTCTCCCCAGTTGCTTCAGTTGAACCAGTCTCTCGTCCACGATCTCGGAATAGATTACGAGTTACTCACTGGGGATGCCGGAGTTTCAATGTTTTCAGGAAACGCGTTGCCGGACAATTGCACGCCCATTGCCCAGGTATATGCAGGTCACCAATTCGGTATGTTTAGTTCACAGTTGGGTGACGGACGGGCGCTCCTTCTAGGCGAACTTATCGACCGGTTTGGAAAACGTAGGGATATACAGTTAAAAGGTTCGGGAAGAACTCCATATTCCCGCGGAGGCGATGGTAAGGCTGCTCTAGGACCTGTGCTACGTGAGTACTTGATGAGTGAGGCGATGTTCGCTTTAGGAGTTAAGACTACTCGCGCGTTAGCTGTTATCGGCACCGATGATTGGGTCGCCAGGGAGGAATTAAAGCCTAGGGCCATTTTGACACGAGTCTCGTCCAGCCATATGAGAGTGGGGACTTTTGAGTTTTTCGCTGCGAGAGGAGAGTGGGATCAGGTGAAGAAGCTGTCCGATTACGCTATCGAGAGACATTTCCCGGATGTAAAACATTCCAGTGATCAATACTTAAATTTTTTTAAAGAAGTGCTCTCAAGTCAAGCGAAATTGATTGCAGACTGGATGACTATGGGTTTTGTCCATGGGGTCATGAATACAGATAACATGGCGATATCTGGCGAAACGATCGACTATGGGCCTTGTGCATTTATAGATCAATATGTTCCATCAATTGTTTTTAGTTCCATCGACCAGCATGGTCGCTATGCGTACCAAAATCAGCCTAAAATCGGTCAGTGGAATTTAGCCCAACTTGCGAAGGCGTTGATCCCCTTACACAAAGAAGATCAAGACACCGTTATCCAGAGGTTTGTTAATGTGCTCGACGAGTTCAACAACCGCTACAGGAATTATTGGCTTGAAAATATGACCAAGAAAATCGGGCTTACATCAGTCGTCGACGGTGACGCGGATCTCATTGAACAATTACTTGTCTTGATGAAGGGAAGTAAGGCTGATTTTACAACGGTGTTTCGCCACCTAGCGTTAGCGCTCGAGGGAGATAAAAAACAGCTATTAGGGCAATTCAGTGATTTAAAAGCCCTAGAGGACTGGCTGATGGTTTGGGAAAAACGAGTGCAAGCCAATGGTACTAGCCGAGAGCAGTGTGTACTGGCAATGAATTCTGTAAATCCCATTTATATTCCCCGTAATCACAAGATGGAAGAAGCTATAGATGCTGCTGTGAACCAAAGTGATTTAGGGCTGTTCACCAAGATGCTGGATTTGGTTACCGAGCCTTACGACGAGCAGGCGGGATATGATGATTACGCGATCCCTGCGCCCATTGACGCGAAGCCTCATGTTACTTTTTGTGGTACTTAGCTACGGCACTCGCGATTCAGTATAGGCCGTTAAGGATTTTTTCGCTCCTGCATTTCAAAAAGCTCATAGACGAGATCGAGTGCTTTTTTCGGTGTGAGCTCGTTAGGTTCGATTTCCGAAAGACGTTCCCAAAGTGGATTTTTAGGGTTCGCGCGATTAGTCTGACACGCATTATTTTTGTCAAATAAATCAGATTGGACTGAGCTACGCTGGCTTTTAGTCTCGAGTAACTTTATTTCTCGCTTTGCCGCGGCAACCACTTCTTTTGGAACCCCTGCCAATTGAGCAACTTGAATCCCATAGCTTTGAGACGCCGCTCCGTCAGAGACGCTATGTAGAAAGATAATGTCGTCTTTGTGTTCTACGGCTGATACATGAATATTCTCTATCTCTTGTATCTCAGTTGCTAAACCAGTGAGCTCAAAGTAGTGGGTCGCAAATAACGTGAGGCTAGCATTGTGCTTAGCTAAATATCGAGCGATTGAAAAGGCCAAGGCAAGGCCATCATAAGTCGAGGTTCCCCGGCCTATCTCATCCATCAGTACCAGACTATTTTCAGTCGCATTGTTAAGGATATTAGCCGCTTCTGACATTTCCACCATGAAGGTTGATTGGCCGCCAGATAAATTATCAGACGCACCAATTCTCGTAAAAATCTGATCGAATCGACCAATGACAGCTGACTGCGCTGGAACGAAGCTGCCCGCGTGGGCGAGCAGTACAATGAGCGCACATTGGCGCATGTAAGTTGATTTACCCCCCATATTTGGACCGGTTATAACCAGCATCCTTCTCGTGACGCTCATTTCCAAGTTATTCGAAATGAAATTATCAATTTGAGTTTCGACAACAGGATGCCGGCCGTTAACAATACTTATTTCATTACCCGTAACCAATGTTGGTGCCACATAGTCCTGGTCCATTGCAATTTGAGCAAAGCTACCTAACCCATCAAGTTGAGCGATGGATTGCGCGACTTGCTGAATCTCATCTTGAAAGCTTTGAAGTATTTCGATGAGCTCTTCATACAAATATTTTTCACGTTTCAAAGCCTGATCTTTCGCTGACAGTGCTTTGTCTTCGAATTCCTTTAGCTCTGGAGTAATAAATCGCTCAGCATTTTTGAGAGTTTGTCTTCTTTTGTAAGTATCGGGAACCGAGCTTGCGTTGGACTTAGAGACTTCGATATAAAACCCATGCACTCGATTAAATTCGACCTTGAGATTGGAGATTCCTGACTTTTCTTTTTCTCTTTGTTCGAGCGCTATTAAAAAAGCACCACAATCGTTTTGTATCGACCTAAGCGAATCGAGTTCAGCGTCGTAACCATCGTTGATGACGCCACCTTCCGTTAAAACGCTGGCCGGTTCACTTTGAATGGCCTGGTTTAGTTTATCTGTAATCCTGTTATCGCATCGCAAATCATTCGTCAACGAGTGCAATAAAGGTAAGTGGGGTTCGTTAATTAGTTCTCGCAGTTTCGGAGTTTGCTGAAGGGAATCTCTTAAACCCGAGAGATCCCGGGGCCGAGCACTTCTAAGCGTGATGCGCGTATTGATTCGCTCTATATCGGATATTGACGCAAATATTTGTCTCATTCTCGTCAGTGTTTCTTGATTCTCCTGCGCAACTAGCCATCCCACTACAGCATGACGTTCTTTGATATCGTTGTGATTAAACAGCGGGTGGTTGATCGCATGTTGTATCCATCGAGAGCCCATGCTGGTGATTGTTTGGTCCAAAGATGAGAGAAGTGTCGGACTGTTTTCTCCTTGAAGCGTTGTGTTGATTTCAAGATTCTTTCGAGTCGCCATGTCGAGTTGAATGAAATCGTCATCTCGTTCAATGCCAATGGTCGTAATGTGAGATAAGGGTTCCGCCTGGGTGCTTTGGGCGTAAGCTAGAAGTGCGCCTGCTGCCGACACTGCACAGACCGAATCGTCACAACCGAAACCGCGTAAATCTCTAACGTTAAGGTGTTCGCACAATACCTTTCGGGTGATGTCTTCGTCAAACTGCCAAATTGGTAATCGTTGGATTTTGGTTTTTATTTGATCGATACCAACAAAGACTGCCCCATCCGGAGCAATAATTTCAGATGGTTGCAGTCGTGCAATCTCATCAATTATTGAGAGCGAGGCACTTTCTTTAACGCGTAATGTTCCAGCTGAGATCGAAAGCCAAGCCAACCCCCAGGTCTTCTCTCTTTCATAGAAGCTTAATACATAATTTTCGTGCTTTTCAGACATTAAAGCTGCGTCTGATAGCGTACCCGGAGTCACTACCCTAACAACTTTTCTTTCGACAGGTCCTTTGGCGGCCGCAGGGTCTCCCGTTTGTTCGCAAATGGCAATGGATTCGCCTGATTTAACCAACTTTGCCAAATATTGTTCTGCAGCGTGATGAGGGACGCCGGCCATTTTTATTGGTTGGCCGGCCGAAGTGCCTCGAGAGGTCAGCGTGATCCCGAGTATTCTGGCAGCACGCTCTGCGTCGTCGAAAAATAGCTCATAGAAATCCCCCATTCGGTAGAACAAAAACTTGTCCGGATGATCAGCCTTGATGCGAAGATATTGACGCATCATGGGGGTGTGTGGTGAGACTTTAAGGTTTTTTGCGGAGTTACTTTGAGACTTAGCTTGTACGGGGATATTCGTCATTGGTCAGGGGGTCTCTGTCTCGTTTTGTTCAGAAATCTTAAATCAATTAACGGACTATGACGTCTATCCTGCCATAAACGTAAATTTTTTGTACCTCTGGGTTATGTTAATTTTTTCGAATGCGGCTTCAGTGCAGATAACATTTGCGCAAAAATTTTTGGGTTCCCTGCAATAATTTTTCCGGTCTCTAGATATTGGTCTTCACCTTCAAGGTCGCCCACTAATCCCCCAGCCTCTTTAATTAATAATGCGCCTGCTGCCATGTCCCAAGGCGATAAACCTATTTCCCAGAAACCATCCAATCTTCCGGCGGCAACGTTTGCTAAATCTAATGCTGCTGCTCCTGGACGCCGAATACCTGCAGTACTTAATGCGACCGTTTTGAACATTTCTCCATATGTTTCGATGTCCGAATTTGCCTTAAATGGGAATCCGGTTCCTATTAAACAATCGATCAATTTGTCTCTCTTAGAAACACGTATTCGTTTCTCGTTCAGGTATGCACCAGCCCCTCTCGATGCTGTATACAGATCATTTCGACAAGGATCGAATACGACAGCCACCTGTAACTGTTTTTTGTACGCCAAGGCAATAGAGACTCCGTACACGGGAAATCCATGCAAAAAATTGGTCGTACCATCGAGTGGGTCGATTATCCATTCAAAGTCTGAGCTCCCAGTGCGGCCTGACTCTTCGGCTAAAAACGCATGTTCTGGATAAACATTTTTAAGGGAATTTATGATCTCGGCCTCTGCAGCGCGATCTACTTCGCTAACTAGGTCATTTTTGGTTTTGTGCTGAACCGTTAACTGCTCGATGTTCTCGGCAGCACGATTGATAATATCTCCAGCGCGCCGTGCAGCTTTAACCGCGAAGCCTAACATTGGATTCATAGTGATCTCTCAAGTATGTTTAAAGAACGAAGACGTTATTCTAAATTAAAGTCGCGTTGTACGTTACACGGAAAAATATAAAATGGCGCGATTAATTTGATTTTCTAGTAATAGTAAACTGTGTGATATGTTTAATAGAGTAAGAATAATTCTTGTTGCCCCGAGCCATCCGGGAAATATTGGCTCGGCTGCTAGAGCAATGAAAACGATGGGATTACAACATTTATATTTAGTCGAACCTAAAGCTTTTCCCCACAGTGACGCCAAGGCGCTTTCTGTTGGTGCGAGTGATGTGCTGGAAAATGCCAGAGTCTGCGACTCTTTGGAGGAAGCCCTAAATGGGACTGTATTTTCAGTAGCAGCGACGGCTCGACACCGGGATTTAAGTCATCAAATATGGTCCCCCAGAGAGGTTGCTGCATCCTTCATTGAGAAAACACTCGAGGGGGACGTAGCGATCGTTTTTGGTCCAGAACGAACAGGCCTTTCCATTGAGGATGCTACGAAATGCAATATTGTTTCCACCATTCCGTGTAATCCAGACTATTCGTCATTGAACTTAGCTCAAGCAGTCCAGGTTTTTGCTTACGAACTAAAGGTAGTTGTTGGTGACCACTCAGGCCCTATTCAAAATGAAAAGGTTGTAGTACACGCAACTCATGACGAAATTGAACGCCTTATCGAGCATTTTGAAAAGGTATTGATTGATCTGGAGTTTCTGAATATCAATAATCCAGGCCGAGTAGTACAGCGTCTACGTCGTCTAATAGCCAGGAGTGAGTTGGAAAAAGAAGAATTGAATATTTTGAGAGGGTTTCTTAGCGCGATTGAGAAAAAAGCGCTGTAAAATCGAGTGCAAATAAAATCATAGGAACGATGATGCTTGACCGATTACGTGAAGAAGTCAGAATTGTGTTTGACCGCGACCCAGCTGCCCGAAATACTTGGGAGGTCGTTACCTGCTACCCCGGATTCCATGCAATGTTGTTTCACCGCATTGGATACTACCTATGGCATTGCGGATTACGCTGGCTCGCACGTTGGCTTTCTTCTGTATCGCGTTGGTTAACTGGAATTGAAATACACCCTGGAGCCACGATAGGACGACGTTTTTTTATTGATCACGGTATGGGTGTTGTGATCGGGGAAACATCAATTATTGGTGATGACTGTACGCTCTACCACGGGGTCACTCTTGGCGGTACAAGTTGGGATAAAGGCAAACGTCATCCCACTTTGGGTGACGGAGTGGTGATAGGAGCTGGCGCGAAGGTTTTAGGTCCTATTTTTATTGGTTCGAACGCCAGAGTTGGGTCGAATGCTGTAGTCGTAAAAGATGTTCCCATCGGTGCTACAGCCGTAGGAATACCAGCGAGAATTGCAGATCCTGCTGAAAAGACGAATCAGATGAACGAGTCTAGACCTGGTTTCTCGGCTTATGCGATGAGTTCAGACTCTAACGACCCCCTCGTCAAAGCTCTTAATTCAGTGCGAGAGCGCTCTGAACAAGATAGCGAAACCATCAAAGTTATCCTCAAAGTGCTGAGGGAAAATGGCCTTGATGTGCCTCCTCAGAAAGATCGTTGAGTGCTACCGACTTTATTTTTTAAGCAGCCAAATAGTTGACTAATTTAGTCGGGAACTTTAAACTTCTCCACCAGTCGTAGTATGGACGTTTTAATAGCCCTGGGGAGGGGTGTAAATGAGGTTGACGACAAAAGGCCGTTTTGCCGTGACGGCGATGATGGATATAGCCCTTCAACCGGGTTCGAGTCCCGTGGCGCTGAGTGATATCAGCGATAGACAACACATATCGCTTTCTTATTTAGAGCAGTTGTTCGGAAAGTTGAGACGTAGTGCACTTGTTACCAGCGTTAGAGGTCCAGGTGGTGGTTACCTCATTGGTAAATCAGTTAAGGCAATCACTGTTGGTGAAATTATAAGGGCCGTTGATGAAACAGTGGATGCCACCCAATGCGGTGGACTTAAGAATTGTAAAGATGATAAAGAGTGCATAACTCACGAGCTTTGGACAGGCTTGAATGAACGTATTTTTGAATATATGGATACCGTTAAACTCGCCGATTTGGTAGAAAAGCGGGCGTTTAAAATGAGCGGGATGCAAGAAATCAAGTTTGAAAAAAGAGCTAATGTTTAATCTTGTGCAAGCGTTGACCTTGTTATCGGCCTTTGAGGTAATAGGGTGACTGTTTATTTTGACCACAATTCAACGACGCGAATAGCAGAACCTGTGCTCGACGCAATGATGCCTTTTTTAAAAGGTGAGTTTGGTAATGCGTCGAGCCGTCATGATTTTGGTACGAGATCACGCGAGGCCGTCAATGTGGCCAGAGAGCAGGTGGCATCACTCTTGGACGTCCAGGCGTCCCAAGTGATCTTCACGTCTGGGGGAACCGAATCGAACAATATGTTCATCAATGGACTCGCTTCCAATGGCCCGCCCCGAAAAATCTTCATCAGCGCGATTGAGCATCCATGTGTGATGAGTCCGGCCGGAGCACTTCGCAAGTCAGGGTGGTCATTGGAGGTTTTTCCAGTGACGGAAGATGGTGAGGTTATCGTAGAGGAGATAAGAGCCAGCGCATTTGAACGGAATTGTTTGGTGTCTGTGATGTTGGCAAATAATGAAACGGGTGTATTGCAAGCCGTGAAAAAGCTTGCCGACAACGTGAGAAGAGCTGGCGGTTGGTTGCACACAGATGCGATTCAAGCAATAGGGAAGATTCCCGTTTCTTTCCCCGATCTAGGAGTGCATGCTATGAGCGTTTCGGCACATAAGCTCAATGGACCAAAAGGTGTAGGTGCGCTTATCGTCGACAAGAAACTCCCTATCGGCGCCTTTATCAAAGGCGGTGGGCATGAGTTTGGTTTGCGCTCTGGGACCGAGAATGTGGCATCCATTGTGGGGTTTGGTGTTGCGGCAACGTTAGTGCCCGGTAAGTTAGAAACTTTCCAAAGTCGCGTAGGTAAGATGCGAGAAACAGTAGAGCGCCGATTAGCGATGATGGGGGCTGTAATTCATGGGCAACAATCTTCGAGATTGAGTAACACCAGTTATTTTTCTCTGCCGGGAATCCAAGGGGAAACGTTAGTTATGGAGTTGAATAAAGCCGGATTTGCTCTAGCAAGCGGTTCAGCATGCTCCAGCCATAGCAGTGAAATTAGCCCTACACTCAAAGCAATGGGGATTTCAGAGGAACTTGCTTACGGTGCTGTGCGTCTTAGTTTAGGGCCGACCAACACCATGGAAGAATGCGATGCGTTCATCACGAGTCTAGAAAAGATTGTTTCGCGTTTAAACAATTTAGTATCACTTACGATTTAAAAATACTTACGGTTTAAAAATATTAATTATGACAATACAAGTTACACCAAAGGCGGCGCAACACATCCAACGAGCCTTGAAGAAGGACGGAGGCGTCGGTATGCGTTTTGGCGTCAAGACAGTTGGATGTTCGGGACTTAGTTACACGTTTGAGAGGGCGCTTGAGGCCTCGCCAGATGACGAGATATTTGAGTCCATGGATGTGAAAGTGTTCGTGAAGAAGTCTGATTTGTTGTTTTTAGACGGATCGACGCTCGATTTCGAGCGAAAAGGGCTGAACGAACTGTTCAAAGTGGAGAACCCTAAAGCTGCAGCCACCTGCGGTTGCGGTGAGAGTTTTACGATTGAAGATAATAACTGAGAGTAGAAAGAATATGAGCACAGCGATAGATAATATTGTAAGTCAGCCCTACAAAGCAGGGTTTCACACGGACATTGAAACAGACTCGGTTGAGCGCGGGTTGAACGAAGATGTTATTCGAACAATATCTAGTAAAAAAAATGAGCCTGAATGGTTATTGGAATTCCGATTGAAGGCCTACCGCCATTGGTTGACGATGACAGAGCCAAAGTGGCCGAACGTGACGTATCCAAAAATCGATTTTCAAGACATCATTTACTATTCGGCACCAAAGGCGAAAGCGACCAAGAAATCAATGGACGAAGTCGATCCTGAATTATTAGAAACGTTCGAGAAACTCGGAATACCAATGAATGAGAGGGCAGCACTAGCCGGGGTTGCGGTGGATGTAGTGTTCGATAGTGTTTCAGTCACGACTACCTTTAAAGAAAAGTTAGCTGAAGAAGGCATCATTTTTTGTTCCTTTTCAGAAGCAGTTAAAGATTATCCGGAACTGATCAAAAAGTATCTGGGGAGCGTGGTGCCATACACCGACAACTTTTATTCCGCGCTAAATTCCGCGGTGTTCACTGACGGCTCTTTTTGTTTTATCCCGAAAGGGGTGAAATGCCCTATGGATTTGTCAACTTATTTTCGTATCAATACCCAAGATTCAGGGCAGTTCGAAAGAACCTTGATCGTGGCTGAGGAAGGCAGCCAAGTTTCTTATTTAGAGGGGTGTACCGCACCACAATTTGATACCAATCAGTTGCATGCTGCTGTGGTTGAGCTTGTGGCGCTTGATGATGCAGACATTAAGTACTCGACGGTTCAAAATTGGTATGCCGGAGATGAGAACGGAGTTGGCGGGATCTTTAATTTCGTAACGAAAAGAGGTCTATGTAAAGGTAAAAACTCAAAAATCTCCTGGACTCAGGTGGAAACAGGGTCAGCAGTGACTTGGAAATATCCCTCATGCGTTTTGCTCGGGGACAATTCGATTGGCGAATTTTATTCAGTGGCTCTGACCAATAATATGCAACAAGCCGATACTGGGACAAAAATGTTTCATATCGGTAAAAACACACGTAGCCGGATTATCAGCAAAGGAATTTCTGCAGGAAAATCAAACAATAGTTATCGAGGTTTGGTAAAAGTGTCTCCAAAAGCTGATGGAGCTAGGAATTACTCACAATGTGATTCGATGTTGATCGGTGATTTGTGCGGCGCCAATACTTTTCCTTACATCGAGGTTGGTAATAAAAGTGCAACAGTAGAGCATGAGGCCAGTACATCCAAGATTGGTGAGGAGCAGCTCTTTTACTTTCTGAGTCGAGGTATCGACTCTGAGGAAGCAGTGTCAATGATTATTAATGGATTCGTTAGAGATGTATTTATGCACTTGCCCATGGAGTTTGCGGTCGAGGCAACAAAACTACTCGGTCTAAAACTAGAAGGAAGCGTGGGATGATTATTAATAATGCGGAAACAATATTGAGTGCTCGGGAACTAACCGCAAGTATCGACGATACGCAAATCTTAAATGGCTTCGACATTACCGTTAAAGCAGGGGAGATACATGCGATCATGGGCCCTAATGGGTCAGGTAAAAGTACGTTTTCTAAAGTCGTTGCCGGTCACCCGTCTTACACTGTCAGTGGTGGCACTTTAGAATTTCAAGGTAAAAATCTGATGGATCTGGAACCAGACGAGAGAGCGAAGTTGGGCATCTTCTTGGGGTTTCAATACCCTGTTGAGGTTCCCGGTGTAACTAATGGTGCTTTTCTGCGATTGGCCTACAACACTGTTCAAATGGCGCGTGGTGGAGAGGAATTGGACCCGTTGGAATTTGACGATTATATACAGAGCAAACTCAAGTTACTGGACATGGACGCAGAGTTCTTAGAAAGAAGTTTGAATGAGGGGTTTTCTGGTGGCGAAAAGAAACGAAATGAAATTCTCCAGATGGCGATTCTAGAGCCCAAGCTAGCGATTCTAGATGAGACTGACTCGGGTTTAGATATTGACGCTTTGAGGGTAGTAGCCAATGGTGTTAATACGTTGCATGGAGACAATGACGCGGTTGTATTAGTTACGCATTATCAACGTTTGTTAAACTATATTGAGCCGGATTTTATTCACGTGGTGGACGGTGGTCGCATCATAAAAACTGGTGATAAGTCCCTTGCACACGAGCTAGAGTCAAGAGGGTACGAGTGGATTCTTGAAGAGAATAAGTCGAGCGTGTCATGAGCGATCGTTCTGTTGAGTTCACGGCAAGTTTGCTGGAAGGTGAGGGTGTAACTGTCGATTCGCCGAAGGGAAAGTGGCTAAGGCAGCGTCAATTAGAAGCCAGAGTGGTCCTTAAAGAACATGCATTACCAACCAGTGAGGAGGAGGAGTGGCGTTTCACTGACCTAACCTCGCTTTATAAAAATACATTGAGCTCTCCTGATGACGGGGCGGCAATTGATGCTTCTGTCGTAAAAACGTTCTTAATAGCTGAGGCTTCAAGCGCTATTGTTCTAGTTGATGGTATCTATTCCCCAGAGTTAAGTCGTACGAATGCAGCGAAAACAAAAATCCGGGTTACCGATCTGAAGTCTGCTCTCGGCGACGAGCTTCTTCGGGAGAGACTAGAGCAGCAACTCAATAATGTTGGTGGGGATGGCATCAGTGCTTTTTGTGAGATGAACACAGCTTTATTCAAAGATCTCGTGGTCGTTCATGCAGACAACGATGGCATTGAGATGGAGACTATTCACGTTGTGAATATCAGTACGGGTAAGCATACGTTTAATCATCCGAGGTTACTGCTTCTAGCGGAGAAGCAAGCAAGAATTTGTATTCTTGAAGATTATATGGGCTTGGGGGGATTTGCTTACATGACAAATGCCGTTTCGGAGCTGTCAATATCTGCAGGAGCCGAAGTGATACACGTCAAGCTTCAACGCGATGACGATAGCGCATTTCATATTTCACACACTCATGTTGGTGTGGACAACGGTGCTGTTTACCGCAATTGGTCAGTCAGTGTCGGAGGCGCAGTTTCAAGACATAACTTAGTAACTCGTCAGCGTGAGGAGGGTGGACACATTGAAATAAAAGGTTTGGCTCTCGGGCACGACAAAAGAATTGTGGACACCCATTCGTGCATTGAGCACACAAAGCCGCATGGTCAGTCGAATCAGGTTCACAAGACAATAGCTGGAGGGCGATCTAAAGTTGTTTTTAACGGAAAGGTCAAAGTCCATCAAGATGCGCAACAAACTAATTCCAGTCAACAAAATCGAAATCTGTTGCTGAGTGCTCGAGCGTCTGTGGATGCCAAGCCGGAACTGGAGATATTCGCTGATGATGTCAAGTGTGCCCACGGCGCGACAGTGGGCCAGGTGAGTGATGATGAATTGTTTTATTTGAAAACAAGAGGGCTTGATGATGCTGTGGCACGTAATTTATTAAATTATGCGTTTGCTAAGGAGGTTATAGATGACCTGCCGATCAAGTCCCTAGCAGGTGTTATCGAAAGTTATATAAAGCAACAAACTCGAGCATGAAGAAAGGCTAGTCAGATATGGAAAAAATAATGAGTAAAGAGAGTGGTTCGGAATTAGATGTAGAGAGAATAAAGAGGGATTTTCCAGTGCTTCATAGCGAAAGCAATAAAATGCCTTTGGTATATCTAGACAGCGGAGCGAGTTCGCAGATGCCCCAATCTGTGATTGATCGGATAAATCACTATCACCAAAATGAGCATGCCAATATTCATCGAGGAGTTTATACGTTGTCGGAGCAAGCAACCGCTTCTTATGAGAATTCACGATCAATTGTCGCTAAGTTTTTAAATGTTGCAGATTCCTCACAAGTAATTTTCACGAAGGGAACAACGCACGCGATTAATTTAGTGGCGCATGCATTCGGTCGTGCGTTCATAGGCGAGGGTGATGAGATACTAATTTCACACATGGAACATCATTCAAATATCGTGCCTTGGCAGCAACTTTGCGAGGAAACAGGCGCGATTTTAAAAGTCATACCGATCACGGACGAAGGTGAGCTCGACTTTGATCAGTATGAGCGATTGCTGAGCGATAGAACAAAAATCGTAGCAGTCACTCATGTTTCCAACGTACTCGGAACAATCAATCCCATTAAAAAAATGGTGTCGGTTGCACACAAAAAAAATGTCCCCGTTTTGGTTGATGGCGCTCAGGGAGCACCTCATATGAAGGTTGACGTTCAAGAGCTTGATTGCGATTTTTATATATTTTCCGGACATAAGGTCTGTGGGCCAACTGGGATTGGAATCCTGTATGGGAAGCGTGAATTACTTGAGAGAATGAACCCTTATGAAGGTGGTGGGGATATGATTCTTTCAGTGACCTTTGAAAAAACTACATACGCGGATATTCCCGCTAAGTTTGAAGCGGGGACTCCGCCGATTGTTGCCGCAATCGGTTTGGGAGAGGCTATTAAATATTTGGAGTCGGTTGGCCTTGATAATATTGCAAGGCATGAGGACATGTTAACTGTTAAGGCAACAGAGGCGCTAATGCAAATTGATAATTTAACGGTTTATGGGACGGCACCGAATAAAGCAGGTGTGATTTCCTTTAATGTGAAGGGCGTGCATCCGCACGACATGGGAACTCTGTTGAGCGACGACGGGGTCGCAGTTCGAGCGGGTCATCATTGTGCACAGCCAGTCATGATCCGTTACAAGGTGCCAGCAACCACTCGTGCGTCGTTTTATTTATACAACACGTTGGAAGATATTGATAGGCTTGTAACGTCGGTCCGAAGCGCGCAAAAATTATTTAATTAGGAAAGTAATTAGATGAGTTCGAAACAAATGTACCAAGAGGTTATCCTCGATCATTGTAAAAAACCTCGCAACTGGGGAACGCTACCTGAGCCTACACACAAGGCCGAGGGAATCAATCCTTTATGTGGTGATCATATTTTGGTCAGCATGAATGTTGTCAATGAGAAAATAGAAGATATTCAGTACGAAGGCGAAAGCTGTGCCATATGCATGGCCTCAGGGTCAATGATGACAGCTAAAGTGAAAGGTAAGGTTTGTGCAGAGGCTCTTGACATGACTGAGCAATTTAGAGTTCTAACAACCGAGCCGGACGGGGCGGACCGCGGAAAGGCTCTTGGTAGCCTCGCTGTTTTCTCTGGTATCCGCGATCTGCCTTCGCGAGTGAAGTGCGCGTTGTTACCTTGGCATACGTTAATTGCTGCTATTAACTCTCAAACTGAAATTTCTACAGAGGGAGATAAAGACCCAGTTCCAGGCTCAGGAACTACGAAAGGTTAAATTAAAAACATATGCCAAAAATTGCTGATTTAGAAGTCACACCCAATCCGAATGCCAGAAAATTTGTGCTTAAAGAACCTATCAGTTATGGCGTCGCGAAGTCATTTGAGTCAATTGATGAGGCGGTTGGGGATGATCTAGCGACCAAGTTGTTTCAAGTTGAGAGTGTGGTGTCGGTTTTTTATGTGGATAATTGGATAACGGTCACACAAGATGGAAGTGCGGACTGGAAAGACCTGATGCGCACTCTAGCCGACCCTATCCGATCAGCACCTCCTGCCGCGGAGGTGTCACAGGAAGCGTCCGAAACGGCGTCTTGGTTGCAAACTGATGAATCTAATCTCACAGAGACCGAGCGGTCCACACTATTGCAAATTAATGAACTCTTAGACGATCGCGTCAGACCTTATCTCCAAAGCGACGGGGGAGATCTTTACGTGGTGGGTTTAGAGGACAACGTATTGAGTGTGCATTATCAAGGAGCTTGTGGAAGTTGCCCGAGTTCACTTTCTGGAACCCTGGCCGGTATTACAAGTTTAGTGCGTGAGATAGATCCTAATATAGACGTTATCGCGGTTTAAATTTAACCTTTTGAATTAATATTGAGGAAACAAGAGAGCAGCCCATGAGTGATTGGCAAAGAGCTTTCTCGGTAGAGGAAATTGACTGTGGAAGTTGGAAGCAGATTGATTTAGATGGCACGATTGTCGTTATATACAATGTTGACGGAGAGTTCTTCGCGATTGAGGACATTTGTACCCACGACGGAGCGGTTTTGAGTGGCTGTCCCTTGGAGGGCGACGAGGTTATTTGCCCCAGGCACGGCGCTAGGTTCTCAGTCAAGACTGGAGAGGCTCTTAGTGCTCCAGCTTGGGAAGCAACAGCCACCTTTCCTTTAAAAATAGAAAATGGCGATTTATTTCTACGCGATAGTAGGTGGGACTAGTCATCAAACTAGCTTGGATTTAGTTGTCCGTGGTGTAAGTTTCGCTACTAGAAGATGAATGAACTTTGCTCGTTCTTCAATCAAATCGTAATCGTCATGTTCGCAGACGAGTTTGGTCGGCCCTGAGAACCTTACATCGGGCCTGCTTTGCACTAATGCAATAATATCCATGGGGTCGACTAAAGGGTCATCATGAAAAACGATCGTCGTTTTATGAGATGACGAGTCAATTTTAAAAATACCTAGTGCCTTACCTGTGATTCTCAATTGGTGTGAGGCTAATAACGTTCTCGTCTCATCCGTTGGTAATCCGAAACGGTCAATTAGCTCTTCTTCAATCTTTTCCAATTCCGAAGTAGTGGAGGCACTCGCCAGTCTCTTGTAAATTATGAGACGTTCGTGAATGTCTGGACAATAATCATTTGGCAGCAATGCAGGTGCGTGTAAGAGTATCTCTGTACCTTGTGGTATCTGGATGTCTATATTCGGTTCTTCACCTGCCTTCAGCGATTGGACAGCTCGATCTAACATTTCGACGTATAGTTGAAAACCTATTTCTTGTAAGTCACCACTTTGAGAGTCGCCGAGAACCTCGCCTGCGCCGCGTATTTCAAGGTCATGCATAGCAAGAAAGAAACCGGAACCTAGATCTTCCATGAGCTGAATCGCTTCAAGTCTTTTAGAGGCTGGACCTTTTAGTTTTACGCCATCTGTCGTCATGAGGTACGCGTACGCTTGGTGGTGTGATCTCCCGACTCTTCCCCGAAGCTGATGGAGCTGAGCGAGACCAAATTTTTCTGCGCGATTAATGATTATGGTATTCGCCGTTGGAATGTCGATACCCGTCTCAATAATTGTCGTACACAGTAGAATATTAAAGCGACCTTGGTAGAAATCGCGCATAACGAATTCGAGTTCACGTTCGTGCATTTGTCCGTGTGCAACTCTTATAGATGCCTCCGGAAGTAATTCGTTTAGCTTTTCACGTTCCCTTTCAATCGTGCTTACTTCGTTATGTAAATAATATATCTGACCGCCGCGTTTCAACTCTCTCAGGACGGCTTCCCTTATAATTCCTCGACTGAAAGACATCACAAACGTTTTGATTGATAATCTTTTCTCGGGTGGAGTTGTGATGACTGAAAAGTCACGCAAGCCCTCCATACTCATGGCAAGAGTCCTTGGAATAGGCGTTGCAGTTAAGGTCAAGATGTCAGTTTCGGCTCTCAAGGCTTTTAATGCCTCTTTATGTCTGACTCCAAATCTGTGTTCCTCATCAACGATAATCAATCCAAGGTCACTAAATTTAAGTTCTTTTGATAGCAACTTGTGGGTCCCGATGACTATATCAATTTTTCCAGTCTTGAGTCCCTCAATAGTTTCTGTAACCTCTTTTTTTGTTCTGAATCTAGATAGTTCTCTTACCTCAACTGGAAGATTAGAAAATCGATCTGTGAACGTTTGAAAATGTTGTTCCGCAAGTAGTGTGGTCGGAACCAAGACGGCCACCTGGGCGCTATCAGCTACCGCTACATAAGCAGCTCGAAGCGCTACCTCTGTTTTTCCAAACCCCACATCCCCACAGATAAGGCGATCCATTGGTTTATCAGATTTGAGATCTAAAAGTGTTTCTTCAATGGCGCGATTCTGATCTCTAGTGACTGTGAACGGAAAGTCTTCACAAAATGCAGCGTACCCATTTTCGTCTAGTCGGCGAGATAATCCCTTTTTTGAAGCACGTTGCGCGTATATATTTAATAACTCTGCCGCGGTGTCTCTAATTTTTTTTGCGGCTTTCTTTTTGGCCTTATCCCATTTTTCGCTACCTAAACGATGTACTGGAGCCGTTTCAGGTGGTCCGCCAGAATAACGACTTATGATTTCTAATTGGGAGACTGGTACATAGAGGATATCTTGGTCAGCATACTCGATAGCAAGGAATTCGGTACTTCCTTCACCTAAATCAAGAATAACAAGCTCCTTGTAACGACCAATTCCATGCTGAATATGCACAATTGGGTCACCTTTACGGATTTCAGAGAGATCTCGTACTAGGTTTTCCGTCGATACTTTTTGTTCTCTCTTATTTCGCGTCCTTGTTTGTTGTGGATACAGCTCTGACTCGGTAATGACGGCTAGCGAACCATCAAGTAAGATAAACCCATGATCTATCAAGCCAGTGGCTATAGCCAATTTTCCCGCTGTATTTGGAATTTCACTCCAGCTATCAATGTCGATGGTGGCGATCGAGTGATCGTGACATAGACTTTTAATTGTTTCCCTCCTGCCGGGACTATCTGCAATCAATATGGCGTTACCGGTGTGCTCAAATAAAAATGTTCTCAAATTAATAAGAGGATCTTGCAGACGACGATTAATCGATAGGTCAGGTAGTACCGAAAAATAGGCATCTGGTTCTTCGGTCGTTTTTATTGAAATCCGGCTTAAATTACTTATTTCATCAAAGAATTTTTCTTCGCTTAAAAATAACTTCGATGGGTCAAGGAGAGGTCTTTCGGCATCGCCTCTCAACAACTTGTATCGAGAGGTCGAATCATTCCAAAATTCACGAATACCTGAGCTTAGATCACCCTCTAGAATTAGAGTCCAGTCCTCATCTAAATAACTGAGTAGAGGAGACACACTCTCAAAAAAAAGAGGTAGATAATATTCGATACCAGGCGGATTCGAGCCTTTTGAGACTTCCCGGTAAATGAGGCTTTTGGATGGGTCCCCTTCGATAATTTCCCGATACTGACTTCTAAATCTCGTTCGCGCGGTCTCATCAGTTGGAAATTCTTTCGCGGGCAGTAGTCGTATCTCGTTTACTTTGTAAATACTTCGTTGCGTGTCTACGTCGAAGGTTCTAATGCTGTCGATCTCGGTATCAAAAAGGTCAATTCGATAGGGTAGAACGCTTCCCATTGGAAAAATATCAATAATCCCGCCCTTTATCGCGTACTCCCCCGGCGCCACCACTTGCGATACGGGCGAGTAACTTGCTCTGAGGAGTTTTTCCCTAAATGTATTTAAGTCTAACTTTTCTTTTGTTTTAAGGAAAAATACGTAACTATTAAGAAAATCTCTGGGTGGTAGGTAACAAAGCGTCGTGACGACCGGCACAATCAGAATGTCGATATTTTTGTTGTCAACTTGATAAAGTGTCTCCAGTCTTTGTGATATTAAATCCTGATGAGGAGAAAACGTGTCATATGGCAATGTTTCCCAGTCAGGGAATAGATGAACACGCAAGTCTTTATTGAAAAATTTAATTTCCTCGACTAGCCGGTTAGCCTCCGATGCTTTTTGGCAGATGATCGCGAGAGGGCTTTTTCTTGACTCGAAGGTATTAGCAACCAACAAGCTGAGGCCGCTACGAGAGTTAATCGTTTGTGAATGTCTCTGCCCGTTTTTGGGAAGTTTCAGGGAAATGTCCATGCATCAAAAAGCATCGATTATAATGCACATCAATGGTGGAGTGTCCTGAATAGCTGGAAGAAAGTAAATAAATGATTAAAGTTAAACACAATATCGTTTGGTGCAAATGAAATCTTGCCCATCTTATTACGCAGTGATACCTGCAGCAGGAAAGGGTGAGCGTTATTCCTCAGGGAAAAACGTTGTGAAGCAGCATGTTGACCTTAACGGTAAATCAATTCTTGAATGGGCAATCGAACCATTTGTTAACCATAAGAACATACGAGGCGTTTTGGTTGTACTCTCGCCTGAGGACCCTCAAATTCACAGGTTGAAAAAAAACAATCTGAACGGGAAATTAAGAATTATTCCATCGGGGGGTGAAACCAGAGCTGAAACTGTCCTAAATGGCATTCGCTTGCTCGGTTTAGATGCGAAACCTAACGATTGGATATTAGTCCATGATGCCGTTCGACCTATGATTTCTGTAGACTTAATTGACCGGTTGATTAAGGCAGTGAAAAACAACGCAGAAGGGGGGCTTCTTGCCTGTCGTTTAACAGATACCGTTAAACGATCTGATGCTAAAAATCGAGTGAATTCAACTCTGGATCGCAAAGAATTATGGTCCGCTCAGACGCCGCAAATTTTTCGGAAAAAAGATCTAGAGGAGGCGCTTAGTTCGTCACGGGGTAGTATGCAAATTACAGATGAATCCTCAGCTATTGAGACGTTGGGCATTAAGCCGTTGTTAGTTGAGTCAGAGTTAGAAAATTTTAAAGTTACTTTCGCTCACGACTTAGTTCGAGCGAAGATGGTTTTTCAAGAGCGTAACTCGAGAAAGGCAGCAAAGAAATGAGAGTCGGAGAGGGGTTTGATCTTCACGCGCTTGTCCCGGATAGGCCTCTTATTCTTGCGGGTGTTCTTATTCCTCACGAGAAGGGTCTTTTGGGACACTCTGATGCGGATGTCTTGATCCACGCATTAATAGATGCTCTTTTAGGCGCTTGTGGAATGGGTGATATTGGTCAGCATTTCCCCGATACGGATCCAAAATGGCTTGATGCTGACAGTAAAATGATGCTTAAAGAAGTATGCAAAATGGTCGGGGAGAAAAAATACAAATTAGTCAATATGGATTCCACGATCATAGCTGAGCGTCCTAAGTTGTCGCCTTATATTTCAACAATGCGCCAGACTTTAGCCGATCTACTTGAGGTCGGTGTTGATTGTGTCAACGTGAAGGCTAAGACATCTGAGCAATTGGGTGCCGTTGGTCGCGAGGAGTGCATTATTGCGACTGTAACGGTATTACTGACTTCTACTAACATTTAATTAAAAGAACTAGTCGATTATCTTGCTAACGGCCTCTGCTAGCGCTTCACCTACTAGGTGATGTTGATACTTGTCCAAATGGACACCATCCACTTCGCTGGATTTAGTGACAAGTCCACAATCAAAATAGTGGCAGTTAAGGTCCTCAGAAACTCGCTTGTATTCCTCTGATAATCCTGACATTTTAGACGCACCCCCTTTGAATTTGGGTGCAATGGGCCCCGTCGGCGTGTCAATCATTGGTGGCGCTACTATAAGGATGGGCGGGATTTTTATACCAGGCTCGACAGGACTACTTATCACCTTATGAACCATTGATCGAAGTCCTTGGGCAGAATGCCAAGCATTGAAATTGTGCATTGATTGGAAATCGTTCGTTCCAAGTGCAAGCATAATAAGATCCAGCGGCGAGTGCATCTCTATAATTTGCTGAATTCCATCTATACCTTTACGGCCCTCGAGAAAAGGGTCATCGCAAGCTGCACGTCTGCCGTTGAGACAGTTCTCTATGACTCGTATTTTCTTATTATTACTTTGAAGTTCGTTTTCCATGAATCCAGGCCAGCGATTCTTAAATTCGAGGCGCTTACGAGTTCCTGGGATAATCCCCCAAGCTAATGAGTCTCCATACACAAGAATATTTATCATTTCTAATTGTTTCTCAGTAACTTTTATGATTAGTGCATGTTAATACTTTGCTCGACTTTGTCTAACAGAATGTCCGCGTCCTCTTTTAGTAATAGGCGCTGCAAGACCAGATTTTCAATCGCGCTACGTAATCTTATGACATAAGCCGTATAGTCTGGATATATAGCCAGTAGGGCCGGCCTGCTGTCGTCGATCGCGATGGCGTCTTCTTCACTCATTGAGAGGGGGAGGAAAGAGCCGTATTCATCGCACAGATCACCTCCACCGAATTCTGTTGTTCTGATGTTCCAACCTAGGTATGTACCCATTGGAACCTCGATATTTGGATGCCTGATACCCGCAATATCATGACCAAATTCGTCAACGGCAGGGACTAAAACTTTATGCTTAGCAATGACTTGCGGTATGAGTGAGTCGACCATACCACGATTAAATTTCACTCGCGGACCAAATTCCATATCACCGGACCCATTTAGCGCGCCTCGAAAATTTTGCTTGACCACACTTGGAAGAAACATGGACTCAGCTTCTACTAGAGTGCCGTCAGAAATTCTCGGGTACATCGAATCTAGGGGCTCACCTTTCCTCGTTATCCATTGCTCTAGATTCACAATGAGCGCTCGCATGATAGGTCCAATGTGAATAGTGTTCGACGGGAAAAAGCATTGACGATCTGCAAACCCATTGTGCCCAAAACTACCGGAACGGTTATAACTCTCAGTACTCGAAATAAGAAACCTTCTCACCTTGGAAGACTCTGTGAAATCCATGGTGGCTCCCTCACTTGCGCCTACAAGTGAGGCTCGTGATTGCCAATACTCTGTAGAGGTATCTGAGTGAAAAATGTAAGGGTCGAAGGCAGGCCGTTTTAATATACCGTCTGGAAACTTTAAAAATGGGTTGACTCTGACAGAATATTGTCTTGGAAAATTAACGTCTGGAATGAATCGTTCAGAATGCTGGGTCGATATTCTATATGGCTGGGAAAATCTGTAGTTAAGGTACGTTTTTTCGACCCCAGCGCCGTGAATGCTCATGCCGTCACAAACTTTCTTATTATTTTCATCGACATTGAAACCCTGATACAGAAAGTCTCTGAGGTATCTTGCTCCGTGTCCAATTCCTTGGCATATGGCTTGCTCGAGCTTAGCTGTGGGGTGCTGATTTTTGGATGAGTCTCTGCTTCCATATTTTAAATATGAAATAAAATCTCGCGTCGTTGCGAGGCCTAATCCCATGACCGGCGACTCTACCGCTTCATAGATTAAGTGATAGTTTCTATTTTTGAGGAAACTATTTCTTACACATATATATTCAGTAGAGGGTTGGCCAGGCCAACCATCTGGACAGTGCGCGAATTTCCATTGGTCGGCGGGGACCTCTTCGCCCTTTCCTACCTCAGTGCTACTCGCTCCTAGTGAGCCGCTTTCCATAACGAACAGTGATGCATTTGCGGTTTGTTTGTTTGTGGATTTCGCCGGGAAGGGCTTAATAAATTCCCTACCTGAGAGCGGAAGGGTGAAAGGGTTTTTCTCCCTGAAACTGCGCCCGTTAAATTCGGTAATAACAAAACCATTCATTGGCTGACCTGCGTCTAAAACTATTGGAAACTCAGCAGTCATTCGATTGTTTATTTTTTCGACGTTTCCTTGCCAAGCTACCCACGCGATTGTGTGGCCCCGTTCCATGAGAAATGCGTTACCTAAGTCGGTAGTTTCATGTATTGAATTTAAATCAACGTTTTGTACAACATCGTGCATTAGCCCGAGGCTCAGTTTCTCTCCTTGCGAAGGCGCCTCAAGAAACAAAGTGCCACTTGCTTTTTGAGGATCCACTGGGCGAAGAATTTCGAAGTCGGCACTAAACGTCACATTTCCAGCTTCGTTAACGGTCGTCCTCGTAATGTCAGCGATTGTCTTGTTACGTTTGTGGCTTGGCGAGATCTCAAAGTATGCAACCCCAGAAATTTTTTCATATGAGCCCGCGTCACCAAAGTCTTTTCCTTGTCCTATTGAAATAGTTTTATTAATCTCAAGGTGAGTGACTGCAGCATTGGTCGACCCAATGGAGAAAAAAGCTAATGCTAGTCCAAGAAAGTATTGTCTTCTTATCATTTATCTTTACCGTGGAAAAGTTCATTGGACGTCGATTTTTTCTGAAGTATTGGTGAGATCCGGTATCGTGCAGATCCATAGTGAGCGCATAAGTTAGTAAGGATTTCGGAAATGGTCTTTAGACCTATCTTATCGGCCCATAAAAGTGGCCCTAAAGGGTAACCGGTTCCTAGTGTCATAGCCATGTCGACGTCTTTTGGAGAAGTGACTTCTTGATGGACCAGGTCTGCTGCTTCGTTAGCGAGCATGGCAACCGTTCGAGTTAGGATCATCCCCGCTATGTCTCGCATGACTGTCACAAGGAAACCTGTTTTTCGTAATACGCTAAGTATGTGCCCAAGAGCCTCCTGCGTGCATTGCGCTGAATGAGTTAAAGCAAGCCTTTTAGTTGTTTCAAAGTCGACGCATAAGTCTATAAGGATGAGGTTTTTAATGGACTCATCGTGAGACCGTTGCGTTGCAGTTCGACCATCGCTCATTGCAATAGTGGGTATGTCCGTAGATGAAGTGGATTCAATGACCTGAAACCCGGAGTCGAATAAACGGCTCCTTAGCGATTCAGTGAGTCGATTGAGAACGATACCCACAGGGCTGTTATTACTTGTCGCTTGGTGCCCGTTCTTGTTGCAGATCTGATCTTTCGTAGTTTCAACAGGATAGGTGTAGAACCCTTCGCCTGTTTTTCGTCCTAGCTTTCCAGCCCTCACTAATTCTTGCTGAAGCAGTGATGGTGCGTATCGAGGGTCATACGCGGTGGCTTCATATACTGTTTGCGTGACAGATAAATTGACATCTAATCCGATTAAATCCATCAGTTGACAAGGACCAAGCGGAAATCCGCCGCATTCCCTTACTACGCGGTCCAAGTTTGAATGATCAATTCCTTTTTCCATTAGGACTCTTAGCGCTTCCCCGTAGAATGGCCGTGCCACTCGGTTGACAATAAA
The DNA here is from genome assembly GCA_965661885.1 of uncultured Burkholderiales bacterium. GTDB lineage: Bacteria > Pseudomonadota > Gammaproteobacteria > Burkholderiales > Eutrophovitaceae > Eutrophovita. The sequence goes on along the minus strand of CBFIFN010000002.1, from coordinate 11,284 downwards.
ACCTGGCGTTGAATTAGCTGTCACAGGCGCCTTGCCCCAACGTTTCGATAATTCGACGATATCGTCAATTGATTTTTCGGATGTTCTAAGCCCTCGAATAACCTCAACAAGCTTCATCCGGGGTGCCGGGTTAAAAAAATGCATACCCACTAATCTCTCAGGGTGATTTAGCTCGTTGGACAGCGCTGTTATGGAAATCGAAGAGGTGTTTGTCGCTAGAATGGCCTCCGACGAGATAATGGTTTCTAGGTTGCGAAATAGCTCCTTTTTTATCGATTCATTTTCGATAATGGCTTCGATCACTAAATCACAACCCACTAAGTCCTCGATTGAATCTACCACCTCTAACCGAGCAAGAATCTGTGTTGACTCCTCCGCTGTCAACTTACCTTTTTTGACTAAAAAATTTAGATTTTTATCGATCATGCCTCGACCGCGTTCAATAGTCTCTGAAAAAGGGTCGAAGAGTTTTACGTTCTCACCTGCGGCAATTGCGACCTGCGCTATACCGCTCCCCATAGTTCCTGCACCAACGACTCCAACTGTTAACATGACGATGTCCCTGAGATTTAGTTTTTATATCCACTATAACTATACGATTATTCATGGCGAAGAGCGTCAATCGGATTTAGCTTTGCTGCACGCTTTGCGGGTACGAATCCAAATAAAATCCCAATCGAAGCTGCGAACAAAAATGCAATGACATTTATTTTCAGGTCGAAAATAAATGGAACACCCATCAAGCTTGAACCTAAAATCGACAAAGCGGTGGCAAGAATTAATCCGAGAACCCCCCCAATACTAGAGAGCACTACGGATTCAATTAGAAACTGTAACAATACGTGCTTTTCCAAAGCTCCAACTGCTAATCGAATGCCAATTTCCTTAGTACGTTCTGTTACAGACACTAACATTATGTTCATGATACCTATACCCCCCACAAGTAAGCTCACTGCGGCAACCGCACTTAAAAGCATGGTCAATACTCGTGTCGTGCCCGTTAAGGTTTTAATGACTTGGCGCATGTCTAGAACTCTGAAATCATTTTCTACGTTATCCGGTAATCGCCGAGCAGCCCTTAATAGCTCTGTTATTTGGTTTTGCGCGTTGGTGATGTTCGCGCTGTCCTCAACTTCAACTGCAAGTCGTTCAATGTCAACATTTCCCAATAGGCGTCTGTGTAGAGTTTTCAGGGGCATGACGACTTTATCGTCTTGATCAGTTCCCCAGGTTGATTGTCCTTTTGAAGTTAAAACTCCTATAACTTCGCATGTGAATTGTTTGATTCGAATTCTTTCGCCTAAGGGGTCTTTCTCGCCAAATAGATTGCTCCTTACAGTGCTACCCAAGATGCAAGATGCCTTTCCTGATTTCAGTTCACTGTCGCGAAATTCCCTTCCCGCTTGTAATTCCCAGTTGCCGACGTTAAAAAAGTCGTTTGTCGTTCCGGTGATTAAAGTGGCATAGTTTCTTGCTTGAAAAATTACTGTTGCAGAACTCGTCGAATAGGGTGCTACCCCAGCTAGGCCGGGGACTTGCGTCTTTATTAAATCGACTTCTTTTTGTTTAAATTTTGCGACATTTGAGCCCGAACCTCTCCGTTGGCCGGGTCGGACTATTAATTGGTTGGTTCCCATATCAGAAATTTGATCACTAACCGATTTTGTCGCGCCGCGGCCGATAGTCACCATAGTAATCACAGCGGCAACGCCGATGATAATTCCTAAAACAGTCAGGAAGCTTCGAAGTAGGTTTTTACTTATGGCGTTTAACGCCAAAATGAGTGAATTCCAGACCATAATTTAGTACCGCTTAGTTAATAATCTGGCCATCTAAAAAATGCACCACTCTTGAGGCATTCTCGGCCATATCCTGTTCATGGGTGACCATAATGACGGTGATACCTAAATCCCTATTTAGTGCCTTGAGCAGTGACATGATTTCTGAACTTGTCACCGAATCTAAATTTCCAGTGGGCTCATCAGCTAGCAGGATTTTTGGTTTTGTAACAATTGCCCTGGCAATCGCTACTCGTTGTTGCTGTCCTCCGGAAAGTTCGCTGGGGGTATGGCGCCTCCAATTCAATAGGCCAACTTTGTCAAGCGCCTCGGCAGCGGCGAGTCGTCGCTCGCGCCGCGTATCACCTCGATAAATAAGAGGAAGCTCCACATTCTCCAGCGCTGAACTCCTGGCAAGTAAATTGAACCCCTGGAAAATAAATCCTAAAAAATGCCTTCTGAGTAGTGTTCGTTGCTGTCCGTCTAGGGACTCGACAGCAATATCTTGGAAAAGATAGCTTCCACTAGTCAGCGTATCCAAACAGGCAGCAATATTCATGGTGGTTGATTTACCAGACCCGCTTGGCCCCATCAGCGCTAAAAACTCCCCGTCTTCTATTTTTAGATCTAGGCCCTTGAGTGCTTCAAATGTGGCGCCTTCTGTTCCATAGGTTTTTGTTACATTTTTGAGTTCAATGAGTGCCATTACGATTTTTTCCTAACAGACCTAGAGATCTTCTTTTATCGCACTGGTTATCACCTTTGATCCGATTTTTAGCTGATCGGATAAAACAGCACTGTATTTTTCATTCGTTGCGATAATTTCAACCGCAATCTCCGTGGGTCCGTCTTCGGATAGTATCCATAACTTCGATAGTCCTGCTTTTTGTTCGGTATGGACTTCGCGTTTAGGTTTTTTGGACCGAGGAAATAAGAAGCCAAATACACTTTTTTTCGGCTCTTCCGTATCGATATTTGCACGTAGATTTAGGCGAAATACAGCGTTTGGAACCAAAATTTGATTTTCCAAATTTAACGTAGTTATGACGGCTGTGCCCGTCATTCCAGGTCTGAGTGACAAATCTGTATTAACGACATCTAAAATGGTCGGATACGTGACCACATCGTCGGTATTGTCAGCAGCGAAGCTAACCCTGTGAATGGTTGCTGAGTATTGTCGGTCTGGCCAAGCGTCTACTGTGAAGTAAGAAGTCTGTCCTTTATTGATGCTGCCGACGTCAGCTTCATCAACGTCAACATGTAATTCCATTTTTCTTAGATCTTCAGCAATCGTAAACAAAACGGGTGCTTGAAAGGATGCAGCCACCGTCTGTCCGGGTGCAATTGAGCGTTTCAGTACGACTCCATCTATAGGTGAGATTAGCGTTGCCTTTGATAAGTTGGTTTTATCCGATCTCAGATTGGCTTCAGCTTGCTGAACTGCCGCTTTCGAGCTTTTCTCATCAGCTTGAGCTCGACGCAAATTTGCAACAGCGGTATCAATTTGAGATTGAGAAGGAATCTCACCGTCGGATAGCTCGTAGAGTTGGCGTAATCGATAAAGATTCGTGCGTGCCTCAGCCAAAGTCGCGAGCGCTTGAGCCACTGAGGCCTGCTGACCTATCAAGGCTGCTTGGGATTTTTCCACTGCATCGTTTAGTTTCGCGGTGTCTAGCTGAGCAAGAATTTGCCCGGATTCGACCACGTCGTTCTCCTCCACAAAAACTGACTCGATGATGCCTGATAACTCACTGCCGACCTCAATTTGATTTGTAGGAGTTAATTTTCCCGTCGCGGAGACAGTGACCACCAATGAACCTATCTTTGCTTCCTCAGTTTTGTAGACAAAGCTGTTCACTTCCTCCGAGTGCCAAAAGTAACTGACGATGCCTAATGCAATAACAACAATTATGAAATACTTGACGATTCTTTTTGATACTGATTTTCCCTCTTTATCGTTATTGAGTACGTCTTGTAGTGATTTTCCAGAGGATGTCATCATTGGTTATTATTTAATTTTTTCATGCCAACTTATAGTTAATTTTTCACAGTTTCTGACCAGCCACCGCCGAGTGTTTTGTAGAGCTGAGTGATGCTGCTTAACTCACTGAACTTTATCTGAGACTGTTTCGTCTTTAAAGAATTCAATTCGTTCAGTGAGTCAAGAACCTCTCTTTGGCTGACTAAGCCACTTTGATGCCTATACTGTGTTAATTCTAAATGCTTTTCCCCTGCCTCAACGGATCTATTGATATCGCTTAGTTGATCTTTAATCGATAACAAATTGACTAACGCTTGTTCTGTTTCCATCAATCCATTGGATATCACATTTTTATATGATTCTAGCGCTGCATCTCGGGTTGCAACTTGTGCGTTTACGTTTGCAGTAAGCCCCCCGGAATTGAATATAGGTGCTAGGAGATTAGCTTGAATCGATGAGAAGTTAGCGCTCGAACTTCCTAGAGCGTTAATTGTAAGAGCCTCTAACCCTAATGATCCAGTAAGTGAAAAGCTTGGGTAGCGCTGTGCTTCGGCAACCCCAACTTTTGCCGTCTCTTCTTGCAGGGTAAAAAGCGCTTCCTGAATGTCCGGTCTTTGTAGGATGGTTTCTGCGGGAATTGATATCGCGATTTTTGAAGGGGAATTCAATGAATTTTTTGAATCCATCAGCCTCTCGAATGTATCTCCCGCACTGTTCCCTATCAATAAATCAATCGCCATCCCCAACTCTTTTAGGTCACTCCTTTTTCCAGTGATTGTGGTCTTTGTGTTCAGAAGACGAGAACGCGCCAAGAATACCTCTTCTTGGGAACTGATTCCAACTCGTGATTCTAGCGATGAAAGCGTCAGAAAGTCTGTTAGATATTGAGCTGCTTCGATGTTTAGCTTCAAATCTTCCTGCACCGATCTAAATGTGATGTAAGACTCAACAATGTCCGCAATGAGCCTCACCTTTACTCCGTGACTAGCCGCTATCTTCTTTTGAAGATTGGCCTTTGAAGCTTCTATGGTTCTATCGAATTTTCCGAAGATGTCGAATTCCCAACTGGTCTGGAATTGAGTATTCATAACGGTACTCGTGCGGCCTAAACTACTCTCGGAACTACTGGTTGACTTGCTTGATCTTAAATTGGCGTCCACGCTTGGGTTTTTGTCGGCACCTACGGATACGGATTGTTCTTTAGCTTGGATGATTCTGATTTTTGCGATCGTAAAATCCGGGTTGGCCTCCAGTCCAGCTTTTATGAGTGATGAGAGATTGGGATCATTGAACATTTCCCACCATTGAAGACGTGCTATGTCCGTTGTGTTGACTATGTACAGGTTGCCATTTTCCAAGTTCGCCCAACTCTCGGGCAAATCGAGCGTTGACTCTTCGAACGACGGTTGCAAAGAATTACAACCTGACATCAGGAAAGTTATGCTAGAGACCAAAACGAAAATGAGGCTTTTGTTTTTGGATGTCATTAATTACGTCTCTCAGGGGATGTCTGCTTTTGATTTCGCTAAGTGCCGCTGAAAGCTGGTGGTCTTTTTTCCCAAAACGCATTGACACCTTCTTCATAATCCTTACTGAATCCCAACCCACTTTGCAGTTCACACTCCAATTCAATTGCAGAATCGAAGTCATTTTTTTCTGCGGCAATGATGGCTTGTTTTGTCTTCGCGAAGGCTAAGGTAGGACCATTTGCAAGATGCTTGGCAACCTGGGTGATTTCGTTTTCAAATTCGTCATCCGGGACCGCTTTCCAAATTAATCCCCAGGATTCGGCTTGGCGAGAGGTAATGGGTTGAGCCAGTAAGGACATACCCATGGCTCTTTGGCGACCGGCAGTTCTCGTTAGAAAGAATGTTCCTCCTGCGTCCGGCATTAACCCAATGCGCGTGAATGCTTGAAGGAATTTTGCTGACTCCTTGGCTACGACTAAATCGCAAGATAAAGCAACGTTTGCACCCGCTCCGGCAGCGATCCCATTAACGGCACCTATGACTGGTTTGCACGCATTACGGATGGCGCTGACAATTGGCACATAACGTTTCTTTAACGAATCGCCAATATCAGTTTTTGGCTGATCCGCTGATCGTTGTCGTTCTTTTAAGTTTTGTCCGGCACAGAAACCTCGACCAGCGCCCGTTAAAACTATTACGCGAACTAAACTATCTGTATTTGCGTTTTTAAGCGCTTCGCTGAGTTCGTTGAGCATGCTGGTCGTGAAGCTGTTGAGTGACTCTGGTTGGTTTAACGTTATCGTCGCTACACCATCTTTCACTTGATACAAAATTTGATCGAATGTCATCTTTGCTATTCCTCCAAATGTAAAAACTACTTATTTTTATTTTTTTGCCAAAAGTCTAGTATTTCACGAGCATCATTTTTACGCGGGTCTAGGGTTTCGTCATGTCGAGGTTGCTTCGTAGAAAGCTCAACGACATAGCCATTTGGATCCCTGAAGTAAACGGAGTGTATGAAATCATGATCACTGACTCCGCGAGCTTCTATTTTTTGCATTTTTGCTTTTTCGAAAAGGCTAAGCATGACTTGCTCCTCGACCTCTAGGGCAACATGAAGGTCAAAATCGTGTTGCTTTTTAAAAATGAACGGTTTTTCTGGACTCTCAAAAAAAGCTATGTGAGATTGGTCATTTAGCTGGAAGAACGTATGCAAGGCGTTCGTGGCTCGTCCCGTTTTGGTTTCGGTAATGTTGATGGCATGAACCAGTGGTAAGCCTAAAAAATCCTCGTAAAAACGCCGTGTTTGCTCTGTGTCTAGGCAACGCATGGCTAGGTGATGTAGCTTTTTGATTGATGTCCGCTTATGTTCTAGCACTATATTTAACCCTATTTTGAATGCTATTTTAATGGTTCAGAAAAGTTTATTTTAAGCAAAAATGGCTTACCGCAGTACAACCGTATTTGGTAGAATTTACTCCACTACATTGTATTGACAAATACGACCAAGGGTTCGTTCAAAAAGCAGCGGATCCAATCTTGCCAGGAGAAGTGGTTATGGAGAAGCGGACTTTGGAGACCGGCGACATTAAAAAAGTGCATGTTTCTTGTCCGCATGACTGCCCGGATGGATGCTCGATGACTGTATCCGTCGATAAGAGTACTGGTCGTGCTGTGAAGGTTGAGGGAGACAAGACACATCCTGTGACGAGAGGCTTCTTGTGTGGGAAGGTTAATAGTTATCTTGACTATGTTTACAGCGATCGCAGAGTTCTTTATCCACAGAGAAGAATCGGCCCCAAAGGGGCTGGTGCAAAGTGGAAGCGGATCTCATGGGACGAGGCTTTGGACGAAGTGTCCACACGACTAAAACGTATCATCAAAACGAATGGTCCTGAATCAGTGCTGCCCTTTTCTTACTCGGGCACGCTGGGGATGGCTGGGTTCCTCGGCATGGGACAACGTTTTTTTAATCGTATGGGGGCATGCCAGTTAGAACGGACAATTTGCACTGCGGCCGGTGCTGCAGCTGAGCAATATACTTTCGGTCGCGTGGGAGATGCAAATATTGAAAATCTTCCTCAAATGAAGGTCATTCTTCTTTGGGGTACCAATATCATCAGCACAGGCGTTCATGCAGTTCCTTTTTTGGAGCAAGCGCGAAAAAACGGAGCTCAAATTATAGCGATTGACCCCAGAGTTACACGTACGACAGAGTTTGCTGATTGGCATATAACCCCGAAACCCGGCACAGATGCCGCGCTGGCGTTAGGTATGATGAAAATCATTGTCGAAAGGCAGTTGCATGATCAAGAGTTTCTTGATCAAAATACGAAAGGGTGGAGCCGTTTTCGCCGAGAGCGATTGCCTGACTATAGTTTATCACGCGTTGCTAAAATTACCGGCTTGAAGGAGTCGGATATATTGAAGCTGACTGAGCTATACGCATCTACCAAACAGTCTTTTATACGTTGTAACTGGGGCATTCAAAGGCACGAGAACGGTGGATCTATGATGAGAGCAATTAAATTGCTCCCAACGGTCACTGGAGCTGCTGGAGGCGATGGCGGGGTTTGCGTTTCAACTGGCGGAGAATTGCGTGTTTTTGACGAAAGTAAGGTCTACCGATCTGAATTACTTAAGGGCCGGAGCCCTAGAAACTTTAATATGATTCAGTTGGGCGATGCTCTCACTAATACTGCACCGGAAGTTAAGGCGTTGTTCGTTTGGAACGCTGACCCAGCTAACTGCGTACCGGATACAAAGGCCGTGCGGCAAGGACTATCGAGACCTGATCTGTTCACCGTTGTGCATGACACGTTTTACACGGACTCTGCCTCCTACGCAGATATATTGTTGCCAGCCGACACGGCTCTTGAGCGAATGGACTTGCTGGCTGGATATGGAGCCTATTACTACGGCTTATCTTTACCTGCCATCGAAAAAATCGGCGAGAGCTTGGACAATAGTGAATTGTTTCGTCGACTTGCAAAAAAAATGGGATATACCGAGGCGTGCTTTGCGCAGACTGATGAAGAAATGATTGAGGAGATCATAGATCCGGAATTTAACCCTCTTTTCGAAGGAGTCACGTTAGATTTACTTAAAAAACATGGATGGTTAAGAAGCGCCGTTGATTCCCCTAGACGGAAGGGGATAAATTCGGGGACCTGGCCAACTCCCTCTGGCAAAATTGAGATTTATTCGCAAAAAATGGCCGATCTCGGGCTCGACCCTATGCCCGGACATATTCCAGAGAAGGAGGGGCTATCGAGTGTCAATTCATCAAGCCCGTATCCCTTGCAGGTCGTTAGCGGGGCAACTCATTACTTCATAGGATCTACTTTTCAGCATGTTGAACATCTGCAAAATATGTTGTCACGTCCAACCTTTGAGTTGAACCCATCAGACGCCGCAAAACGAGCTATAACGGACGGAGATCTATGTCGATTATTTAACGACCGAGGAGAGGTGTTTGGCCATGCACGCATTGTGAGTGGGCTGAGAGAGGGGGTCGTTGGGGCGCCAAAGCAGTTACAAGGTTCCAAAATGAAAAATGGATTTAATTTAAATGCGCTTACCAGTCAAAAAGAGGCAGATATGGGGCGAGGCCCTGTATACTACTCGACGCTTGCGGATATTGAGACAGTGAACACGCGTCTTGGCGGCTGAGAGTTATAGGGGTTTGTGGTTTGATTTAAGTATTTAACATCATCGAGTTGGGTAGGTGGAAAATGAGCGCGGTACTGGTAGATGGTAAGTTGGTATCTCAGGTCCTGAGAGATAAAATGAAATGCAGGGTTGAAGCTATGTTAGGTCGCGGAGTTAAACCTGGACTGGCGGTTATTTTAGTAGGAGAAAATGCAGCCTCGCAGGTTTATGTTCGCAACAAAGTCGCAGCTTGTGATTCGATTGGGATTCAATCTACTGAAATCCGATTGCCAGTGGATGTGCCGGAGCACGTGGTTTTGGAGAACTTAGTCCGATTAAATAATGACCCAACTGTTAACGGTATTTTGGTGCAACTGCCACTTCCCGCTCACATAAATGAAAACAAAATATTAGAAACAATATCTCCTGAAAAGGATGTTGATGGGTTTCATAAAGTGAATGTGGGGGCTATGGTCACCGGTAATGCTAGGTTTTACCCTTGCACCCCCCACGGAATCATGATGCTCCTGGACTACTATGGCATCCCAATCGAAGGTCAACATGCAGTTGTGATTGGGCGAAGTAACATTGTCGGAAAACCTATGGCCTTAATGTTGTTGGAAAAGGGTGCGACTGTCTCGATTTGTACTTCAAAAACAGCAGATTTGAGCATGTTTACTAGGCAGGCAGATATCGTCGTGGTGGCTGTGGGAAAACCCAACATGTTAGAGGCATCGATGATTAAGAAGGGTGCCGCTGTTATCGACGTCGGAATCAATCGTCTTGAAAACGGGTCTCTAGTGGGTGATGTCGACTATCAGTCCGCCTTAACTGTTGCCGGGTTTTTAACGCCAGTGCCGGGTGGGGTGGGTCCTATGACCATCACAATGCTGCTGGAGAACACAATAAGATCCTCTGAAATGTCCAATTACTGATAGGTTGGGAGCAAATCGTGAGGTTTAAAGGTATATTGTCAACCGTAACCTTTTTTCGTATATCCAAAAAAATAGGGACAGTTTTGAAATGATTCGCGTAGTTACTTTGTTATTTTTGATGTTTTCTAGCTTCGCTCAGGCCGTTGATCTGATGGAGATTTATCGTGAAGCTGTGAGGAATGATGCTCAGTATGCCGCCGCGAAGGCTGAGTATCTCGCTGTGCAGGAGCGTTTACCGCAAGCTCAGGCGAGCCGATTACCACAAATTAATTTGGAGGCGGGTTACGATTACAACAGTATCGATTCCGAGTCGCCATTTAGTTCAGGTCATAGCGATTTTGGTTCGTATGAGTATGGTGTAACTGCAACACAATCGCTATATAGAAAGCAAAACGATGTCGCAATCGATATAGCGCAGTTAGAAATAATCAAGGCTAGCACTAGGCTTGAGTTGGCGAATCAAAACCTCATGAAGCGAACCATGTACGCTTATGCTGACGTACTCATCGCGAGAACTCAATTGGGTACGGTGCGGGCGCAAAAGTCAGCGATTTCAGAGCAACTTGAGTTGGCGAAACGAAATTTCTCTGTAGGTACTGCGACAATTACAGACCAGCGAGAGGCTCAAGCTAGGTTCGACCTGGTGTCAGCTGAGGAGTTAGCGGCTCAAAATTTGCTTCGAGTGTCCCAAGAGGCATTACAAAAGCTTGTAGGGAAGCCAGTTTTAGAAAGTTTGGCCCCCGTAAAAATGCCATTTGAGATGGATGCCCCGATGCCTAATGATATAGATGTTTGGGTTCGCCGAGCGAGTGAACAATCTCTTGAAATGGTGCTTGCGCAACACGAGCTAGAGATCGCAAAGACCCGAGTGGAATATAGCAGACTGGGTGCAGCACCCACGGTTGATTTGGTCGGTGCGGTTACGGATAGTTACGCGGGAAATAGTACCTTCGGTGCTGGTACTGATACGACCGCTGGTATTGTCGGTCTGCGGTTAAAGGTGCCTCTCTTTGAGGGAGGTAAGGTTAATTCTGAAACTCGTGAGGCTGTGTCACAGTATGACGGGGCGCTTCAAGAGCTAGAATATATAAAACGTAAAGTCGCTCAAGAGACCCGAGAGGCTTATCTGGACACCACTACCGGCTTAGCGCGGGTAACCGCATTTGAACAAGCCCTAGCATCGACCAAGCTACAAGTTGAGTCGACTAAGTTGGGTTTGGAAGTTGGCGTTCGGACCGCGGTAGATGTTCTTGACGCGGAGACCCTTCTCGCCGAGGCACGAAGAGACATGTACGGCGCAATTCGCGACGCGATCCTAGCGAAGTTCAGACTACAGTGGATCACGGGTAGGATGGTGGAACAAGATATGGCGGACTTTAATGCTCTTTTCGTAAATTAAAAAACCAATAAATTCTCTATTGGTTTTGGAAATACTGGGCCCCCACACTGCGAAAAGTCTACACCTAGTTT
>CBFIFN010000001.1:0-56915 GCA_965661885.1 uncultured Burkholderiales bacterium | reverse complement strand
GAAAGAGGTTGTCGGTTTTAGAGCGGAGATTATAGATATGAAAGCGAAGTTTAAACTGTCTCAAAACAAACAACAGTCCGACATCAATGTGTTAATCACTGCGCTCCGCCAAAGCGGGGACGCTGATCGCGATACATTGGCTGATCTAATAGAACGACAACTTTTTAATCAATTGAAAACATAACGGTAATAAAATATGACAACTGATTTTGTTAATAGGCGCCTAATATTTGCAGAAGCTATGGCATCCGGAATCGCCATTATTCCGACGGCTAAAGAGGCAGTTCGCAACAGGGATGCTCATTTCCCTTACCGATTCGATAGTTATTTCTATTATTTGACCGGTTTTATGGAGCCGGAATCGGTTGTTGTCATTACAGGCGGTACATCTTCTCGCTCAATTCTTTTTTGCCGAGCAAAGAATGAAGAAAAAGAGATCTGGGATGGTTTTCGTCAAGGTCCAGAGAACGCGAAAAAACTATTTCAATTCGATGATGCTTACCCTATGGACGAAATTAACCGCGTCCTTCCTCAATTAATTGAAAACAAAGACACGATTTATACTCCGCTGGGCGTTAACACCCAATGGGATACAAAAATGATGGGGTGGCTCAACCAGACGCGCTCTCGAGCACGTGAAGGCATCGAAGCGCCGGCATCACTTGTAGACGCGCGAGAAATATTAGACGAAATGCGGCTAATCAAAGATCCAAGAGAACTCGAGACCATGCGAAAAGCAGCGGCCATCTCAGCGAAGGCGCATGTGAACGCCATGACTAAGACGACACCAGGAAAATATGAATACCAGATCGAGGCAGAATTTTTATACCACTTCAAAAGAAATGGCTCTCAATTTCCAGCATATACCTCAATTGTGGCAGGCGGCAAAAACGCATGTGTTTTGCACTATGCTGAGAACAACTCTTTATTAAACAAGGACGACTTATTGCTCATCGACGCGGGTTGTGAGTTGAACGGCTACGCGTCAGACATTACTCGAACTTTTCCAGTCAGCGGTAGATTTTCTGGTCCACAAAAGGCCATCTATGAACTCGTATTAGACGCGCAAACAGCAGCAATTAATGCGACATGCGCTGGAAACAGTTGGCAAGCGCCACACGATGCTGCTGTTGAAGTTCTCGCCCAGGGGTTCATTGACCTCAAACTTTGTCACGGCTCGCTAGACAAAGTCATCGAGCAAAGGGATTACACCAAATATTACATGCACAGAACTGGACACTGGCTTGGGATGGATGTGCATGACGTCGGGAATTATAAAATTGATGGGCAATGGCGAACACTTGAACCCGGTATGGTTTTAACGATAGAGCCTGGCTGTTACATTCGAAGCGCGCCTGACGTACCGGAGCATTTCTGGGACATCGGAGTTCGCATCGAGGATGATGCGATTGTCAAACAAGACAATGGATGCGAAATTATCACCTCTGGTGCGCCTAAGACCATCAGCGAGATTGAATCACTGATGGTAGGTTAATACCGTGACTTTCAATGACCAATTTGATGCTGTAGTGATTGGGGGCGGGCCCGTGGGATGCGTTGTCTCCCTAGCCCTGACCAGATGCGGGTTAAAAACAGCAATGCTGGAGGCACAGGCAGATCACACAGCAATATCCGATGGCCGCACGCTAGCTTTATCTTGGAATAGCTTCTTAATACTCAATCGGCTTGACGCTTGGTCAAACGAAATGGTCAGCTTCCCTATTCGTGCGATTCACATCTCCGATAGAGGACACTTCGGGCAAAGCACCGTAAACGCATCAGATGTTAACTTAAAAGAGCTAGGTTTCGTAGTTCGTTTTCAAGATTTGCTACCGCAATTGAGGATGGAATTAATTAAACAAAATGTAGAGACATTCTTCCATGCCGAAGCAAAATCAATTGAAAAGTCAGGGGAGTACTCCAGTATAAGTCTTACTTCTAAAGGTTCCGATAAAACCATTAGTAGTCGGTTAGTGGTGATGGCCGACGGTGGACAATCATTAAATATTGCCGGTCTCAAATATAAAAAATCTATTGAATATGGGCACAAAGCGATCGTTGGCATTGTTAAAAGCGACGCTAAGCCAAGCAATATTGCGTACGAAAGATTTACGGATACCGGGCCTATTGCGCTACTCCCTAGGGGTAATGAATTTAGCTTTGTATGGTCAGTCAATTCCGAAAGGGTAGACTCCCTCTTAAACGAAACAGACGAGAACTTTCTTTTTCGACTTCAACGCGCCTTTGGGGACCGGTGTGGGAACTTTACTGCAATTCGGGAGAAACGCTCCTATACACTGTCCACAAAGATCGCAGAGCAACCTTCAGGCGGGGGGGTAGTGATCGTCGGAAATGCCTCTCAGGCATTGCACCCGATCGCAGCTCAAGGTCTAAATTTAGGGTTCAGAGATGCCTGGGATCTTGCCCAATTATGCGGACAACTCGATAAGAAAAAATTAAGTCGCAGCGAAACTGTCAGAGACTTCCGAAGAAAAAGGCGGTGGGATCGATTCCAAACGGCGGTTTTTAGCTCCAGTTTAAATCGCTTATTCTCCAGTAGGATGCTTGGAATGCAACGAGGACGAGGTTTAGGTCTAATTGCTCTTGACCTGGTACCGCTGGCAAAGAAAATAATCATTAGACAACTAATTTTCGGTCCGAGACTATAATTTCTACTTCAAAGGTTTTGTAATCCTATAAAATCTAGGATTACAATCCAATGTGTTCATCATGAAGATCGGTCCGTATACATTAAAGTCTCCAGTGATAGCAGCTCCGATGGCGGGGGTAACAGACCAACCTTTTAGAAACCTATGCAGAAAGCTTGGGGCAGCGCTCGCGATCTCTGAAATGGTCACGTCAGACACTAAGCTCTGGAACTCTAAAAAAAGTAAGTTCCGATTGAACCATGCTGGTGAGGACTCGCCCCGAGCTGTTCAGATTGCTGGCACCGACCCAAAACAACTGGCTTACGCTGCCAAAATGAACGTAGATTTAGGTGCTCAAATCATTGATATAAATATGGGCTGTCCTGCTAAAAAAGTGTGCAAGGCGGCTGCAGGCTCAGCGCTACTCAAAGATGAATCACTGGTAGCCTCGATATTAGATTCAGTCGTCAATCAAGTAGACGTGCCAGTGACGCTTAAAATTCGGACAGGCTGGGACCGTAACTCACGAAATGCCTTAAAGATTGCCAAAATTGCTGAAGATAGTGGTGTTCAAGCACTTACCATTCATGGAAGAACAAGAAATGACTTCTTTAATGGGTCTGCGGAATATGAAACGATTGCTGAAGTAAAGTCGTTTGTAAATATTCCAATCATCGCTAACGGTGATATTGATTCACCAGAGAAGGCCCTTTTCGTACTTCAAAGAACTGGCGCCGATGCCGTAATGATTGGGCGTGCCGCTCAAGGTAAACCATGGATATTTCAGGAAATTTCATACTTTCTAGAAAAGCAAACGCACCGCCCCTCGCCAACAATACCGGAAACAAAAAATATCTTATTGGAACACCTCGCGTCGCTATATACGTTTTACGGTGAGCAACACGCCGTTCGCTTGGCGCGCAAACACGTGACTTGGTATTTGTCTAGCTTTCCCGGGGCAAGCTTATTTCGTGGCAAGTTTAACGCACTTGAGAGCGGCAAAGCGCAGACTGATGCTGTCATCGAGTTTATGAGACGTACTGAAGCTCAATACGGTTACCACTCACAGTCATTTGCCGCTTGAGCACATGAGCAAGCAATCTAATATCTCAGAAGCCATAAAGTCTGCCGTCGAGGCGTACTTTAGCGATTTAGAGGGGGAAACTGCCCACGGTATCCACAATATGGTAATGGAATCAGTGGAAAAAGTTTTAATTGAAGATATCCTTGAACGATGTAACGGCAACCAAAGCGAAGCCGCAAATATGCTCGGTATTAATCGAAATACACTCAGAGCGAAAATGAAAAAATTTAAATTTCTCTAACCTACAAAACTAAGTTAAATGACAAAAAGCAATATAGCTTCTACTAAACAAGTTCTAATAAGCGTCTCAGATAAAACGGGAATCGTGGATTTTGCCCAATCACTCGAACGTATGGGTTATACGATCTTATCAACCGGCGGAACAGCGCAAACCCTTAAGAATGCAAATATAGTCGTCACTGAAATAAGTGAGTACACTGGATTTCCAGAAATGCTAGATGGGCGAGTCAAAACACTGCACCCCAAGGTGCATGGAGGCATCTTAGCGCGACGGAACCTCGCTGAACACACTTCAGCACTAAAGGTTCACAACATTCCCACTATCGACCTTGTCGTCGTTAATCTCTATCCGTTTGCGACAACCATAGCTAATCCAACTTGCAGCCTAGACGATGCGATTGAAAATATTGATATCGGCGGGCCTACAATGGTACGCGCAGCTGCTAAAAACTGGGAGCATGTAGGGATCGTTACTGACCCTAACGACTACCCAAATATTGTTGAGGAGCTAACGCACTCCAGCCCCAAACGATTATCGCGTGAAACTCGGTTCTCACTCTGCCGAAAAGCCTTTTCACATACAGCAAACTACGATTCCAATATCAGTAACTACCTGACCACTATCGATGCCAGCGGTCAAAAAAGTCAGTTCCCCGATCAGATAAATCTAAATTTTCAAAAAACTCAAAACCTTCGCTATGGCGAGAACCCTCACCAACAAGCAGCATTCTACCAAGACCTCCAAGCCCAAACCGGCTCTCTAGCCAAGTATGAGCAAATCCAAGGCAAGGCATTATCTTTCAATAACATAGCCGACTCTGATGCTGCCTGGGAGTGCGTAAAAAGCTTCGTAACACCAGCGTGCGTAATTGTGAAGCACGCTAATCCATGCGGCGTGGCACTTGGAGAAAATGCGCTCAAAGCTTATGAAAAGGCGTTCAAAACAGATCCGACTTCGGCATTCGGCGGCATCATCGCTTGTAACTGCATTGTTGATGAACAAGCTGCTAAGGCAATCAGTCAACGGTTTGTTGAGGTGGTAATCGCACCCCAATTTTCTGACAAGGCAAAAGCTTATTTTGCACAAAAAAAGAATGTTCGTTTACTTCAAATCGAATTCGAAATCAACGCAAACGCTCATGACTATAAACGAGTTGGTGGTGGTATTTTGGTACAAAGTGCTGATTCGAAACATGTGTCTGAGCAAGAATTAAAAACGGTTACCGAAATAAAGCCATCTAAAACACAAATGGAAGACCTAATGTTTGCTTGGCGGGTAGCAAAATTTGTGAAGTCTAATGCAATAGTTTTTTGTGGCCAAGGCATGACCCTAGGTGTTGGTGCTGGGCAAATGAGTCGCGTTGATTCAGCTCGCATCGCAGTCATCAAAGCGAAGAATGCAGGACTAAGCCTCTCAAATTCTGTTGTGGCATCTGATGCTTTTTTTCCATTTAGGGACGGTCTTGATGTACTCAAGGAAGCCGGTGCAACGGCTGTTATCCAACCGGGGGGAAGCGTGAAGGATGATGAAGTAATAGCAGCCGCTAACGAACACGGTCTAGCTATGGTAACTACCGGCACACGACACTTCCGTCATTGAAGATCATCAGATAAGTAACGTGTCCTCATACCTATTTTCTCGAATAACTTGGTACATATCCACATGAATATTCTCGTAGTCGGAGGTGGTGGAAGAGAGCATGCGATCGCGTGGCGCCTTTCTCAATCCAATAAAGTCACAAAAATATATGTGGCACCAGGTAATGCTGGTACGCACTTAGAAAAAAAAATAGAAAACATACCACTGACTAGTATTAAAGAGTTAGTAGCCTTTGCAATTAAAAAAGAAATCCAGACGACTGTGGTAGGTCCAGAGGCCCCCCTGAGTGAGGGGATCGTTGACGCCTTCATAGAGAAGGGACTCAAAATTTTTGGACCCGTGGCAGCGGCAGCACAGTTAGAGAGTTCCAAGGATTTCGCTAAGCAATTTATGGCCAATCACAATATTCCGTCCGGGGAGTATCGCACTTTTACTGACCCTGAAAGTGCGCATATGTACATCTCGAAAAAAGGCGCTCCGATTGTCGTTAAGGCCGATGGGTTAGCTGCAGGGAAAGGCGTAATTGTCGCTATGACGGAGTGTGAAGCGCACGATGCCGTGGATATGATGCTTATTGACAACGGCATGGGTATTGCCGGCGCAAAAGTGGTCATAGAAGAGTTTTTAGCCGGTGAGGAAGCTAGCTTTATCGTCATGATTGACGGCGAGAACATATTACCGTTGGCCACAAGTCAAGATCACAAACGACTGCTAAATAATGACCTTGGGCCCAACACCGGAGGCATGGGCGCTTATTCGCCCGCGCCGATTGTAACGCCGGCGATACATTCACAAGTAATGAAAGAAGTCATTGAACCAGTTGTGGAAGGCATGAAAGCAGCCGGAACACCATTTATTGGGTTTTTATATGCAGGATTAATGATCGCGCCAGACGGTGCGATAAAAGTTCTTGAATTTAATTGTAGGCTCGGCGACCCTGAAACTCAGCCCATTATGATGCGCCTGAAAAGTGATCTCCTAACCTTGGTTGATCATGCATTGTCGGGCACATTAGATAAGATCAAGTCAGAATGGGATCAAAGAACAGCATTAGGCATCGTATTAGCCGCGAAAGACTACCCTCAAGCACCACGCAAGGGCGACGTTATAACGATAAAAGATATTGATTATGAGGATGTGAAAATATTTCATGCCGGAACGTCGAAAAGCGGTGAAAAAATTGTGACTAGCGGCGGTCGAGTGTTATGCGTTACTGCTATGGGAGAAACCGTCAGCCAGGCCCGTGACATAGCGTTAAAAGCTGGAGAGAATGTTACTTTTTCTGGTAAACAGTTTCGAACCGATATCGGCAACCGAGCTATTAAAAGGTGAGCACTGTGGTACAAGTTGCACCAGTTAAAAAATTTCTAAAATCTCTCCAATTTCAAATTGTTTCAAAACTTGAAGAAATTGATGGCCAATCCTTTAGTGTAGACAGCTGGGATCGCGAGGCAGGCGGCGGTGGAACTAGTCAAGTTCTAGAAAATGGAAACTTCTTTGAGCGTGCAGGTGTAAATTTTTCACATGTATTTGGTGACAAACTCCCGCCCTCAGCGACAGGTGCGCGACCGGAATTAATAGGTCGCTCTTTTGAAGCCATGGGTGTATCGGTGGTACTGCACCCCAAAAACCCCTTTATTCCTACTGTCCATATGAATGTTCGTTTCTTTTTCGCTTCTAAAAAATCAGCGGCACCAGTATGGTGGTTTGGCGGCGGGATGGATTTGACACCTTATTACGGGTTTGATGAAGATTGCGAACATTTTCATGGCGTCTGTAAAACGACGTTAGACCCATTTGGCCAAGAACTGCATCCAAAATTTAAAAAATGGTGTGACGAATATTTTTATCTTAGGCATCGCCAAGAACCGAGAGGAGTTGGTGGTATTTTCTTTGATGACCTCTCGTTACCAAACTTCGAAACCTGCTTTGAGCTAACACGCAGTGTGGGAGAGAGTTTTTTACTTGCTTATGTTCCGATTTTTAAAAAACGTCAATTAATGCCCTTTAACGAACAACAAAGAGATTTCCAGGCATATCGGCGAGGTCGGTACGTAGAATTTAATTTAGTGTTCGATCGCGGAACTCTCTTCGGGCTGCAGTCAGGCGGCAGAACCGAATCTATCCTCATGTCCATGCCTCCAAATGTGAAGTGGCGTTATAACTGGCAACCTGAAAGCGGAACAGAGGAAGCTAAGCTGTACAAAAAATATTTGATCGGTAAAGATTGGGTTTAATTAAAACTGTATTTGTTCCAATGGCCTGTCGGACCTGGCAGTCATTTTAATTAATTTTATTCTCCCAAATAAGCTTCACGGACTTTTGAGCTTTGTAGTAATTCGTGTGACGCGCCGACCATCGAAATCACACCACTCTCCATTACGTAAGCTCGTTGACTTGCCTCTAGTGCTAGTCGAGCATTTTGTTCTACCAATAAAATCGTAACCCCGGTTTCAGACACTCCTCGAATAACTTCGAATATTTTTTCGACCATTATGGGCGCTAGCCCCATGGACGGTTCGTCTAATAACAGTAACTTTGGTCTCGCCATAAGAGCACGACCAATTGCCAGCATCTGCTGCTCACCGCCGGACAGGGTTCCACCAGTCTGACTCCGTCTTTCTTTAAGTCTTGGAAAAAACTCATACACGCGGTTTAAGCCGCCCTCTTCCTCAAGTCGACTATTACCCAAATAAGCCCCCATTAACAGATTTTCTTCCACGGTAAGACGACCAAATACTCCGCGACCCTCTGGTACCAGTGAAATACCACATTGAACTCGCTCAAATACTGGACGGTTGGTAAGCTTCCTATCGTTAAAACCCACTTCACCGGTGTGATCAAGTAATCCCGCAATGGCATTCAACATAGAGGTTTTACCCGCACCATTGGCTCCAATTAGCGCAACTGTTTCTCCTTCATTAACCTGGACATCAATATCCTTTACAGCCCTAATACCCCCATATCTAACGCCTAGCGACTGCACATTCAAAAAAGTCATGGTAAGTCGCCCCCCAGGTACGCTTTCACAACCCTGGGGTCGTTACGTACAGTATCAGCAACATCTTCAGCAATTTTTTGCCCGTAATCGAGGACGGCAACTCGGTCGCAAAGGCTCATAATTAGCTTTACGTCATGTTCAATCAATAATATTGAAATCCCGTCAGCCTGAATTCTCTGGATTAATAACTTCAAGCCCGCAGTTTCGGTTGCATTCATGCCGGCAGCAGGCTCATCTAAGGCCAGTAGCTTGGGTTGTGTCGCCAGCGCTCGGGCGATCTCTAACCGACGCTGATCCCCGTAAGACAAATTGCTCGCTAGATTATCGGCTTCAGTAGAAATTCCAACATAATCTAGCAAAGTCATAGATTTTTTGCGTACGCTACACTCCTCATTACGTGAGAAACCGGTATTGAATATCGCCCCCAGAGCCCCGGTTGAAGTCCTAGCGTGCATCCCTACCATGACGTTTTCCAACGCTGTCATACTCTGAAATAGTCGAATATTCTGAAAAGTTCGAGCGATCCCCGCTAATGCAATTTGATGTGGCTTTAGGCCCACAATTGATTTACCATCAAATAGGATTGACCCGTGACTTGGCTTATAAACGCCCGTGATAACATTGAAGAGTGTCGTTTTTCCGGCTCCGTTTGGACCAATCAAGCCGTATATTTCTCCGGCTTGAATTGTTAATGAGACGTTAGTTAAAGCTTTAACTCCACCAAAGTTTTTACTGATATCTTTTAATTCTATTAGGATCATATCTACTAACCACTAATCCTTTATAGCGCTTGTCTCTGATGTTTCTTGACGTTTGGGTGATGGCCATAGACCTGTCGGTCTCACTAGCATTACCAATATGAGGGCTGATCCGAATAACAACATTCGAAGCGCCTCAGGGTCCACATAGACGTCACCAAATAATGCACGCTGGATTGGCGATGCTGTAGACCTCAAGACCTCTGGAAGAGTCGTGAGCAAAAGTGCACCCAAAAGAACACCGTATACGTGCCCCATACCACCGAGTACAACCATACACAAAACCATAATGGATTCAAGCAAACCGAAACTCTCAGGACTCACAAAACCCTGAAGACTAGCAAACAACCCGCCAGCCACTCCGCCGAAAGAAGCCCCCAACGCGAATGCCAATAATTTAATATTTCGTGTATTGATTCCCATCGCCTGTGCAGCTAGCTCATCCTCTCTAATCGCCAACCAGGCTCTTCCAATTCTCGACCGCTCAAGCCGCACACACACTACAACCGTCAAAAACAACAAGACTAATAAAACGTAATAGTAGATATGAACACCAGAGAAGGTGATACCAAAAATCTCATGTGCTCTGGTAAAATCCGCCCCGCCGATACTGATGGCGTCAATTTTATTTATACCGATCGGGCCATTCGTGATATTTACTGGATGATCTAAATTATTCAAAAAAATACGAATAATTTCTCCAAAGCCAAGCGTAACAATAGCTAAATAATCACCTCTCAGTCTCAATGTTGGGGCACCCAGTAATAATCCAAAAAGGGCGGCGACTGCAGCTCCGATCGGTAAAATGACCCAAAAAGGAAGATGTAACCCAAACTGAGGTGACGCCAAAAGTGCCCATGTGTAAGCGCCAACTGCATAGAACGCAATGTATCCCAAATCGAGTAGCCCAGCGAACCCGACCACTATGTTGAGCCCCAATGCAAGCATTGCGTAAATGAGTGCAAAATCCAGAATGCGGACCCACATTCGGCCTACAGTGAGGCTGAGGAGAAATGGTAGAAACGCAAGCGCCACGAAAAGCAGAACATATGCTAAAGATAGGGCTCTTTTATCAGCAGAAAGCTTAGTCCAAAAGCGCTGAATAAAATCTTTCATGCGCGCTCCGATACACGCTCACCCATAATCCCTGTAGGTCTAAACACTAGAACTACAATCAACACGACAAATGCAAAAACGTCTTGATAATGGCTCCCCAAAAAGCCGCCGGTAAGATCTCCAATATAACCAGCACCAATGCTCTCGATAAGCCCAAGTAATAATCCGCCGAGAACTGCGCCACCAAGATTACCAATCCCGCCAAGAACCGCTGCAGTAAATGCTTTTAGTCCAAGCATAAACCCCATCGAGTAGTGAGCTACACTATAATTCGCTGCGACTAATATACCGGCAACCGCGGCTAAAGCAGCTCCGATCATAAACGTTACCGAAATAATTTTATTGACATTAATGCCCATTAATCCAGCAATCCGTTGACTTTCCGACGTCGCGCGCATTGCTCGTCCAAGTTTCGTAAAATGAACTATAACGAGCAGGCCAGCCATGATGGCAGCCGATACCGCAATGATGAATATTTGCACGGTGGTGATACTCGCGCCATAAATTTCAAATGTTTCTTTAGGAAATATCTCTGGTACCGTTTTATATTTTCTACCCCAAATAATCATTGCAAGGTTTTGAAGTAGGATTGATATTCCAATTGCGGTGATCAACGGCGCCAGTCGAGGTGCATTTCGCAAGGGCCGATAGGCTAGACGTTCAACAAAAAACGCAAGTGCCATGCAAACAAGAATCGCCAGAATTCCTGCAAATACAATCACCAGAAAAGGGCTCAAACCTGGCGAGATTGAAGTGAGAAATAAAACGACTGCGAGCGCAACCATTGCGCCAATCATAACTACTTCACCGTGTGCAAAATTGATTAGGCCGAGAATCCCATAAACCATCGTATAGCCCAAGGCAACTAACGCGTAAACGCTTCCTAGAACCAATCCATTTAAAACCTGTTGCGCAAATATATCCATCGTGTCATACGGGCCTATTAAGAACGTCAACTCAATATACGGTGGGCCCCATTCACATTAATCACTGCCGTTTATCGTCTCTATGTAAGCCCACTCGCCGTTGGTGACTCGGTAAATACTTATACTGCCGCCTTTGAGGTCACCTCGATCATCGAATCGAATCCGACCAGTCACGCCCGGAAAATCTGTGCCCCGAAGAAGTGGTGCATATATCTTTGGGTCTGTCGAATCGGCTCGCATGATTGCATTAATCATGACAAAAGCAGCATCGTAAGCGAAAGGGGCATAAAGCTGAATATCTTCACGATAGACTTGTTTAAACTTCTCCCTGAACTCTTTACCACCAGCCATTTGGTCAAGAGGCAAGCCAGGAGAAGAAGCATAGGCACCTTCACCCTCAGCGCCGGACAACACCATGAACTGTTTTGTTTGCACTCCATCTCCAGCAAGAAACTCAACTGTTAGAGCTAGATTTTTTATTTGCTTCATCATCGGGCCGGCCTGAGAATCCATGCCACCATAAAATATCAAATCTGGATTAAGCCCTTTTATTGTGGTTAAAATTGCTGTGAAGTCGGTTTTTGTAATGTCTGTAAATTCTCGCGTCAAAATTTTACCGCCGGCCTCTATTACAGCTTTCTCAAATTCGTCTGCCAACCCTTTTCCGTAAGCGCTACGGTCATCAATAATTGCGATATTTCGAGCCCCCAAGGTTTTCACCGCGTAATCGCCCAAAACCTTGCCCTGCTGCTCGTCATTTGCCATTACGCGAAATGCTGTTTCGTAGCCTTGATGGGTGTAGTCGATCGCCGTCGCGGAGGGAGAAACCTGCGGCACGTTCGAGTCATAATAAACTGTTGATGCCGGGATCGTTGTACCGGAATTTAGGTGTCCAACAACTCCCACCACATCGGAGTCCACCAACTTCTGCGCGACAACCGTAGCCTTTTGTGGGTTAGCCTCATCATCCTGAGAAATTAAACGGAATTCGATGGGTTGACCTCCAATCACGATTGCCAGTTGGTTAGCCTCGTCTACAGCCAAGCTAGCCCCACGCTCATTGTCCTTCCCAAGATGAGAAATAGGACCCGTGAGCGGACCCACATGTCCGATGTTTACAATTTTACGCCCATCGTTTGTTTCATTTTCCGAACCACACCCAAACAGCAAACCTGTTGTTACGATAATTGTAAATATATGTCTTGCCAACATTTTCTCCACCCCTCGGCTTATTTTTCTCTCGAAATTACGAATAACATCTGAATGCGGTTAATAGTAACAGTGGAACAAACTGTGTCAATTTCTAAACACTTACTTTATCAAGCAAACATAAAAAAAGCCGGCTTAAAGCCGGCTTTTCCGAATCTCGGCCACTTTAAAGTGACATGATCCACTCGGCAAGCTGCTTGGCCTCGTCATCTGTTACTGGATTAGGCGGCATAGGGATTGGTCCCCACTTACCCATGCTCCCGCCCTTAATGGATTTAACTAACCTCTCGATGGTTATTTCGCCACCTTTGGGGTCTTTTCCCTTTGCGATTTCCTGATAAGCGGGTCCTACTAGCTTCTTATCAACAGCATGGCAACTTAAACAATTTTTACTCTTCGCCAGCGCCTCTACATCACTTGCCTGAACAGTTGATACAAGACTGAGGCCAAACGCCATGACACATGTTAAAACGACTTTCTTCATTTAATGCTCTCCCTTCCGTTCACTACACACTGGTCCCATACAAACATTACTCGTATTTAAACTAACAATGAGCGTTAAGTTAATACTGACTTGTCACGTCTACGACCAAAAAGCGGTAAATTAGTTTGAATTTTAAAACTTAATTTACCTATGAAACGATTGTAACACTCAATTATTGTGGGATGATAAAAAATGATTTCGTCACTTTATGATGACTAAAGCGTCCGCGAGTATTCCAAAAAAAATAATACCTCCTACAAGACCATTCCGCCTAAAAGCCCTCAAACAACCTCCACGTGAGCGAAACTTAATCATTGAGTACTGCGACCCAACAGCGAGTGCCGCCAAGAAAATCCCAAAGAAATAGAGAACACCTAATCCGACCATCATTCCTACCCAGATTAAGGTAAGTAGAAATGCTGCTTGAAATAGAATTATGAATAAAATGTCATATTTACCGAATAATATCGCTGAAGTTTTTATGCTGATATTAACGTCGTCGTCACGATCAACCATGGCGTATTGCGTATCGTAAGCAATAACCCAAAAAAAATTCGATAACATAAGCAATAAAGCCACTCCCGAGACACTATCCGACGTCGAAGCCCAAGCCATTGGAATGCCAAAACCGAAAGTAATGCCCAAGTAAGCTTGAGGCATAGAGAAGAATCTTTTTACGTACGGATAAGTAAAAGCAAAAAATAGTGCTGCAAATGACAGCTTAATCGTTAACAAATTAAGCGTTAATACCAAACTAAATGCCACCAACAACAGAAGCACCGCTAAAACTAGCGCCTCCCAAGGAGCTATTTCTCCAGTCGCAAGTGGCCGCGTGGCGGTTCTTTTTACGTGAGGGTCAAAATGTCTATCTGCGTAGTCGTTAAGCGCACACCCGGCCGAACGCATCAAAAACGTACCCACCACATAAACCAATAAAATTTTGACGTCTGGGCTCCCTTCGCTCGACATCCATAGCGCCCAAAGAGTCGGCCAAAGCAGTAACAAAGATCCGATGGGTTTATCGAGTCGGATTAGCCGATAGTAAGCAAATAATTTAGGCCGGATATGATTGACCACGTCCTCTATACCTCCACAAGTTTCTCGCGCGATCCATACCACCTATCGATATGCAGTCTTGCCTGCGCAGGATGATGCAATAAAAATTCTGAGGCCATTCGTTCTGCCTTCAACAATAAATCAGCATCCCTTTCTAGGTCGGCATAACGAAGCATTGGCATTCCAGACTGCCTCGCTCCGAGCACTTCTCCTGGCCCCCGTAACTCAAGATCAGCGCGAGCAACTTCAAAACCGTCAATATTTTCATAAATAATTTTTAATCTTAACCGTGCTGTATCCGTCAACCTGGAGCTGTATAACAAAATACAAGTGCTTGCAGCAGATCCTCGACCAATCCGCCCTCTCAGTTGATGCAGCTGCGATAAACCCATCCTCTCAGCATTTTCAATAACCATGACCGTGGCATTTGGAACATCAACCCCCACTTCAATGACAGAGGTTGCGACCAGAAGATGCACGTCACCTTTTGAAAACTCTTCCATAATCTTTGACTTCTCATGAGCTTTCATTCTTCCGTGAACAATACCGATCCGCAAATTCGGAAATTCACCTTGAATGGTTTTAAATGTCTCTAGAGCAGTTTCAAGCTGCAGTGTTTCGGATTCCTCTATCAATGGACAAACCCAGTAAACCTGCTGGCCTAGATGGCAAGTGTCTTTCACGCGATCAAAAACTTCTTGTCTGCGACTATTGTTAACTAACTTAGTGGTAATCGGCACACGGCCAGGAGGTAATTCATCTATGACAGAAACATCTAAGTCTCCAAAGAAGCTCATAGCTAGGGACCTTGGTATGGGCGTAGCACTCATCATTAACTGATGCGTTTGATTCATCCGGTCCGCCCCCTTGTCAATCAAGGCGAGCCGCTGTTTAACCCCAAATCTATGCTGCTCATCGATAATCACTAACCCTAAATTCTTAAATACCACGTCACTCTGGAATAAGGCATGAGTGCCTACAACAATTTGCGCTGACCCCGTCTTTATATTGCTCCTGATAAAGGCTCGATCTTTTTTACCCATACTTCCAGTCAAACGCTCGACCTTAATTCCTAAAATCGTCAACCATCCTTCGATTTTTTTAAAGTGTTGCTCAGATAAGATTTCAGTTGGAACCATAAGGGCAACTTGATAACCCGCCTCTATGGCTTGCAAAGCTGCTAGAGCGGATACTACCGTCTTACCACTGCCTACATCACCTTGTAAAAGGCGCCTCATGGGCACTCGATTAGACATGTCAGCCTGAATTTCTGAAAGCGCCTTCTTTTGTGCCTTAGTAAGCTCAAACTCAAGCGTAGATAAAAATTTTTTTATACGAGTACTTCCGGGCTGCATGATCGGCGCGGAATATTTTTCTCTCTTGTCGTAATTTTGGCGCATGATGAGTTGCTGCGCTAGAAGCTCATCAAAACTAACGCGCGCCCAGAGCGGTCCCCGACGATTTTTTAGTAAAGACTGGTCAATATCCGAAGTGGGCCGGTGTAATGTAGTGACTGCATCAGAAAAACTAGGTAACCCTAAGTCTTTTAGCTGTTTCAACGAAAGCGTGTCTACTTGGTCTACGATTTCAAATGCACGCGTGACCGCTTTTCTTATCGCCGGTTGTGTCAGACCTTTAGTAGTTGCATAAACTGGCGTTAGCGTAGTTGGTAATTGATCATGATTTACAAGCTTTTTACATTTGGGATGCACCATTTCTCTTGTCCGTTGCCGGCCCGGTCTAAACTCACCAAGGGCGCGGATTCTTGCGCCGGGCTCAAGAGCCCGCTGCTGACTAGGATAAAAATGAAGAAAACGAAAGATCGCTCTACCGGAACAATCCTCGACCGTGACAACTAACTGTCGCCGAGGACGAAATTCTACTTTAGCTTGGATCACGGTAACTTCGATCTGCACAGGTTCGCGCTCTGGGGCGCCCATAATTTCATAAACCTGGGTTTCATCTTCGTATCGAATCGGAAAAAAAACCAACAGGTCTTGTGGTCGCGATATACCCAATCGACTGAGTTTTGCACTGACTGCCGGGGTAGAAACCTGACTGAGGGGATTAAATTGACTAACAACAGGATTCCCTGATTTTTTCATAACATACAGTTTACTAATTCACTTAATAACTAAAACTAGTGACTCGCAATAGCATCTATTTCGATTAACGCGTCTTTCGGTAATCGAGAGACTTCAACCACCGACCGAGCGGGAAAATAGTCATTGATGAATAATTCACCCATCAGCTCATTCAAATCCTTAAAATCACTCAAATCTGTCATAAAAACAGTAAATTTAACAACATTGTTTAACCGACCGTCGGTTTCTTCCAATATAACCTCTATATTTTTGAAAGCCTGTCGAGCTTGATCTACAAAATTTGTTGCTAGGACATCAGAGCCTGGCTCGAGACCTAATTGACCTGATATGTAAACATTCGAGCCTGTTCGCACTGCTTGTGAATACGCCCCTAGTGCTGCAGGTGCAGATTTAGTGTGTATCTTTAGATTCGCCATAAAAGCCTCCTGGGTATAATATCGCCAGCATACCCGACCGGTTGCGGGGTCAATGATCTTATAGTTTAACTACGTGGCACAAAAAAATGTTTTCGTTTAAAGAATTTAAAGTTAAAAAAACGAACGAATAAATCTGAAAACCTTGTATGCATATTAACTCTCCAGACAAACACAAACAAAATATTGCCGCACTCACTATTGCCGCGATTGGTGTTGTTTTTGGTGATATCGGCACGAGCCCAATTTATACCATCCGTGAGGTGTTTAGCCCTCGTTATGGCATTGCACCCTCACCGGAAAATATTCTGGGATGCTTGTCACTCATATTTTGGGCTCTCGCCCTGATTGTCTCGATGAAGTACGTATTCTTCATGTTGAGAGCCGACAACCGGGGTGAAGGCGGAATGATGGCGCTATTAGCGCTTGTGCTAAAAGCGACAGAAAAAAAACCAAAAAAGCGCTTTTTTTTGATCGCACTTGGGCTATTCGGCGCAGCACTTTTCTACGGGGACGGGATTATCACCCCTGCTATCTCCGTGTTGTCTGCGGTTGAAGGGCTTGGAGTCGCGACCCCAACGCTTCAACCCTATGTGATGCCCATTACAATCTTGATTGTGATTCTTCTTTTTATGTTGCAACAGCGAGGAAGCGGAGGCGTTGGCGCTTTATTCGGTCCAGTAACTGTAATATGGTTTGGCGTTCTTGGGTTTTTGGGGTTGATCAATCTCGGGCTAGACCTTTCGATTTTCAAAGCCTTAAATCCAATTTACGCTGCGCAATTTTTTATCACAAATAAAATTTTTGGATTTCTAGCAATCGGGGCTATCGCGCTGGCAGTAACTGGCACCGAGGGTATTTATACCGATATGGGTCATTTTGGTCGCAGACCAATTAGAATAGCTTGGACTCTATGGGTGTGGCCAAATTTATTGCTCAATTATTTCGGCCAAGGTGCGCTTATTCTCGCCCAACCGGAAACAATAGCTCATCCTTTCTACAACATGGTCCCCGCATGGGGTCTATATCCACTGATAGGCATGACAACCATTGCAACAGTAGTTGCCTCTCAAGCAGTGATATCAGGTACATATTCACTAACACGACAAGCAATTCAATTAGGTTATTGTCCGAGACTCGATGTATTCCATACGTCTGAGAGTGAGATTGGACAGATTTATATGCCTTGGATTAACTGGATGCTTTTGGCCGCAGTATTGTTGTTAATTTTAACGTTTGGCTCATCAAGTAATCTAGCGGGAGCCTACGGCGTTGCCGTCACTGGCATGATGGCGATTGATACGGTTATGGCATACTTCGTAGTCACTCACCTGTGGGGTTGGCGCCGGTGGTACGCACTACCGATCGCTATTATCTTTCTCACACTCGACCTGATTTTATTTTCGGCAAACTCTGTCAAAATTCTACATGGCGGGTGGTTCCCATTCACGATCGGGTTAATTCTATTCACACTATTCACGACTTGGTATCGAGGGCGCCAAGGGCTTGCTCGCGAGCTGGCTCCTGGCGCCCTCGAACTTGAGCCCTTTTTAGAAGGTCTAGCCGCATATCCACCACAACGAGTTGCAGGCACAGCCGTTTTCATGACAACCTCCTCAGACACAGTACCTCACGCCCTGCTCCACAACCTAAATCACAATAAAGTTCTCCATGAACGTATCGTTTTGCTGACTGTCCGTACGGAAGAAATACCGCATGTGCCCAGAAAAGAGCGGGTCGCAGTAGAGTCTATTACTGACGAATTCCATAAAATTCTCGTTCGTTATGGCTTCAAGGATCAACCGGACATTCCGTCAGCGCTGGAACTTTGCGCCCCATTTGGGCTAAAGTTCAATACAATGGAAACGTCATATTTCCTCTCTAGACAAACACTAGTTCCCAAGCTAGGTAAAGACATGGCGCTTTGGAGAGAGAAATTGTTCGCACTTATGTCGCGAAACTCATCGAGCGCCATTAGCTTTTTCAAACTACCAGCTAATCGTGTTGTTGAACTAGGCACGCGTATCGAACTATAAGCAACAAAAAACGATTTTTCATACCGCAAGAGTCTGGGAGAAACGTGCAAGTAGTGTGGCAACACAATTTCCTGAAATGAGACGTTAAAGTCCTTATGAAAAAATAAAGTAATATTAAGCATATATGCTTAACGCACTAATGAATGTTTACGGAGAAAAGCATCATGGACTATGTCGCACCAAAAACCGCACATGAGGCAAGTGAGGCGCTAATTCAAGAAGGCGCATTTGCTCTGGCTGGGGGAACCGATTTACTGGTCAAACTAAAAACCCAGTATTTAACCCCGACCTTAGTTGTTGACATCAAGCAAATTCCAAAAATTATGACTATTGAAGAATCCGCTGACAGTTGGTGGATAGGCGCGGCGACACCGTGTGCTGAAATTGTCGAACATAAATCCTTGAGCAAAGACTGGCCGGGCGTTGTGGAGGCATTATCGTTAATTGGCTCAACACAAATTCAAGGTCGTGCAACTCTCGGAGGAAACTTATGTAATGCCTCTCCTGCAGCTGATAGCGTGCCAGCACTCATCGCCGCAAGTGGAACATGCATCATATCCGGACAAACAGGCGAGCGCGAGGAACCAATCGAAAAAATTGTGATATCCCCGGGCGTTAATGCACTCGAAAAAGGAGAATTTGTTCTCGGGTTTAAACTCCCTAAACCCACTAACGCTTCAGGCGATGCCTACCTGCGCCTGATTCCCCGTAGCGAAATGGATATCGCAGTGGTTGGGGCAGGCACATCACTAAGCGTAGATGAAAACAAAAAAATAACCTCTATTCGAGTATCCCTAGGTGCGATAGCTCCCACACAAGTTTTACTTAATGGTTTAGAGGACATTTTTATCGGCAAAGTGCCGGATGAAGATTTAATAAAACAACTGGTTTCGATAGCTGAATCGGCATGTAAACCAATCAAAGACAAACGAGGTACCGTTGAGTATCGAACAAAAATTGCAGGCGTGCTTGCCAAGCGGACTTTCACACTCGCGTTTGAACGCGCGACTACCCACTAAAACACCGACTGAAAAATAAAAAATGTCAAAAATACATGTTTCAACACAGATCAACGGGGACACCCACGAATTTCTTTGCAATCCACAACAAACTCTTCTTGATGTTTTACGGCACGAGTTAGACTTAAAGGGGAGCAAAGAAGGGTGTGCTACGGGCGACTGCGGGGCCTGTAGCGTCATGATGGGCGGTAGACTCGTGTGCGCCTGCCTCGTCCTCGGGGTCGAGACAGATGGAAAAGAAATCGAAACCATTGAGGGTCTATCATCGGGCTCATCCTTGGATCCTTTGCAACAAAAATTTATCGATCTTGCGGCGCTTCAATGCGGCATATGCACGCCCGGCGTTTTAGTTGCTGCTAAAGCCCTTCTGGCAAAAAATAAAAATCCTACGGAAGAAGAAGTTCGATTTTGGTTAGCAGGCAATCTTTGTCGTTGTACCGGTTACGATAAGATCGTTAGGGCCGTCCTTGAAGTTGCAGCCGAAGCCAGAAATACCTGAAGATTGAGACTTTAGAGAAAGAGGTACACGACATGAATGATATGACTCAGAGTAACCTAGAGCGAGCGCTTAAGGTTGTTGGCACACGACCAGCTAGACCCGACGGAGTGGATAAGGTCACCGGGAGGGCTCTGTTTGGCGCGGATAAATCACTTCCTAACATGCTGATCGGAAGGGTTTTAAGAAGCCCTTATGCACACGCGAAAATTGTCTCCATTGATGTGAGTAAAGCGGAAGCACTGAAAGGGGTGAAAGCAGTCATTACATCGGCAGACTTTGAAGACTTTCCGTCAGAATTTGTGCCTGCCGGGGAAATGGTCGTGAACATGAGAGACATTACTCGTAACGTCATGGCGCGAGAGAAGGTTCTTTATGTTGGACACACAGTGGCCGCTGTCGCAGCGACAGACGAAAGTATCGCAGCAGAAGCGCTGGCTCTAATCGAGGTTAATTATGAAGTATTGCCTCACGTTTTAGAGGTTGAAGAGGCAGAGAAACCAGGCGCCACATTGCTTCACGATGACATGATGACCATTGGTGTTGAGCCTACGCCAACAGTAGCATCAAACGTGGCAAAACGCGTCGAATTTGGCTTTGGGGATGTCGAAAAAGGATTTTCAGAGGCTGACCTGATAGTCGAACGAGAATTTACAACCCAACAGGTACACCAAGGATATATCGAACCACATGCTTGCCTAGCGAGTGTCTCTGAAGACGGTCAAGCCGAACTATGGTGCACCACTCAAGGGCCTTTTATTGTGAGAAATTTCTGTTCGAAACTTCTCGGCTTTAACGCCGCACAAATTCGGGTAACCGCGTCAGAAATCGGCGGCGGATTCGGTGGAAAAACAGTTGTCTATCTCGAGCCTTTAGCACTTGCACTATCGAAAAAATCATGTCGTCCGGTAAAGATGGAAATGACTCGAGCAGAAGTTTTTACATCCAGTGGGCCGACGTCTGGGGCAAAAATATGGGTCAAAATTGGCGTTAAAAATGACGGCCAAATAACGGCCGGCGACTGCATCCTAAAATATCAAGCGGGCGCCTTTCAAGGTGCACCTGTCGGACCAGGTGCCATGTGCGCATTTGCTCCGTATGAAATGAAAAATGTTCGAGCAGTAGGCTATGACATTGTAGTTAATCGACCAAAAGTTGCCGCATATAGAGCACCAGGCGGTCCTATTTCCGAATATGGCGTTGAAAGCGTTATCGATGAAATTGCAATCAAACTCAAAATAGACCCTATTGATATGCGACTCAAAAATGCAGCTAAAGAAGGGACTATCGCTCCCTATGGACCTAAACTTGGGCCCATCGGAATGATCGAAACATTAGAGGCCGCAAAAAAACACCCACATTATTCAGCGCCACTTGGCCCAAAACAAGCTCGAGGTGTGGCCTCAGGTTTTTGGTTCAATATCGGAGGCGAGACTAGCTCGTCCATTACAATAAACGAAGACGGCACAGTTGGGCTGACACTAGGGACACCCGATATTGGAGGCTCAAGAGCCTCCATGGCAATGATGGCTTCCGAAGAACTCGGTGTTCCCATGGAAAAAATTAAGCCTGTCATCGGCGATACGAACTCACTTGGTTTCAACTTCCTGACTGGCGGGAGTCGAGCGACATTTTCAACAGGCACGACTGTAGTCGAATCTACGAGAGAGGCAATCGAAGAACTTAAAAAACGAGCAGCATTACTTTGGGACGTAACCCTCGAACAAGTCGAATGGATAGATGGTCATGCACGTTTAATTTCAGGAAATGAACCTAAAACAATGAGCCTCTCACAAATCGCAAAACAAGCAGGCAAGACCGGCGGTCCGATCATGGCCAATTGCTCTATGAACGTAACAGGTGCTGGGCCAAGTCTCGGAACGCATATTGTTGACGTTGAGGTTGATGAAGAGACCGGACAAGTCTCCATCATTCGTTACACTGCTATTCAAGACGCAGGAAAGGCGATTCACCCCGCGTACGTTGAAGGACAACTCCAGGGAGGCGCCGTTCAGGGAATCGGGTGGGCGCTAAACGAAGAATACATTTATAACGATAAAGGAGAACTAGAAAACACCGGGTTTTTAGATTACCGTATCCCTGTATGTTCAGATGTTCCAATGATAGACACCGTTATTGTTGAAGTGCCAAACCCAAATCATCCCTACGGCGTTCGTGGTGTAGGAGAAACGCCGATCATTCCGCCACTTGCAGCTATCTCAAATGCGGTATCAAGAGCAACCAATAAACGCTTCACTGAATTACCGCTCTCCCCACCTAAAGTCCTAGCGAAACTGATGCATGGATAGATGTTAAGACACCCATGGCACAACTTATCCTCACCGGTTCTCTAAAGAATCTGGCTGGTGGTGTGTCTGAATTTAATATCCAGGCGAGAAGCGTGCACCAGTTGGTAAAGGAGCTTAAACAAATATGTCCTGCTTTAGCACCACTGATCGAATCTGAAGGTTTCGCTGTGGCAATTGACGGTGAAATCTATCAAGATATTCTGTTTGCTCCTATCGGGGAACACAGTGACATTCACCTCATTCCACCCATCGGCGCTGGCTAGACGTCCCAAGTGATCACCGAATACTTCGGCCACCATCTACAGGAATTGCCAAGCCCGTCATAAACGAGGCGTCATCACTTGCTAGAAAGGCTACTGTAGAGGCAACCTCCTCTGGCTGACCAATACGGCCAATTGGATGCTTTTCAATCATCTGTTGTTGAAGCAACTCGGGGTCAGGAGCTTCCGCTATCATGCCTCTTGGCATCGCAGTATCAATAGTCGCCGGGCAAATACAATTCACACGAATGTTATCTTCGCTGTGATCCAGAGCCAGAGCCATGGTCATTGACACTATCGCACCTTTCGTCGCGGCGTAAGCCACTAGTCGTCGATTTCCGCGAATACCATTAATAGATGCCAAGTTCACAATCGCACCACCACCCCTATTCCTCATGATGGGAATTGCTTTTTGACAACCCAAAAAACTCCCCCGAAGATTGATTTCCATTACTTCATCCCAAAACTCACGCGTCGTTTCCTCTGCCGTCGCTTGAGGCGAAATGCCAGCATTGTTTATCAACACGTCTAGACCACCATGGGACTTCATCAAAGAGTCCATCGTTGCTTCCCAGGATTCCTCGTATCTGACATTCAGCCTCACTGAGTCATAATCTTTTACGGCCTCGGCCTGAGAGTCATCGAGTATTCCTGCGATGACTGTCGCGCCCTCGCTCGACATTCTTTTTGCCGTAGCTAACCCAATTCCTTGCCCCGCACCTGAGATCAGCACCACTTTATCTTTAAACCGTTGCGTCATACTCTCAATCTCCTTTAAACGAATACTTGAAACAAAAAATGCCTAAAATAACGCCTTTAGTTTTTCTTCAGTCGGCGCGTAAACGAGGCCCTCTTCAGTGATTATCGCTGTGACAAAACCAGCGGGCGTTACATCGAAAGATGGGTTTCTAACTTTGATATTTGCAGGCGCCCATCGAACTCCGCCATATCCTGTAACCTCATCTGGAGACCGCTCTTCAATCGGGATATCATCGCCGCTGGCTAGAGATAAGTCTATTGTGGATAAGGGACACGCCACATAAAATGGAATATCGTGTTCTTTCGCGAGAACAGCGACCATATAAGTACCAATTTTATTCGCTACATCTCCGTTGGCTGCGACACGGTCCGTGCCCACAATAATCGCGTCAATTTCACCACTTTTCATGAGGTGACCCGCCATATTATCTGTTATTAATGTGGTATCAATACCGTCTTCAGACAATTCCCATGCTGTTAAACGCGCACCTTGTAAAAATGGTCGTGTCTCATCAGCAAGAACACTTATCGTTTTACCTGCGCTCACCGCGGACCGAATAACCCCAAGCGCAGTCCCATGCCCGGCAGTAGCAAGCGCTCCGGCATTACAATGCGTTAAAACGCGCATGCCGTCATCTAAAATGGATGCGCCAAGCGCACCCATCTTTTTATTGATCTCGATATCTTCATGATAAATCGCATTGGCCTCATCAAGTAACAATTTAGCGATCCTGGAGTTTTCTTTTTTAGACGCGTTGGTGAGTCGGCCGCGCATTCGGTTTAAAGCCCAAAATAAATTAACTGCTGTCGGTCGACTCGCAGCTAAAGTCTCGAACGCACTTATCATGCGAGCATCAAACGCCTCACGGGATAATGGAATACATTTTTGCGCTTCTAACGCCATGCCGTAGGCTGCCGCAACACCTATTGCCGGTGCCCCTCGAACTACCATTTGTCGGATGCCTTGCGCCACGGTCTCCGCATCGGAGCAGGACACATAATCGATGGACGCCGGTAAACGTCGTTGATCAATCAACTCGAGCTGATTATTACGCCACCGTAACGTTTCGACAGTCATTCCACAATCTCTGAGTTA
Organism: uncultured Burkholderiales bacterium; assembly: GCA_965661885.1. Classification (GTDB taxonomy): domain Bacteria; phylum Pseudomonadota; class Gammaproteobacteria; order Burkholderiales; family Eutrophovitaceae; genus Eutrophovita. The sequence continues at coordinate 32,300 of CBFIFN010000001.1, read as the reverse complement.
ATCACCATCGTATCCGACAATGGAAAATACCCTATTCCCCGTTGCCCCAAGTTTTTTCGCACCCCCTAAATCTGGCAAGTCAATGACAAAACAACACTCAACGACATTGCCGCCGCTACGTTCGATTAATTGAATCGCTGCTGCTGCCGTACCACCCGTGGCAATTAAATCGTCCACTAATAATATTTTTGAGCCACTTGCGAACGCGTCTTCATGAATTTCAATTTGATCTGTCCCGTATTCCAAATCATAACTTTGGGAGATTGTTGGGCCAGGAAGCTTGCCACTTTTTCTGATGGGAATGAACCCTTTTCCCAAATTTGCCGCAAGTGGCGCCCCTAGTATAAATCCTCGTGCCTCAATCCCCGCGACAAAATCAAACTCATATTGAGAATAGCGATCCACTAACAGTTGGATGGTATAGCTAAAACCCTCTGGATGACTTAGCAGCGTAGTGATGTCACGGAACATGATTCCAGGTTTAGGATAATCTGGAATGGTTCTTATCATATCAGTTATGTTCATATCTCTACCTCTGCTATCAATCTATAATTTTACAAATTTGCTGCCCAACGTCTCAAGACAGTAATTAAGACTGTAATAACCGACCGGCAACAGCATCGAGCTTATCGGTCATATCGGAGTCCCGTGCATCGGAGGGTGTAATCAACGCGAATTCCAACGCTTGTTTACAACTGCAAGTTGACCCGCTTTCGTCTCCATGAATCCGTGGAGCGACTTGACCAATCAAGGTCTTCGCTTTTTCCGCGTTCCCAACTAAAACTTTTATCACCTGTTCAACTGAGACGTCCTCATGCTCAGGGTGCCAGCAATCAAAATCTGTAACCATGGCAACGCTCGCATAACAAATTTCTGCTTCACGAGCTAACTTTGCCTCTGGCATATTCGTCATTCCGATCACATCACAACCCCACTGCCGGTATAGTTTCGACTCAGCTAAAGTAGAAAATTGCGGCCCTTCCATTACTAGATACGTGCCACCGCGCGAGTACTCAATATCAGTCGTTTCCAATGTTGCCTCTATATGGTCGCCTAAACGTGAACATACCGGATGCGCAACCGAGACATGAGCGACTAAACCAGTCCCAAAAAACGATTTTTCTCGAGCAAACGTTCGATCAATAAACTGATCTACAATCACGAACGTTCCCGGTACAAGATCTTCTCGTAATGAACCCACGGCACTCACTGAAATCAATTCTGTAACACCTAGGCGTTTCATTCCGTCAATATTCGCTCTGTAGTTCACCTGAGTTGGGGACACTACGTGCCCCCTCCCGTGGCGAGGTAGAAAAACTATTTTTTTATCCTCAAAATCACCCACTAAAAAATCGTCGGAAGGTTTTCCAAATGGGCTGTCAACGTGAGTCCACACCTTATTTTCCAGTCCCTTTATATCGTAAACACCACTACCACCGATAATCCCAATTACTGTATCAACCATTATTTATATATCCTCTATTCATTACCAGCTTCAGCAGCCAAGCGTATCGACCCTTTTGTTAATCTTTACTCTACTTTCTTTAACCGGAAAAACAAAAATAAACCAATTAATAACATTGGTACGCATAGCCATTGTCCCATCGACAATCCAGACGGCAATATGCCTAAATGCGCATCAGGCTCTCTCATAAATTCGATAACAAACCTAAATAAACCATAAAACACCAAAAACAAGCCGGATGTTACACCTACCGAGGTTTTTTTTCGTGAAGAGACCCAAAGAATTACGAATAAAACGAGTCCCTCAAGAAAAAATTCATACAACTGGGACGGGTGTCTACCGACAAGTGTCCCGGATTGTGGGAAAACCATAGCCCAAGGCATATCTGTGGGTCGACCCCATAGCTCACCATTAATGAAATTACCTACGCGCCCCGCAGCCAGACCCAACGGGACTAACGGCGCGATAAAGTCCGTTAAAACTAACCAATTTTGTTTTTTTTGCCGAGCATACATTGCCACAGCAACACACACACCGATTAACCCTCCATGGAACGACATCCCACCTTCCCAAACATAAAATACCGATATCGGCGATCGAATTACATTCGTTAAATCGTAAAAAATTGAATACCCTAAACGTCCCCCAAAAATGACTCCTAGAATGATGTAGAAAAGCAAATCATCAAACTGCCGAATTGAGAGAGGGGAGCTCTGGTTAGCTCTTATTCGTACGCGCCCTAGCGTTAGACCTAGTCCGAAACCGATCAGATACATCAAGCCATACCATCGCACCGCGAGAGGGCCTACTTGCAATAGGATTGGATCGAACTCTGGGTGATATAACATTATTTATGCATTAATCATGAGGTATGTTCACGTTCGCCATTCTGCCACGAATAATCTTTAATTTTTTAAGCGATCGCTCCGTATCACCACCAAGATCGAATCGCCTGGGAGCAGGAATATAAGTCGCTAATTGCGCTGCCTGAAACTCACTTAAATTGTCAGCATTTTGATTAAAATAATGCTTTGCTGCTGCTTCAACACCATAAATACCCCGCCCCCACTCAATAACATTTAGATAAATTTCAAGAATCCTTTTTTTCGATAATATTGTTTCCAACATGATAGTGATCATCGATTCCTGTACCTTTCTCCAGACGGATCGACTTGGAGATAAAAATAAATTCTTCGCGAGCTGCTGGGTAATGGTAGATCCTCCGGAAACAATTTTTCCTTCTTTCACGTTTTGCGCGGCGGCATAGCGAAGAGAAGTCCAATCGAATCCTCGGTGGTGCAAGAATTTTGTATCCTCTGAAGCAATTACCGCTCTTTTAACCTGCGATGAGATGTCCTTGTAATCAACCCAGAGATAGGACGGGACAGTATTGGTTTGTTCGCGATAAGCCCTCATGAATGAGGAATTTTTCGGCTCTACCCAGCTAAATATCATAATGCGGCCAGCGAACGACAATTCATAAACTAATATTAAAAGACCGAGAAATCCAATACACCGCCAGGCCAGCGCTGATCGACTCCTCATGTGGCCCGCAAGGCCTCCATCACTGGCTTAGTCTCGGGCCGCTTGCCACGCCACATAAAAAAGGACTCTGCTGCCTGCTCAACCAGCATACCCAAACCATCAGCGATTTGGCCGGCTTTAGCTTGAAGTGCCCATTCGCTGAAAGAGCTCCCCTCTGTTCCGTACATCATGTCATAGGCAAGCGCGTTAAGGCCGAGGACGTGAGTGCCGATCGGAAACAATTCGTCACTCAAACTGCTGGACGTGGCATTTAACACTAAGTCAAATACGCCATCATCAAGGTCAGTTAAGCCTCCCGAGGAAATCGTAATTGATGAACTAATAGTTTCATCGGTGACTGAACGTATTAATTCGTGCGCTTTTTCCTCGGTACGATTAACCACTTTCATCGATTTTGGTCCCTGCATCAGTAATGGCAATAAGACGCCGCGCGCCGCTCCGCCCGACCCAACAATTAGGATTGATTTACCCGCAAGAGAAAAACCCAAATTATTAGTGATATCACGCACCAAGCCGATTCCATCGGTATTTTCAGCCGATATAACTCCATCTCGATTAATTAGTGTGTTGGCCGCTCCGGCATGTTCCGCGCGAGACGATTGTCGATGTGCAAAGCTATTTGCTTCGAGCTTAAATGGGACCGTTACATTAGCTCCGCAGCCCCCCGCAGCAAAAAATTGGGAAACCACTCTCGAAAAATCGTTTATCGGACAGAATAATTTTTTATAGGCTATATTCTCCCCGGTTTGCTCTGCGAACATAGTGTGAATTTTTGGGGATTTACTATGTTCAATAGGGTTACCAATAACAACATACTGATCTATTGCTTCCATTTAATTTCCCTCTATTATCAAATCTAGGTCATTTCTTCTGAACGACCATCTTCGAGTTATGGTGAGAACATCGAACGCGGAGCGCAGCTTGGGACCAAAGGCGTCAAACGGTGCAGATTTTTGCACAATATCCACTGCGGCTCTGTCGAGAGCATCTGAACCTGACGAGCGATCAATGACTATTTGTTCGACATATCCGTCAGACCTTATTGAAACAGTAACGATCATAACCCCCTCGAAATTAAGATCTACCGCGTCCCTAGAATAAAATCGGCTACCAAAATCCTCTACACGCTGTCTCCATCTCTCAACATATCTTGCAAATTCGGCCTGCTTCACATTTGCACCAATAAACTTTCGCCTCGGCCGCTCCTGATAACTCATCCAATCTTTATCTATTTTCGCCCGTAAATCATTAATAGATTTCTTCTCTGGTAAATCAATCGCATCATCTGATTCTGTATTCTTTTTTTGATCCGAGACAAAGTTGCGTAAATTTGACTGAAGTTCTTCATTTTCCTGACTAATGATTAAAAGTTCTTTGACAGAACGCTCAAGGTCCTCAACCTGCCGTTGAGCTAAATTAACGCTGCGCTCTATTGAGGCTATCTCATTGGCCTTCGTATTACTGGTTGCAACAACCTTAGCCGCCGTGTTACCGCCACCTTGCAGATTTACTTGCGCTAATGCATCCACCACGTTCACCTGCCTAATCGTATGGCTATTAACAAGCACGACATCTAAATCAGTGGCGGCTCTTCGGGATTCAACTTGTATTTGAGAAAAATGAAGGGTCATCAATAATAAATGGATTACAAGAGACCCAGCCAGGCAGATGCTCATGGCTTTTGTTGGCCAGATTGTTGCTCTATTTACCGCTCTCAGATGAAACTGCATTCTTTAAATATGTAATTTTTATCCAGAATCGTAGGGGAAAGGCCACAGCTATGCAGCGAAATCGTCGGTGGCCGGTTTAGAACTATTGATCCATTCACAAATAACAAAATTGTCATATAAATTTATATCCAATATCTTAATCCGCACCATTTGCCCCACACTGTTGGGTGGTAATTGATTAGCTTTGCATACTAATGGGATATCATTTAAACGAACCAGGCCATCCCGCAAAACCTCTGCTACGTATTCAAGCTGGTCCTTTTGTTGCAGCCATTTCAAACACCAAAACCGCTCCATTGCTCTCTGAAATTCTGAATATTTTGCGTACTTCGTTTCAAAATTGTTGATGATGTTGGTCAGTTCCTCATCAGCAGTATCAAAAATAGGCTCTTTTAATAAGACAAGTGATATTAATTGTCGTTGATTAACCAGATCGACATAACGTCTCAACGGACTACTAACCCAAGCGTAGGAATCCAGTCCCATCTTTTCATGCGGCAAAGGACGCGCTGACAAACCTGTCTTAGCCTTTGTTTTGACCCTATATAACGTCGCGATTCCGGCCTGCTTTAATTCAGAGGCCCACTGACTGTTTGCAAATATCATCAACTCGGACACGATCACGTCGATGGGCGAGCCTCGCCGACGCGGCTTGATGGTTACACGATCGCCATTAACTGCGAAGCTGTACTCTTTCCGATGAATATGGGTCCTGCTCTCGCCTCGCGATTCTCGTAATTTGTTAGCAAATTGGAACAGCACACTTAATTCGAAGCCTCTAGGGCATTCACTCGACTGTTTAACACCTAGCTCAGGATCGAAATATTGATCAATTAAACTTAAATCTAAGTTATCCTCAACCGTCAAAAACTCAATTTTTGTTTCAATCTTAAGTACCTCAAACGCTGGGTCAATATCTGCATAAAGCGATACGACGGGCACTCGCTTTTCCTTGGACAAACTAAATTGCTCGACAATGAGCGCGGGAGACATGGTCAGTTTTCCAGCGGGATGATAGACCGTGGACATTCTGGAACGCAGCTCTTTATCCAAGGATGACCCAGGCGTAATACAGAGCCCCGGAGCGGCAATATGAATTCCTAAATGCCACCCACCGTTGTTGTTATTGGCACGCAATGAAAAAGCGTCATCGATTTCCGTAGTAGCCACATCGTCGATACTAAATGCGCTTACCCGCGCCTCAGGTAAATCTACCGCTTCCTCAACACGCTCGTTGTTTCGATGTTGTGATGAATTATTAAATTGATCATATAGAAACTGGCCGTAATGGAAATCTTCGGGCTTTGGCAAAACTGACAATTTTTTAAATAACTCGCGTCTTCCAAGATTTAATTCAGCGCACGCTCGATCTACCGCCTTCTCTTCCAGTTCATTTTTATCTGGCCCAAACAACACGCGAGAAAATTTACTGGCGCACCCTTTGGGCATTTTAAATTCACACAATTGCTTTACGTAGTTTTTCAAAATAATATCGCGCTGTTTTTTTAAAGCTAACGATGCTTTAGCTGATGTCAACGCTTCTAGCGTTGCTGGCTTAAATTTACCTTGACCTTTTTTGTAGAAATGGGTGGGGTGGTCAAACAACACCCTCAGCACACTGGCCTTTTGCTCTGGCGATACCGATTCACCATAAAACACTTTTGCCACCTCGGAGTAGCCGCCCTCAAGACCATCGAAGGCCTCCCAGAGTAAATCTGGGTCCACCGTCTGTGCAATTTTCTGAACATCATTAAAAAAATCATCAGGGCTAGCATGGTCAAACGATAAGAACACATGATTTCTTTTAACTTTGACATTTTTTCCGAACTGACTCTGCACTTGTAAAGAAGCGCCAGTCTCCTTCAAGATTCGACCCACCTTCAATGAACCAGATTCTAAATAAAATACGTTCATGTGAGTTTTACCTCTAAGTTTAATTTAAAAACACATGATTTAATGCCATCCATCAAAATTAAGCTCCACACTCTACAAACGATAAAGCGATTTGAGCATAATCTTCGAAATTGCTGAACCCGTGATCGCCACCCGAGATGATCAACCGCTTAGCACCCTCATAATGCCGAGCCGCAATTTTCCAATCTAGAAGCTCATCTCCCGTCGTATGCATAAGAAATAATCGCTCAGGGTTCCTAGGTTTCGGCACATAAAAACTTTTCAGCTGGCGTAAATGCTCTACCGTGAAGTCGTAGTCTTCATTCGTATAAAGGTTTTTTTGGGGGCCGATATAATTGACAAGGCCTTCTTGGGGGGTGATTGCTGGGTTAATTAGAACTGACCGGCACCCCAAATAATCTGACAAATATGTAGCATAAAAACCGCCCAGCGAACTTCCAATCAACAGTACGTCATCGACCGAATGCCTGCCGATTATATCGGTCAAAGATTTAACGGCCTGTTCTGGCCAGTGAGGTAAGCTAGGACAGTGAAAATCCGTTTTTAGTGGTATTTTCCCAATTAAGTTACTCAAAATATTCGCTTTGAAAGACAGAGGAGAACTATTAAAACCGTGGATGTAAACAATAAGCTTGGTCACTTGGCTTTTAGGGGCATTAAGTTTAAAAGTTTTTCATGGATACCACGAAATCCGCCGTTACTCATTATCACAATAATATTACCTGGACGCGCAGTCTTGGTAATTGCCTCGATTATCACATCAACGTCATCAAATAAACTGACCTTATCGCTCATTTCTAAAAATACTTGCTTGGCATCCCCTTCCAAGTCTCCTGAGAAACAATAAACTTCATCAGCCAGCACTAAACTCTCGGGTAACAAGTCATTGTGCTTCCCTAATTTCATACTGTTCGACCGGGGCTCGAAGACCGCTAAAATTCGCGCACTTGGATATTTTTGCTTGATACCCTCTAGCGTTACCTTTATCGCAGTTGGATGATGCGCAAAATCATCAAAAACCTTAACATCGTTTACCTCGCCGCGAAGCTCCATCCGGCGCTTTACGCCTTTAAACGTTTCTAGTGCCTCTAACCCAACTTTTAGCGGAACGCCACTATGCTGAGCAGCCAACAATGCAGCTATGGCGTTGTCTAGATTATACTGGCCAAAAAAATTCGGTTTGTATGAGCCCATGTGTATCCCAGATTTTACAATCTCGAAATTTTCAGCATCATCTAAAATACGTTGTGACCAGTGCTCAGCGGAGCCAAAAAAGATCGCCTCCGACCACAATCCTCGGTCAATCACACGTTTAATAGCAAGACTCTCTTGATTAATGATTAACGCACCATTTTCGGGGACTGTTCGAACTAAATGATGAAACTGTGTTTCAATTGCGGCTAAATCAGGAAAAATATCGGCGTGGTCATATTCTAAATTGTTTAATACTAAAGTCCTCGGACGATAGTGCATAAACTTCGAACGCTTATCAAAAAATGCTGTGTCATACTCGTCTGCCTCAATAACAAAAAAATGTGATTCTGATAAACGCGAAGAGACACCAAAATCCAGCGGCACACCGCCCACTAGAAATCCTGGATCCATTCCGGCGTAATCAAGTATCTTAGCCAACATTGCCGTGGTGGTCGTTTTACCGTGGGTGCCTGCGACAGCTAACACCCACTTATCCTTTAAAACCGCCTCATGTAACCATTGCGGACCAGAAATATACGGGAGATTACTTTTTAGGATTTCCTCAATCAGCGGATTCCCTCGAGACACCACATTTCCAACGACATACAAATCAGGATTCAACTTAAGCTGTTCCAAACCCCAGCCCTCGATCAGCTCGATACCCATAGCTTGGAGCTGTGTACTCATAGGCGGATACACGCCTTCATCACATCCAGTTACTTTATACCCTGCTTGCTTAGCGACAGCCGCAAGCCCTCCCATAAAGCTTCCACAGATCCCTAAAATATGAATATGCATGTCGCCCGTTATTCTCATAGGATATGTCGCCTATCTCTATGGCTAAACCCAATCAAAGGCTCACACATTCCCCGAGAGAGAGACATCACCTTAAATATGTCTCCCATGACACTGGGGGACAATAGTTTTTGTACCGCTGAGACCGCAGGTAAATATATGTCACTTTTTCCCGGATCGATTTCTTGTAAAAGCTCAGTAATACCACAATTGACCAAAAAGTCAGCCTGTGTCGTGTAACCCGAAATCTCTAGTCCTACGTCAATTGCAGCATTGGCCAGCCGCGTGAAGTCAACATGAGCAGTAATATCTTTTTGTCCAGGTCGATCGAGCGGATTGGCATCTACTCGGTGGCGATAATAGCAAGCCAAAGTCCCATTACTGCGATCAGGGTGGTAATACGAAGTGCGCTCATAGCCGTAATCAAATGCGAGAATCACGCCCTTTATCAGCGCCTGAGATAAATCTTCAACCAAGCCGTTAGCGGCTAAACAAACTTCAGTTACGTAGGGAGGTTGGACGTTTAATGCGTTGGTTGCCTCAATTAAACGAGGGTCCTTAATTGAAAGATCTCTCCAATAAAAAGACTCATTCTCGACGGATACACCTCGCTCCATCCATCCTCCTTCATTCAGTGATAGCAGATGAAAGGGTAGCGCATCAAAGACCTCATTCGCTAAAATAACACCGGTAAAATTTTGAGGAATCTCATTTATCCAGCGAGCTTTGTCGCTAGCTCTTGGCGTAGCCTCAGATATTCTATTCTGTTGCCGATGAAACAAGGTTGGACTTGGTTCAAAAAATAAGTACTCGTCTAAGGGCGCATCGATTCTTTGAAGTTCTGTAAGCAGATCTGCACCCAAGATTCCACTGCCACCCCCAATTTCCAGAACACTTCCACCCGTCAAAGATAAACATTGAGCTACCTGTCTTGCAATCGTCTTACCAAAAAGATCACTTATCTCTGGAGCGGTGATAAAATCTCCTTGAGAGCCAAACTTCTGCGAAACTCCTGTGTAATAACCGAACTCAGGGTCGTATAGGGCATGGTGCATAAAAGAGCCAAAATTAAGCCAATTCTCGCTTTCGTTTAACAAATACTTTAGCTTCGCCAACATTGAACTATGATCTGATATATTTGCCGTCATTTATTTGTTCTTTATGAAATCTTGCAAGGTGTTTGGACAGCCAAAAAAACGAAAAACAGAAAACAAGTGTGTATCGTATTCTCTCGTTTAGTAACGTTTAAAAGCATAAGTTTAAATAATCATGACACAAACAGAAAGTAGAACCGTTTTAATCACCGGTGGCGCCACCCGAATCGGTAAAAAAATAGCCTTGGGTCTTGCGAAGGACGGCTGGAATATTGCCATCCATTATCACAAATCAGCTTCTGAAGCTGAGCATCTAACGGATTACATAAATAAAAGCGGCATGAAGAGTGTCACTGTCCAGGCAAATCTAGCCGAGCCCGGCGCGCCAGAGGCACTGATAACCGACGTGGGCCAAAAACTCGGTAGCATAGATGCGCTTATCAACAACGCTTCAAAATTTAATTTCGATAGTCCTCAAGAGTTTAAACGTTCAGATCTCGAAGACCATATGGCTGTAAACCTTTACGCACCCATGCTCTTAATTTCAGAATTCGCAAAACAGATACCGAATGGAAGCCTTGGCTGCGTAATCAACCTACTAGACCAAAAGACACACAACCTGAATCCTGACTTCTTTTCCTACACCTTAAGTAAAATTGCACTCGAAGCTGCCACCAAATTGCTTGCTTCATCATTAGGATCAAATATACGTATATGTGGTCTAGCTCCGGGTATAACCCTCCCCAGTGGCGAACAAACTGATAAAGGATTCGAAAACGCCCATAAATTAGCCCCTCTCGGGAAAAGCTCTACACCGGAGGACATTGTGGGCGGCATCAAATTTTTATTAAACGCGAATGCAATCACTGGGACAACGTTAATTGTGGACGGGGGTCAACATTTGTGGCCTACAAAGAGAGACGTCCAGTTTGAAGTAAACGAATAAAAAACAACTTTCTCCAATAAAAAATATGAACTCAAAAATAAAACCTTATCGTAAAATTTTTCTCAAAGATATGGCGGTGTCTCTATCCATCGGTATTCATGATTTCGAGAAAATCAATAAACAAAATGTGCTCATAAATGTGGAACTAGACATCAATCCAGAGGTGCGAATCACAGAAGATAACATCACGGAGACTGTAGATTATGACTTCTTAAGAACCTCTATCTTAGCTCTATCACAAAGCGCACACTTCCATCTTCAAGAAACTTTTTGTGAAAAGATTCTCGAACTTTGTCTTGAGCATCGCGGCGTGTTCGCGGTAAAAGTTTCCAGTGAAAAAACCGATGTCTACGCCGACTGCGCATCGGTGGGCTTTGAAATCTTCCAAACGAAAGACTAGTCATGACATCCCGATCTCAGAAGCTTATCTATGAAAATAATAAGCTCGTGAAACGCCTCAGAAGACAGGTTGGGGAAGCTATAGCCGAGTATGAAATGATTACTGAAGGAGACAAGGTAATGGTCTGTCTATCAGGCGGTAAAGACAGCTATACGATGCTAGACCTACTTTTATCACTGCGTAGTCACGCACCGATTCACTTCGACATTGTCGCCGTCAACTTAGATCAAAAACACCCTGGGTATCCTGAGGAAATTCTTCCGAATTACCTTAAATCACTCGACGTTCCTTATCGTATTGTCGAACAAGATACATACAGCATCGTAAAGCGAGTGATACCGGAGGGAAAAACTATGTGTGGTCTCTGCTCTCGAATGCGTCGAGGTATTTTGTATCGGACGGCCAGAGAATTAGGCGCAACAAAAATAGCATTAGGCCATCATCGTGAGGATATTTTAGAAACATTTTTTTTAAATATGTTTCATGGGGGCCGACTAAAAGCAATGCCTCCAAAACTTAAATCAGATAATGGCGAACACATAGTCATAAGGCCATTGGCTTACTGCAAGGAAAAGGACATCGCTGCCTATGCTGAAATGAAATCATTCCCCATTATTCCTTGCGATCTATGCGGTTCACAGGATAATCTACAGAGGCAAGTTACCAAACAAATGTTGAAAGAATGGGACCTGAAGCATCCAGGTCGAATCGATACAATGTTCAGCGCCATGAAGAATGTTTCTCCATCGCATTTGCTTGATTCGCAACTCTATGATTTTAAGAATCTTTCCAAAGATCAAATCGCACTTGCCGAAGGGGATCTCGCATTTGACCCAGATCCGGCACTGAACCAATCGTTGAATTCACAAGTCGTAATGATTAAATAACCCTGCGTGTTTGATTAGGGGCGTAAACATCCAACCCTAAGGGCGCAAGTTTTTAGATATAATGTTGTACTGCGACATTATATTAAAAATCAATTCATTACAGCCATCCAAGGAAATTCCTCAATGAGCAATCAATCTTATTCTGACGTTAACTCCTTTTACCCCCCCCAAAGAACACTTATGGGCCCAGGGCCCTCCGAGATACACCCTCGCGTATTTTCTGCAATGGGTAGACCCACTATCGGTTACCTCGACCCGGTTTTCGTGGGGATGATGGAAGAACTGAAAGAATTATTGCGTTACGCATTTCAAACAAAAAACGCAATGACATTTCCAGTATCAGGGCCAGGTTCCGTCGGAATGGAAATGTGTTTCGTAAATATGGTTAGCCCTGGTGACAAAGTCATCGTTTGTCGAAATGGAGTTTTTGGTGGTCGCATGATTGAGAATGTCGAACGTTGTGGTGGCACCGCCATAGTTGTCGAAGATCCAATGGGGAAGCCCGTGGATCCGGAAAAAGTTCGCGAGGCGTTTGTTAACAACCCGGACACAAAAATTCTTGCCTTTGTCCACGCGGAGACATCTACCGGCGTACGTTCTGACGCCAAAACATTAGCAGCAATTGCGCGCGAATTTGACGCATTAACCATCGTAGACACAGTAACATCACTAATCGGCATTCCGGTCCTAGTTGATGAGTGGGGTTTAGACGCGGTTTATTCAGGTAGCCAAAAATGCTTATCCTGCACGCCCGGATTATCTCCGATCACATTCAGTGATCGAGTTGTAGAATTAGTTAAAAATCGAAAACATAAAGTTCAAAGTTGGTTCATGGATCTTAATCTGCTCCTCGGATATTGGGGTGAGAGTAATCGTACATATCACCACACAGCGCCCACCAACTCTCTTTACTCCCTACACGAGGCACTAGTAATGCTCAGGGACGAAGGACTGGAAGCATCATGGGCCAGGCATCGACGAAATCATCTCGCTCTGAAAGCAGGTCTTGAAACCTTAGGCCTCAGCTACTTGGTTGATGAGGAATATCGATTACCGCAAATGAACGCGGTACACGTCATGCCAGGTATAGATGAGCAAGAAGTTCGTCGTCGACTACTTGAAGAAATGAATATTGAAATAGGAGCAGGCTTGGGCCCACTAGCCGGGAAAATCTGGCGGTTCGGAATTATGGGGTATAGCTGCAAAATGGAAAATGTAATGCTGTGTCTTTGCGCACTTGAAAGCGTTTTTGACAACATGGGTGCTAAAATTGAAGTGGGTGCTGCAGAAGCAGCCGCATACCACGCATATGCGGCTCGCCCAACTAACAACAAGCCTTTGAAAAACGCAGCTTAAACCTATAATTTTTTGCCTAAGAGGGCTCTAAAAAAGTAGTAAGTAACAGACTAAACGGGTTGTCTGTGCCACGCACAAAAGGCATAAAAAAAATCGCCCCAGCGCTATAAATTACGCTGAGGCGAAAAATCTAACGATTCCTGAGTCTTTGCTTTGTTTCAAAGACTCAGGTAATTACACAATCTTAATATCGATACATCTCTGGCTTATATGGACCGGTCTTGTCCACACCAATATACTTTGCCTGATCATCGGTTAGTTCGGTTAATTGCACGTTCAAAGTAGCCAATTGAAGCCTAGCCACCTTCTCGTCAAGATGCTTAGGCAATACATGAACACCAAGCGGGTACTTCTCAGGATCATTGAATAGCTCAATTTGAGCGATTACTTGATTCGCAAAAGAAGAACTCATGACATAACTCGGATGTCCAGTTGCACATCCTAAGTTCACCAAACGACCCTGAGCCAAGAGAATTATTTTCTTACCATCGGGGAAAACAATATGATCGACTTGGGGCTTAATATTCTCCCATGTATAGTTCTCAATAGACGCCACATCGATTTCATTGTCAAAGTGTCCGATGTTACAAACAATGGCCTCATTCTTCATCGCCGCCATATGATCGTGATGTATAACGTTGTAATTCCCTGTGGCTGTAACGAAAATGTCAGCTTTATCGGCTGCATATTCCATGGTTACAACGCGAAACCCTTCCATAGCGGCTTGCAACGCACAAATAGGATCGACCTCAGTAACCCAAACTTGGGCTGATAACGCTCGCAGCGCCTGAGCAGAACCCTTGCCAACGTCACCAAAACCAGCAACAACTGCAACTTTTCCAGCAACCATCACATCGGTGGCACGTTTTATGGCGTCAACAAGTGATTCACGACAGCCGTAGAGGTTATCAAATTTAGATTTCGTTACGGAATCGTTCACATTGATCGCTGGGAACGCTAGTGACTTATCCGCAGCCATCTCGATAAGACGCTTCACGCCGGTGGTTGTCTCTTCTGTGACACCTTTTACCGCCGCCAACCGAACCGAATACCATTTTGGATCCGTGGCCAATTTCTTCTTAATCGCAGCATAAAGGACACGCTCCTCTTCGCTAGAAGGCTTGCTCAAAACCGACAAATCACTCTCAGCTTTTGTACCCAAATGAAGTAATAGAGTGGCGTCTCCCCCATCATCAAGAATCATATTCGCCTGATCTGAAGGCCACTCAAAGATTTTATGACAGTAATCCCAATATTGTTCCAAAGTCTCGCCCTTGAACGCAAAAACTGGTACACCTGATTCAGCAATCGCCGCAGCAGCATGGTCCTGAGTAGAATAAATGTTACAAGAAGCCCAGCGAACCTCTGCACCAAGTGCTGTTAGTGTCTCAATTAATACTGCTGTTTGAATAGTCATGTGGAGCGAACCAGCAATCCGAGCGCCCTTCAAAGGCTTACTGGCACTGAATTCCTCTCGAATAGCCATTAATCCTGGCATCTCGATTTCGGCAATCGACATTTCTTTTCTACCCCAAGGCGATAGAGATAGATCCGCCACCAAGTAATCGCCGACGGATGAATTTTGTTGCAATACTGCTGACATTTACTGCCCTCCTAAATTAAAAAAATAAGCTATGGGCAATAAAAAAGCCCACAAACCAATCAGTTTCTAGTTTGTGAGCGTCGTTTCCTGTGCTGAGCCTAGCCCTCCGATTTTTCGGAAGAGTCGCAACGCTCCTCAGCAATACATTTCATTATACTACGACTTTAAAGCGGCCTTTAAAGTTTCAACTTTATCAAGAGATTCCCATGAAAATTCCGGCTCGTCACGGCCGAAGTGCCCATATGCGGCTGTTTTCTCGTAAATGGGTCTCAATAAATTAAGCATTTGTACAATGCCTTTGGGTCGCAAATCAAAATTCTCTGCTACCAATTTGGCTATTCGGTCATCATCGATACGTCCTGTCCCAAAAGTTGTTACCGAAACGCTTGTTGGCTCAGCCACCCCTATCGCGTAGGAAATTTGCACCTCACATTTCGACGCTAAGCCCGAAGCGACCACATTTTTGGCGACATATCGAGCCGCATAGGCTGCAGATCGATCCACTTTAGATGGATCTTTTCCCGAAAAAGCTCCTCCACCATGGTGCGCAGCGCCGCCATAAGTATCCACAATAATTTTTCGTCCCGTCAGACCACAGTCTCCCTGAGGTCCACCAACAACAAAACGTCCGGTTGGATTGACGAGGTAGTTAATTTCACCTTGGATCAGATCATTTGGTATCACCGGTTTAATTATCTCCTCTATGACCGCCTCTCTGATTTGGTCTAACTCCATCTCGGGCGCATGTTGCGTTGATAGCACGACCGTGTCTATCGCCTGCGGCTTTCCATCAACGTATCGCAACGTCACCTGCGACTTAGCGTCTGGCCTTAACCAGGGCAACCGTCCATCACGACGTAATTCAGACTGCCGCTCAACGAGCCGGTGCGACAAATGAATAGCCAACGGCATAAAGACGTCAGTTTCATCACAAGCGTATCCGAACATCAATCCCTGATCGCCAGCCCCTTGATTAAGCGGATCATCATGCGCGGCATCCACACCTTGCTTAATGTCGGGACTCTGTTTGTCATACGCCACGAGTACCGAGCAACCTTTGTAATCGATTCCAAAATCACTGCTGTTGTAGCCAATGCGCTTGAGGGTATCTCTCGCAACTTGCTGAAAATCCACATTAGCTGACGTTGTGATTTCACCAGCCATCACCACAAGTCCAGTATTCACCAAAGTTTCAGCTGCCACCCTGGCTACTGGATCTTGCGCTAAAATAGCATCAAGAACGGCGTCTGATATTTGATCAGAAACTTTATCAGGGTGCCCTTCCGAGACGGATTCAGATGTAAATAAATGTTCGCGCATAGCAACTTGTCCCATAACTAATGTAGAAATCGGGTCAAAGGGTATCAAAACCCACCAAGAAATCCAAATGTTATCGAGATGTTTGCCAAATTAATCAAGCTAATCAGTGTTTTACCCTTAAAGTCGTTGCATCGGCTTGGTTGGGCGTTGGGGTGGCTTATGTACGCATCATCACCAACGTATGCAAAAAGGTTGCAGGACAATATTTCCAAAAGCGGTCTCGTTTCGAATACTAATGACTTAAAAAAACTTGTAAAACGCAATATTACAGAAAGCGGTAAAGCGTTGGCTGAAGCGCCGCATATTTGGTTTTCTTCTGCCGATGGCTGCACCAAGCTCATGAAAAAAGTACACGGATGGGATCTCGTGGAATTAGGGCTTAAACGAAAAAAAGGTTTGATCCTTTTGACGCCGCATATCGGGTGCTTTGAGATCATTCCGCATTACCTTTCTACGCACTTTCCGTTTACGGCACTTTACAGGCCTCCGAAACTAAAATTTCTAACACCGCTTCTTAAAATCGGTCGGCAACGGGAAAATATTCGGCTCGCCACCACAGATATCTCAGGCGTAAGGACGCTACTCAAAGCCCTCAAGCGAGGTGAGGCCATCGGCGTCCTCCCTGACCAAGTGCCTGGATCAGGCGACGGGGAATGGGCTGATTTCTTTGGACGACCTGCGTACACTATGACAATGTGGTCTCGCCTGGCGGAGAGAAGCGGTGCCACCGTGCTTTTAATGGCGACCAACAGACTTTCTAACGGTGGTGGTTTTGAGCTCTTCTTCCATAATTTACCTAATCGAGCAGAGGGTGAATCGCCATCAAGACAACTCAATAAGGCTTTAGAATTTTTAATTAAGAAAAATCCAAGTCAATTTTTATGGTCATACAACCGGTACAAAAAACCATCAATTGAACACCTTAAAAAAAACTTTCCTCCACCAAATAGGCACGATAAAAACATATCCGAGGATAATTTGAATGACTAGAGCGGTATTAGCCATACTTTGGGTCCTTCACTTTCTGCCTCGCAGGGCTTTAAGTTTATTCGGTCACATCTTAGGACTTCTCTTTTTGTTGCTATCAAAAGAGCGAAGGCGCGTCGTAACAATTAACTTAAAGCTTTGCTTTCCAAATTTGTCTCTCAGGGAGAGAAATACCTTACGGTTAAAACATTTTATCGCGTTGGGTAGAGCAATTGCTGACTCTTCCATCGCGTGGTGGTCAAAAGCATCCTCCATTAGAAGTTTAGCGACAATAAAGGGGAAAAAATATCTTGACGAAGCGTTACGAGAAGGCCCTGTCATCGTGCTTGCTCCTCATTTTGTTGGACTTGAGGTCCTCGGCATAAGATTATCCCTCGAGGAAAATGCACAGTCCATGTATAGCAACCAGAAGGATCCTGTGCTAAATCAATTCTTGATATCTCGAAGAACTAGGTTTCGTGACATTCAACTGATATCAAGACAAGACGGCATAAAACATGTCGTCCGTGCGCTCAGAGCAAGATTGCCTCTGTTTTTTCTTCCAGACATGGATTTAGGTGCAAAAGATGCAGTTTTTGTGCCTTTCTTCGGAGTTATCGCTGCGACCGTCGATGCGGTCCCCAGGTTGGCGGCGCTGACTAATGCAAAGGTTATTCCCGTTACAATCCAACAATTTAAATCGAATAAACCTTATAAGATTGAATTTTTCCCTGCTTGGGACAATTATCCCTCTGACGACTTCACAGCTGACACAATAATCATGAACAAGTTTATCGAACAGCAAGTCCAAAAAATGCCGGAACAATATTATTGGGTCCACAAAAGGTTTAAGACACAACCAGGCGACGCTGAGCCGATGTACGACTGAATTTTGAAAACACAAACTCAAACTATTTAATGTCGATAACTGATACTAGAACGCCGCCAACAATTAGGCCGGCCAAAGTCAACGACGCTAAAGAAATATACCAACTCGCTCGTGATATTTGGTTTTTGCACTACCCCGGCTTAATCACGATTAAGCAAATTGAATATATGCTTGAACAAAAATATGCCGTAAATGAAATTCAGAAGCTAATATGTTCTACTAAAGATCTTTGGTTAACGGTCAGCCTTAACGATACGACACAGGGTTTTGGACACTTTCAAGAGGAGGCCTCAACGTTCACCGTGAAACTTGATAAGCTATACGTGCATCCTCGAGTCCAAAGATGCGGTTGCGGCAATGCGATAATCAGGTTTGCCGGCGCTTACTATGCGCGGCTAGGTTTTAAACAAATGTGGCTTCAAGTCAATAAAGGCAATGCAGCGGCCATCAAGTTTTATCAAAACATTGGATTTAAAACTACAAGTGACGCGGTTGTTGATATTGGTAAGGGTTTTGTTATGGACGATTTTATTATGTCAAAAGCACTGAACTAACGTAAATAATGAAGCTTAAATTCACAAAAATGCACGGAGCTGGTAACGACTTTATGGTCATTAACGCGACCAAGCAGCCGTTCCCTCTTGGCAACAACCAAATCTGCCAATTAGCTGATCGCCAACGAGGAATAGGATTCGATCAATTACTTGTCGTCGAAAATAGCGAACATGAACATGTCGACTTCTCTTATCGAATCTTTAACGCGGACGGGGGCGAGGTCGGTCAATGTGGAAATGGTGCAAGATGCTTTGTAAAGTTTATTCACGATAAAAAGCTAAGCACAAAAAAAGAGATCGTTGTAGAAACAAACTCTGGGATAATCAAACCGAGACTACAACCTGATGGTTCAGTATCAGTGAACATGGGGCTTCCTGCCTTTAAGCCCTCCAAAATTCCGTTTTTATCAAATAATGAACAACAAAACTATTCACTATTGATTGATAAAAAGGAGGTTACATTTGGAGTTGTATCAATGGGCAACCCGCATGCGATATTAATATCCGAAAACGTAGACTCAGCACCGGTAGCCACCCTTGGCCCAGCTATCGAAAATAATAACTTATTCCCAGAACGGGTTAACGTTAATTTCATGGAAATTTGCGCACGACGGCGGGTCAGCTTGAGAGTCTGGGAGAGAGGGGTTGGCGAAACACTATCATGTGGCACCGGCGCCTGCGCATCCGTCACCCATGGGATCAGAAACAATTTACTGGATAGCCCATGTGTCGTCCTAACAAAAGGAGGTGAACTTACAGTGAGCTGGGACAGTCCTGAAAAAGAGGTCATCCTTACGGGTCCGGCAACATTTGTTTTTGATGGCGAGATCGAAGTTAAAACATAATGGAAAAGATTGACGTTATTGACTACTTGATATCTCATCCTGATTTCTTTACCGATAATCAGGATTTACTAAATTCTTTTCAAAACTGTGAACAGCCGAAAATTCATGGCAATAACGTACTCTCTCTGTCAAGTCGACAACTTCCGAAATTACAACAAAAAATCCGAACTCTTGAGGGTCAGATAAACGAATTCATAAACAATGCGCAACGCAACCAAAAAAAATGGGAATCGATATTAAATTTCACTTTAAACCTCCTACGCGTCGATAGAAAAAGTCTTAGCTTTGACCTAATTTCGTCCTTACTCTGCGAACATTTCAACCTAGACGAATGCAGAATTTTTACTGTGTCACGTGAGCCAAAGGAAAACTCCGCTGAAGAGAATATATTCGCAAATTTTATATCCTCAATGTCAAAACCAGAATGCTTTCCGGAACCTCCAATAGAGCTAGAGCACCTTACAAGTTCGTGGTTACTCGATTCTTCGGCATACGTACCTGTATCTACGCTCGAACTAATTGGCGTTTTGATTTTCAGCTCATCAGATTCACTTAAATTTCAACCGAATATGGATGTGCAGTTCCTGAAAATAATAGGAGAGTTAATCTCTACCGCCGCAGAAACTAATAGTTGATGTCTAAATTAAGTGTGATCTCAAAATGAACGATTTCGAACATACGACCATTAGCGAATACTTGACGTATTTAGAAAAAGAACGACGATTGTCTCAAAAGACAGTTGAAAGCTACGCAAGAGATATTAAATTATTAAGCAAGGAATTTTCATCCAGCTTGGAACGCGTAGCAACGCACGAGATACGTAAATTAATTGGAAAATTACATGCGAAAGGACAAGGAGGAAGCACTTTATCAAGAGCTTTATCGGCCTGGCGAAGCTTCTTTAACTTTTTGATTGAACGCAAAGGCTACAAAAACAATCCTTGCGTTGGTATAAAAGCACCCAAAAAAGACCTCACTTTACCGAAAGCATTGAGTCCTGACGAAATCCATAGATTGCTTGATATGTCCACAGAAGGAGAAGCGAGCCTCAGAGATCAAGCAATGTTCGAGCTATGCTACTCATCGGGACTTCGTTTAAGTGAACTATCCTCGGTAACGCTAGCAAACCTAGACCTTAACGGGGGCACTGTTCGCGTCACAGGAAAAGGAAACAAGACAAGAATTATCCCTGTGGGGGAAAAAGCTATTCTTGCGATCAACCGGTGGATGGATATGAGGCTAAATATTAACAAGCCGATCAGTGGGTTTTTATTTCCCAATAAAAATGGAGGACAAACAAGCCCTAGAACCATTCAACATCGCCTATCGCAATGGACGAAAAAACAAGGCCTAGGACAAAACGTAAACCCACATATGTTGAGGCATTCTTTTGCTACGCACCTTCTGCAATCAAGCGGCGATTTAAGAGCCGTTCAAGAAATGTTAGGACATGCCAGCATTTCAACAACACAAGTTTATACGCATCTAGATTGGCAACATCTAGCCAAGATATATGACCAAACCCACCCAAGGGCTAAAAGAAAACCGAATTCGTGACACAAAATATTTTAGAACTTACCGTTGTCCGCCACGGCGAAACTGATTGGAACCTAACTCGACGTATTCAAGGCCAAATTGACGTTCCACTTAATGCCACCGGCGTTGCACAAGCGCGAGCTGTTGCGTCCACATTAAGTACAACAATATTTCAAGGGATAATCAGTAGTGATTTAATACGGGCTCAACAAACGGCGCAACCTAATCAAAACGGTCGTCTGCCGATCATTTTGGACTCTTCGCTACGCGAACGACAATTAGGCGTCTTAGAGGGCCTTTTAGTTTCTGACGCAAAAGTAAAAGCTAAAAACGATCTCAAAGCATTTCTAAACAAATCGTATGTAACAACGCCTGAGGGAGCCGAAACCATGGAAGCATTTAGCCAAAGAGTGCTATCCGCTCTTTCTACAATCTATCGCCGATTTAGCGAGGGTAATATACTGATCACCACGCACGGCGGAGTCATTGATGTTCTCTGGCGTCTCGCGAAAAAGAGTGCAATGAGCGAAAATGAAAAACCCAAAATCAGCAATGGATCGATACATCAATTCATTTATAATCACCAAACGCGGAATTTTGCATTAAAAAGTTTTAATCGAACAAACCATCTTAATCATGGGACGGCGCTGGTTGATCTCTGATAAATGTGACGTCGTAAAACCAATACGTCGAATTGCACATCTCTAAACTAAAACACAACGCTTTTTAAAAAAGGGAATTGACCCCAAATGAAATATGAAATACACGGAACAACGATTATCTCGGTGAGAAAGGGCGATCAAGTAGCAATCGGGGGTGACGGACAGGTGACTTTAGGAAATAGCGTCATGAAAGGGACTGCTAAAAAAGTTCGAACTCTATATCAAGGGAAAATATTAGCTGGGTTCGCTGGCGGCACCGCTGATGCATTCACGTTATTTGAACGATTCGAAGCCAAACTTGAAAAACACCAAGGCCAACTGCTGCGTTCTGCGGTGGAGCTTGCGAAGGATTGGCGAACTGATCGTATTCTTAGAAAGCTCGAAGCAATGCTCGCAGTCTCCGATCTCACTACGTCCCTCATCATTACGGGAAACGGTGATGTGATAGAGCCCGAAGATGGATTGATAGCGATCGGGAGTGGCGGTGGGTTTGCACAAGCAGCGGCCAAAGCCTTAATACAACATTCAGATCAAACAGCAGAACAAATAGTCAAAACGGCACTTACAATTGCCGGTGACATATGTATCTATACTAATCAAAACCACACGATAGAAGTCCTATCTAAATAGACAACTCGAATCCACATAAATATGTCTCATATGAACCCGCAAGAAATAGTTCACGAACTTGATAAACACATCGTAGGTCAAGACACGGCAAAACGAGCCGTCGCCATCGCTCTTAGAAATCGATGGAGAAGAAAACAAGTCGCCGAGCCACTCAAATCAGAGATTACGCCCAAGAACATACTCATGATAGGCCCCACCGGCGTGGGTAAGACAGAAATAGCTAGGCGCTTAGCACGTCTGTCAGATGCGCCATTCATTAAAGTCGAAGCCACCAAATTCACCGAAGTTGGTTACGTTGGCAAAGACGTGGAGTCCATTATTAGGGACCTCATAGAAATCGGCATTAAACAAATGAGAGAGAAGGAAACACTCCGAATAAAGCACTTAGCTGAAGATCAAGCAGAGGAGCGTATATTAGATGTCCTTTTACCGCCCGCCCGCGAGCTCGATGACAATGACGACGATGAAACGCGCGTCGATAATCAAAATCCGACACGTCAGAAGTTTAGAAAACGACTTCGTGAGGGAGAATTAGACGACCGCGAAATAGAAATTGACATCGCACAAGTTGATGCTCAAATGGAAATACTTGCGCCGCCAGGAATGGAGGACCTTACTTCTCAAATACAAGGCATGTTCCAAAATGTAGGTGCAAAAAAAACAAAAAAAAGAAAATTGAAAATTAACGAAGCACTGAAAGTGCTCACTGAGGAGGAAGCTAGCAAACTCATCAATGACGATGAAATTAAAACAGCTGCAATCGCCAACGCAGAAGAAAACGGTATTGTTTTTTTAGACGAAATTGATAAGATTTCAAGTCGGCAAGAAACAAGCGGAGGGGAAGTATCGCGACAAGGTGTTCAAAGAGATTTACTGCCTCTTGTCGAAGGAACCACCGTTTCAACTAAATATGGGATGGTTAAAACTGACCACATTTTATTTGTTGGTAGTGGCGCTTTCCACCTTGCTAAACCATCTGACCTTATTCCCGAACTTCAGGGGCGATTTCCAATCCGAGTTGAACTAACAAGTCTAGACGTTAAAGATTTTGAATGCATCCTTACGTCTACCGATGCGTGTTTATGCAAGCAATACGAAGCGTTAATGCAAACCGAGAATATCACTCTCGTTTTCGCACCCGAAGGGATACGACGAATCGCAGAGATTGCCTGGCACGTTAACGAGTCAACAGAAAATATCGGTGCTCGTCGACTTTATACAGTTATGGAAAAACTCCTAGAAGATCTATCCTTTGATGCGTCGCAAAAGCACGGACAGCGTATCTCAATAGACGTGGCATACGTTGACAAGAGACTCAAAGGTCTATCAGAAAGCGAAGATCTCGCTCGCTACGTACTTTAACGGCCGCAAGGTTATTATGTAGTAGGATCACAGGGGGAGATTTTTAAAATCTACATTTTAGGAGCAAAAACATGAAGAAATTTATTAATCTTATTATTTTGTCTTTTTCTGCAGCGCTATTTAGTAGCGCTAACGCAGTAGAATTGCGTCCCGTAATGACATTGGATATGGCAAAAAAAATGGCGCAAGCCTGTGAAAAAAGAGCGACTGTAGAGGGCTGGCGCATGAACATCGCCATCATGGATGCCGGTGGCAATCTAATTTACTTCCAGCGCATGGATAGAGCGTTTTTAAAGAGTATTGAAATCGCAATCCTTAAGGCAGAAACTTCAGCCGGATTTCCTTTCTCTACTAAAGTCGTTGAAGAGATAGCCGCGACTCGAGTTCCGGGTATCGCACACGTTCCTGGCGTCGCTGCATTTGAGGGCGGTCTTCCAGTGATGACCGCTAGCGGCGAACACATTGGTTCAATCGGGGTCTCTGGCGCACCAGCAAGTGACGACGGGATTTGCGCTCAAGCTGGCATAGATGCGATAGCCGCCGAACTTGCTAATCACTAACTATTGATTGTGTGCTGTTTTGAGAATTCTCAAAGCAGCACATGCAGCCCCATACCCGTTGTCAATATTCGTGACAGTTATCCCAGGAGAGCAACTGACGAGCATCGCATGAAGGGCGGCGCTCCCTCCATTGGCTACGCCGTAACCAACAGACGTAGGCACCCCAATTAACGGCTGACCGACCAATCCACCCAAAACGGTTGGTAACGCAGCATCCATCCCAGCTACCACGATAATAACCTTAGCAGATCTAATGTCTTCCAATCGATCAAGCAACCGCCATAATCCCGCTACCCCCACATCTGAGATCTCCATTGCAAGATGTCCGTAATATTGTAAAGTGCGCATAACTTCTCTAGCCACAGGAACATCTGAAGTACCTGCGCAAATAACCGAAACATGACCATCGCTCAAAAGGTTATGCGGCGTCGGATAGAATCCCGTCCTCGAGGTCGGATCGTAATCTATATCAAAATCGCCTAAGCTAAGCACATCTTTTTGTTTCTCCTGCGATAGACGCGTGAGCAGAAATCGATGCTGCTTTGAATGCGCCTGACGAAGGATTTCAGCGATCTGACCAGCCGTTTTTCCTTCACAAAATATGGCTTCATCAAGTCCTATACGGTTCTCTCGATTAAAGTCTAACTCAACATCTTTCTGCAAGCTCATTGTGCCTTCACAGTCCGCATGGGTTGCAAATGAATAAACGCGCTACCGACTTTATATACTTCAAATCTCACTGGATACTTATGATTTTTTATTTTAAAAACTTGAGCTATCTTTTCTTTCAATATCTCCTTTTTTTGCAGCGTTAAACCACCTGCAGCTTCATGATCCAACTCAATCACTAAGCCATTAGCTCGAACACGACACCTAACGGTCTTCGGTTCTGGGAAGAGCAATTCCTTAATCAAAAGCTCTACCTCATTAATTAGCGGAAGGAGATCCGGATCTATACGTGTACCTGTTTCAACTCGACTAGAGAGACAGGGTGACGACGGCAGCTCTGACAAATGTTCCAGACCAATTTGTTTCGCAATGGTCCTGACCATTTTTTTATCTGTACCCGTTTCCACAAACGGATGTCGAACATTTGCATCTCGCGCCGCTTGTAGTCCCGGTCGATAATCGGATAAATCATCCATATTTGCACCAGAAAATATAACGCCCTCAGTAAAAGTTGATATCGCTTTATATAAATTTGTTTTACAAAAAAAACAACGGTTGACGGGGTTAGATAAATAACTTTCGTCTCGAAATTCTTGAGCATTTAGTATTTCAAGATCCCAATCAAAATCGAAAGCAAGTTGCTTCACTCGTTCAGTCGCCTGGCGAGGCACCGCAGGTGAAACGGCATGATACATTCGCACAGAAACGTTTGGCGTTTGGTGTGCCAACATTGCTAGTGTGATGCTATCAATACCACCACTAACCGCAACTGAAATCTCCTGCATGTCAGCGAACAACGCGAATAGGTCTTTTTTATGTTCGGATATTCCTTCAATCAATTGGAGTCTCACATTTTGCCGCGATATATCTTCGTATTCGCTCTCGATTAGCATGTCCCTTTGTTGAGGCAAGGTCGTCCGATTCAACTTTAAGCGTTACTCCATGTGGTCGGGTTACAAATTTACTTCGTCCTTCTAGCCCATCAGTCATGAATTTTTTTTCCCAACGATCTAAAGTCACACGCATCAACTCTTGGTAGCGTAAACCTATTGTTGTCGTTTCATTAAAACATGCTTCAAAAACCTTATCGACATCTGTAGTCTCAGCGAGAATGCGAATTGAATTTACAACCCGACCCTTTTTACCAAAAAGTACCGCCTGAGACACATCAAGAACTGAAGAGATTGCACGAATATGATTCAGACCAATCGCTAAGTCCTCAGCACTCTGGTCATCAATGTCAAAATCAATTTGATAAATGTTGTCACTTTGACTTTGTTGCTCTAGTCCAGACAACATCAGGACACGCAGAACGTTACTTTTCTCAAGGAGTGATTTAGTACCGAACCCCGTACCTGATACAACTAATTTGCCACCCTCCGCGGCCCCCGATTGCTTCGGTTGAAGGTATGCCAATATGGCGGCGCCAGTCGGCGTAACACGCTCGCCATCCAGACCGTCGTCATAAAAATTAAAACCTGTTAATAATTTTACAGTAGCAGGAGTCGGCACGGCTAATATGCCATGGCTCGTCTGCACTGTGCCGCGCCCCAATGGCAATAACCCGAGAGTCCAAGAAGCAGATAACTTATCAATCAGATAAGCAGCTCCCACGATATCCGCGATCGAATCCCACTCACCAACCTCATGGAAACTAATCGTTTCTATAGTCTTGCCGTGCACCTCTGCTTCAGCCTTTGCTAAGAGGCAAAAAATATCAATCGCTACTTGACGCACGCTAACTGCCAAAACAGACTCCATGAGCATCTCTCTGATGTCAGAAAATAACATGTGATGATGCTTATTTGCCTCAGGTTCCTCTACATTGAAGCGCGTCCCCGTGAGGGCAAAGTCGGAATGAGGCAGTAAAGATAACGCGATCTCTTTGGGCAAACCAGCGTCACTAATAGCCTTGCACATCCCTTCATACCATTCAGGTTTGGCGTCCAAAATGGCGGCAATAAACATATCGCCAGCGACTCCGCCTGTAGGATCTAAGTGAACTCGCATTTTCGCCATTTTAATAAATTACGTAATAACAACAAAATAAACTTATGCGTTGACGTGTGCGCTCGCAGCCATCATCGGGTAAATTTTACCGTTATCGTCGAACTTAGTGGCCTCTGGTTCACCTAAAATCTCAAATTTATCTGGATTGTTTTTGATGTAGGGCAATAGATTCTCGGAAACATGCAAATCCATGACTTCGAGTGTCGTAGAAATCCTCACGATCTTTATGTTTTCTGGCTTAACTCTTACCACGGTTTTTACCGCAAGCTGTATTGCCTCACGATCATTGTTCATAATGATAGGTATCGCCGCGCCGTCTAAGTACATCGACGTGATCACGTTGGCGTAGGTCTTAGCAATATCCAGCTCCCGATATACGTCCATTGTGATGACATCCGCGGCGCCTAAACCAGTGGCATTGCCGTGTGTTTCCGGAGTTAGTCCCAGCACAGCAATTTTCTTTACATTAGGGCTCATCTCCCATTCGACATCACGACAATTACGGCCCGTTATGTTCGGATCCATACCTGACCCGGAAATGTTTTTTCCGATTTTTTCAACCACTAAAACGTCGATGTCTTCGAATTGTAATTTCGGCATCAACTCCTTCGCCCGCGATAAAAGCAATGGTTCCCGGCTCAGCACCTCGTCACTTGGAACAATTTCAACAATCGCCGTTTCGTCAGCTGCGTTTTCAACCATGGCTACTCCAAACAAGAAGTTTTTCTTTGCCATGACTATTTTTGCCACATTGGGCAACAGTACACCAAACATATCCATGCCGTACGTGTGCAGTGTAGACGCGCCTATTATTTTACCCATCCCAATCGTCAGCATTTTTACAATACCTGATTCAATAGGTGCTCTAAAATTTGTGTGCGGCTTTATGCGACACACGAGGGCTATAGCATCGGCTTCAGCTGCGAACTTATCCATAAAAACCGGCATGCCGTCCTCAGCCTTATCGATCTCTACAACCTCCATGCTAGACCGAATTGGACAACCTATAAATGACTCTGTAACGCCATAGCTATCTAATACCTCTTGTTGGCCTTCAGCGGTTGCCCCGCCGTGGCTACCCATCGCTGGAAAAACAAAAGGCTCTCCTCCTAACGCTTTAATTTCTTCGACGACTGATTTAACGCATTCGGCTATATTATTTACGCCTCTGGAGCCGACGCCCACAGCAATTGTCATCCCTGGCTTAATCTTGGATTTTATAGCAATTTTTGTGAATTCCTGAGCCACAGTATCGGCCACGCTGGAAATCTTAGAGAGCTCAAACTTCTGTCTTACATGGACCATGCGGGGCAAGGGGACATCGAGGCCTCCTGCTATATTTACGTCTATACGATCATTAATCATTTAATCAACCCTCTCTTGGTAATTATCCAGCCAAAAATCAAAGATCTACTCGCTCGTTATTTTATCTCAGTCTCTCAACTTAAGTCCCGCAGATTAGGCTGCTAAATTTTGTATTTCCTTTTACTCTTAGTATTTTTATTTTGACTGCGACCATATAGTATGCCACGGTGACTTCGAAATTAACTATATTTAGCGCGCGAAGGTATGTCAGACAATCACCTCAAACGAGGTTACAGTCACTTATTCTCTAAGCATGTTCAGCAGGCTAAAAACAAATTCGACTTTGATTTTTTAGTAAGTGGTAATGCCGTCACCGATGACCCAGAGATACACTGATTCGAATATGCCGAACAAATTCTGTAAAAATACAATGCACATAATGAACCTCCCCAAACGAGAACTCGCTTATAGGAAGTGAAACATGAGTAACCATTCGCCTGGTAGGCATTACCTTCAAATCCCTGGCCCGACAAATATTCCCGATGTTGTGCTAACAGCACTTGCTAAGCCAACCATTGACCACCGGAGTGAGGAATTTGGAAAACTTGGTCTAGAAATATTATTTAATTTAAAACGCATATTCAAAACGACCAATTCGGTTATTTTGTTTCCCGCTTCCGGCACTGGAGCTTGGGAGGCAAGCCTCGTCAACGTACTTAACCCGGGTGAAACCATTTTGATATACGAGACAGGACACTTCGCAGCCCAATGGAGACGCCTTGCTATTAACCTTGGATTTGAGGTGCAAGTCATTAAATCCGATTGGCGTTCGCCTGTCGACCCCGCACAGTTATTCGAACATTTAAAAAACGATATCAATCAAGACATCAAAGCAGTCTGTATCGTTCATAATGAAACATCGACTGGCGTAACCTCTGATATTCCTGCGATAAGAAAAGCAATCGATGAGACAAAGCATCAAGCCCTCTTACTAGTGGATACGGTGTCCTCTCTCGCTTCCATTGATTACAAGCATGAGGAGTGGGGAGCCGATGTGTCCATTGGCGCCTCTCAAAAAGGTCTCATGCTGCCGCCAGGCTTATCCTTTAACGCAGTAAGCAATCGAGCCTTAAAATGTCATGCTAAATCTCAATTTCCAAAAAGTTATTGGGATTGGAATGAGATCATAAGTCATAACGAAAGAGGTTTTTTTCCTTATACGCCGGCAACAAATTTAATTTTCGGATTACAAGAATCGCTCAAACTCATACTGGATGTAATCGGACTCGAAAACGTTATTAATAAACATGCGCGCCACGCGGCGGCCACTCGAGCGGCGGTTCGACACTGGGGTCTCGAATTGGTGTGTCAGAATCCAAAGGCATTTAGTAATACCGTTACCGCCGTGATGACACCTGATAAATTTAGCGCGAATCAGTTACGAGAAAAAATCTTAAGTCAATTCAACATGTCACTCGGAACAGGTCTCGGCAAATTTAATGATCAGGTATTTCGAATTGGTCACCTAGGAGAGCTTAATGATTTGTCCTTAACTGGTGTCCTATCAGGCATTGAGATGGGATTGGAGATATGTTCATTTCCTTTTAATAGAGGTGGGATTTCTGAGGCGCTTGATTACTTAATCAACGCCAACTAAAGCGAACCTGCTGCTCTGACCAACCTATCTCGGATACCGTCCCAGGCATCCCCAAAGGGGATTGACTCTACAATTATTATTTTAGCAGGGCCTTGGTCAAGCTCTCTTAAGCGCTGATACAAATGCTTTGCATAATCGTTCGGATCTTTTAACGCATGAATCACCTGCCCTGGATGTGCTATGCAAAAAGGTTGGAAAGTTAACAACGCTACGCTTTGTAATTCAACATTCTCTTTTAGATAACGCCTAATATTGTTTGATTCCAGAAGGATCAATTTTGTTGTGGGTGCATAATGCGAAGGCAAGGACCCGGAAACTCTCGGGGATTTACTACCAACGTTCACGAAACCAGTCGCTATCGCTTCCGATATAGCCGTCTTGGTAATCATACCGGGCCGCAACATAACCGGACTCTCACCGTCAAATCCGATGATGGTAGATTCTATACCAACACCACAAGCTCCTCCATCGAGAACAAGCCCCACCTCTGATCCAAAATTTCTATCCACGTCCGACGCATTGGTTGGAGAAAGCCGACCAAACTTATTGGCAGATGGCCCGACCATTCCACCTTTAAATTCCTTTAACAAGGAAAGTGTCAGGGGGTGTGCAGGGAGCCTTATCGCCACAGTATCTTGACCGCCTGTAACAATACGCGGCACTCGATCCGAAGCTTCCAATACTAAAGTGAGTGGGCCAGGCCAAAAATGATTAACCAAAGCTCTGGCATTTTCAGGTATTTTTACAGCAAATTCGTCAAGCAAGTGCTTATGCCCAATATGAACAATCAAAGGGTGATCAAAAGGTCGAGACTTTGCTTCGTACACGCGTCGCACCGCAATCGGATTCAATGCGTCAGCGCCCAACCCATAAACGGTTTCCGTTGGAAACGCAACCAGTTGCCCCTCAGCTAATAAACGCGCGGCCGCACAAACATCCGTAGTAATTTTTTTAATCAAAATCCCCCTTTCAGGTTCATTTCGTAAGCAACGTCAACGCCTCTAAGTACTTAGCTGCCGTTTTTTCAGCAATCTCTTCCGGCACATCAGGTGCTGGTGGCTTTTTATCCCAAGAAATGGATTCAAGCCAATCCCGCACGAATTGTTTATCGAACGATGGAGGGCTCGCCCCAATAGCATATTGATTTTGAGGCCAAAACCTTGAGGAGTCTGAGGTTAGCGCCTCGTCGATAAGGTAAAGCTCACCGTTCGAATCAGTGCCAAACTCAAATTTAGTATCGGCAATAATAATTCCCCTCTCTAGCGCATAAGTAGAGGCTTCTTCATACAGCTTACAAGAAATATTGCGAATCCTATTCGCGTAATCCTCGCCTATTTTTTTCTCTAGCAGCTTAAAAGAAATATTTTCATCGTGATCTCCGATATCAGCTTTTGTTGACGGAGTAAATATCGTTTGGGGTAATTGTTCCGCCTCCCTGAGGTTCGGCGGCAGTGCGATTCCGCAGATACTTCCTGATTGCTGATACTCCTTCCAGCCGGACCCTGCTAAAAATCCCCTAACAATCGCCTCCACTGGTAAGGGCTTAAGATTTCGCACGACCATCGCGCGACCCACCACTTGACTCAACTCCTCAGCAGTTACAAAGTCCTCTGGGGATTGGTTTAACCAATGATTAGAAATAACACTAGATAATTTTTTGAACCAAAACACTGAAAGATCTGTAAGCAAGCGGCCCTTGCCGGGAATTGGATCCGGCAAAATGACGTCAAATGCTGATAATCGATCTGTTTGGACAACCAGAAGACGATCGTCATCAATCTTATAAATATCGCGAACTTTTCCTCTGTAAAGAAATTCCAAAGAGGTGATTCTTGTCTCGTAGATCGAGATTGGTTTGCTCATATTAACGTTTACTTTAGTAATGCCTTAATGTCCTTTGACGAGGCCAAAGCTTGATCCAAATCCGCATCTACGACAATTAAATGTCCCATTTTACGGCCCGATCGCGGTTGGCCCTTATTATACAAATGAAGTCGAACACGATCATTTTGTAAGACTCGATACCAATCAGGCTCTCCTTTGGCCCAAAGGTCTCCCAGGAGGTTGACCATAACGGCAGGGACGTGTTGAATTGGTTGACTCAAGGGCAGTCCGCACATGACACGCACTTGTTGTTCAAATTGGGAAACGTTACACGCGTCTATTGTAAAGTGTCCACTGTTATGGGGTCTAGGCGCTATTTCGTTGATAATTAATACGTCATCCTTCAAAACAAAAAACTCGACGCACAATATCCCCTCGTATCGGAGCGCCTCAGCTAGCGATACAGCCATTTTTGTCGCCTTAACCGCGAGAGAGCCTGAGATACGCGCAGGAGAAATCGTTAAATCTAGTATTCCGTTGCGATGTTGGTTCTCCGCAACCGGGAAAACTGAAGTGTTGCCC